>UQLQ01000001.1 GCA_900541905.1 uncultured Oscillospiraceae bacterium
CTCCAACAATGCCACAGCCGCAGGAATATCTCCGCCTGTCAGCAGTTTTGCATTTTCGTCAAAGGTCATGGTAACAAATACAGGTAATTTTGTATTTTCTTTTACCGCCAGTACAGCTGCCTTTACTTCATGTGTATCGCTCATGGTTTCAATCAGAGCTACATCAGCTCCTGCTTGCTCGCCTACCATAGCCATTTCTTTAAATGCTTCGTATGCCCCGTCAAATTCCAAATCTCCCAATGGGCGAAGCAGTTTGCCTGTTGGACCAATATCCATAGCAACCAACCCATGACCGTTTTCGTTTACTGCCTGTTTTGCAATGGAAACTGCTTTTTCAATCAGTTCTTTTGCTGTGTAACCGCTGTCTTCCATTTTAATGGAGTTTGCTCCAAATGTATTTGTTTTGACAATATCGCATCCTGATTTTAAATATTCCCGATGCACATTTAAAATGAATTCAGGCTTTTCTACGTTCCAGACTTCAGGCAATTCCCCCGGGGCAAGTCCATTTTGTTGTAAAATGGAACCCATGCCGCCCTCAAAGAAAATAATACGTTTTCCAAGTTGCTTTAAAATATCCATGGTTATTCTTCCTTTCTAAACGGACAGTTTTTTGCCTGACAAGTCATGCACCTTGCAATATGGCAGGTTGTGGATTCTTCTGTCAATCCAATGACAGCGGTTACGGATTTGCTCGGCGCCAAAATAAGACTGTCCATGACAGTAAGGCCGATGCGTTTTTGGCAGTTTAAGACACCTAGTAAGTCTTTTTGATAGGTAAGCGGAAAATCTCCATAGCCGGGACTGAAACGAGGACGTAAATAAAGTCCTTGTTTACCTGCTTCTTCTTTCATGAAATCCTGCTGCTCATCACAGTATGCCTCAATCACGGTAGCGGCACAAGCTTGCAGAATAACGGCTTTGCTCATATCCAGCTTGTTGTATTTTTGAATCAGCAAGTCTGTTTGTGCGCCAAGTGTAGCAGCAAAAATGGCTGCTTCCTTGCAGCCGTTAATATGCTGAGACAAATTTTTACTTTGAATGGAAATGGAGCCAATGGTTACAATGTGATTTTCACCAAAAGTAACAGGAAAAATTTGATAAATACATTTTGGCGAGATGACTCTCAGTAGTTCGGCAAGACAAGATTCAATGCTGTTTGTAACAATCTCATCGGCAGGTTTTCCGCGGTATCCCAAATAGCGCAGTATTTCTTTGCGACTAATATCCATTACGTAATTCATTCTCCTTAGACCGGAACAGCAGCTGTACGCTTGTCCAAAATTTCAGATAAATTGGATACAATGGTTTCTGCAATGTCCGGTTTATTCATAGTATATAAATGAATGGCTTTTACACCGTTGGCAATCAAATCAATGATTTGTTCTGTGGCATAAGCAATCCCTGCTTGTTTCATTGCAAGCGGGCTGTCGCCAAATTTTTCGACCATAGCACCCAAACGTTCTGGCAAATATGTTCCGGAAATCTGACAAATACGCTTGATTTGGCTGCTGTTGGTTACGGGCATAATTCCCGCAACAATGGGAACATGGATGCCTTTGGCCAAAGTTTTATACAAAAAATTATATAAAATTTGATTATCAAAAAACATTTGTGTGGTTAAAAAATCGCAGCCGCAGTCTACTTTTTGTTTAAGATGGTCAATGTCATCCATTTTACGGCTGCATTCAATATGCCCTTCGGGATAGCAGGCTGCGCCTACGCAAAAATCCCCTTGAGATTTGATATCTTCTATCAATTGATATGCATAGCGGTAATCTTTCACAGCATCTTCCGGATTCATACCTTGAGGGACATCACCCCGCAGGGCTAATATATTGGTAATGCGCTTGTCCTTTAATTGATGCAATGTAGAGGCAATATCAGATTTGGCAGATGCTACGCAAGTAAGATGCGCCAGCGCCGGAATTTGATATTGTGTTTGAATATGGTCTGCAATTTCAATGGTGCGTTTGGAATTGCTGCCGCCTGCACCGTATGTAACGCTGATAAAGTCAGGATTGATCTTGGCAATTCCTTTGATTACGCTTTTACATTCATCCAATGGGATATGTGGTTTTGGAGGAAAAATTTCGCAGGAAAAAGTGACGGAATTTTGTTCAATCAAATCAATTATTTTCATATGTGGTAAATCCTCTCTGAAGGATATTTTATGGTTACAAACTCATTTTAGAATCGGTAATATTATACCAAAAAAAAAGATGGAATAAAACCCAAATCAATGAGATGTTTGGATTTTTTCCATCTAAAATGTAATTAAGAAATAGGATAGAATGATTTGAGAAAATATAAAGGGGTTATTCTCGTTAAAGTTTTGTAAATGCTTGCGTCAAATCTTCAATAATGTCATCAATATGTTCAATACCAATAGAGAGGCGTACTGTGTTAGGGGAAATACCACAGGCTTTTAATTCCTCTGCATTTAATTGAGAATGGGTCGTGCTTGCAGGATGGATGACCAAAGATTTTGCATCTGCCACATTTGCAAGAAGAGAGAAAATTTCAAGAGAGTCAATAAAGCGTTTTGCCTCTTGTTCTCCTCCTTTGATTTCAAATGTGAAGATAGAGCCGGCGCCTTTTGGGAAGTATTTCTGATATAAGTCATAATATTTGCTGTCAGGCAAGGATGGATGGTTAACGCGTTCTACTTGGGGATGTTGTTTCAAAAACTCAACTACTTTCAGCGCATTTTCCGTATGGCGTTCTACACGAAGGGAAAGCGTTTCCAATCCTTGAATGAATAGGAAAGAGTGGAATGGACTCAAGGTTGCACCGGTATCCCGAAGCAAATTGGTGCGGATACGGGTAATATAAGCTGCCGCACCTATATCTTTTGCAAAATTAATGCCGTGGTAACTGTCGCAAGGTTGGGACAGTCCCGGGAATTTATCTGAATTCCAATCAAACTTACCGGCATCTACAATCACACCGCCCAATGCGGCTCCGTGACCGCCAATAAATTTTGTTGCGGAATGTACCACAATGTCAGCGCCGTGTTCAATGGGACGGAATAGGTAAGGGGTTGCAAATGTATTATCAATAACCAGAGGAATGCCATGTTTATGGGCAATATCCGCTACTGCTTTTACATCAATAATGCTGGAATTTGGATTGCCCAAAGATTCAATAAAAATCAATTTTGTGTTTTCCTGAATAGCGTCTTCAAAATTTTGTAAAGTATCAGGGTCAACAAAGGTTGTGGTGATATTGTCCTCAGGTAATGTATGGGCAAATAAATTATAGGTGCCTCCATATAGAGTAGAAGCTGCCACAATATGGTCGCCTGCGCGGGTAATATTTTTTACTGCGTATGTTATGGCCGCAGAACCGGAAGCAGTTGCCAGTGCGGCAATACCGCCTTCCAAAGCGGCAATACGCTTTTCAAATACATCTGTAGTAGGATTCATCAATCGACTGTAAATATTGCCGCCTTCACTTAACCCAAATCGACCTGCAGCTTGGTCACAGTCTTTAAATACATATGAAGTGGTTTGATAGATTGGAACCGCACGGGCGTCTGTTGCGGAATCAGGGGTTTCTTGACCAATATGCAATTGTTGTGTTTCAAATCTCCAATTTTTGTTGCTCATAATAATATACTCACTTTCTATTTATCTTTGTTTTTAGTATGAAATATGAGCGTCACATTCGGTCTACTGCGCTGCAGCAGCGAAACCGTATCGTAATAGTTTTGAGTGGCATAACTGTGCCTCCAGTTAATTTGTATAATTCATATAGAATTAGTAATGTTTTTGTTAATGTTATTCTACTCCGTTCATTTACAGATGTCAATAGGAAACTTCAAATATTTTGCAGGTAAATTTCCAATAATAGCTTGTTATCAGTTTTATTGATAACCTGTAATAGCCACAGACAATAAAGCCCTGAATTAACATATAATTCAGGTATATATCTTGTATTTTTTTGATGAAAAATAAAAAAAGACGCTTCAAACAGAAGCGTCTTTGGCATAAATCATGCAGTTAAGATAACATTTTTTTCATATCTTGGTCATAACACGGGGCAATTTCTTCATCTCCGTATTCCGCATGATATTTTTCCACTAAATCAGCAAGTGTAATATTGTCCACTACATTTTGAACAGCCTCGTGTATTTGGCGCCACACATCTAATGTAATGCAAGCGTTAGAGCGAGGGCAGGTATTTGTCTCATAGTCTAAACAAGGAACGGGAGAAAGGGTACCCTCCATTACATTTAAAATCATGCCGACGGTATAATCTTTGGGTTCTCTGGAAAGACGGTAGCCGCCGTTTGCTCCTCTGGCACTTTTTACAAAACCGGCCTTACAAAGCTGGTTGATAATTTGTTCCAGGTATTTATCAGATATTTCTTGCCTTGTTGAAATATTTTTTATGCTGATATAATTATCCTTACCGTTTACGGCAAGATCCAACATAAGGCGAAGAGCATATCTACCTTTGGTAGAAATTCTCATATGTACTCCTTCCTAATCAAGTGACAATGATTGAAGTTGACCTTTATATAATAATATATCGTTTATAAAATAGATTGATTCAACTTGATATTATACAATAATTCTTCTATTTCGTCCATAGTAAAAATAGGCATTATTCGGGAATCCAAAATTTATTTGACGATTCTCGTTGATTTCCTACAGAACTGCAGGAAAAACTTTATACACAATTGCACCGTATTTGCCTTGCCTTTCTGCAATACATTATGTTATGCTAAAAGTACATCTTATCTGGAAGATGATTCTGAAAGAGCAGATGATGTTGCAAAAAAGAATCGTTCTGATATATACAAGGGTTCGTCCCAAGTAAGAAGGCGGTCAAATTGTTACGAATCTAAGACACCCCAAACAAATTTTTTGTTTGGAAGGTATGTTTCGTATATGACTCTTATACCGCTTTTGGTATAAGAGTCTTTTTTGTTTACATCATATCAGAAAAGAAAGGATTGGGTCAAATGGAAACCAGAATCGGGTTAATTGGCATTATTGTGGAGGATTTAAACGCAACAGAAAAGTTAAATCAAATATTGCATGATTATGGCTCTTATATCATCGGCAGAATGGGGTTGCCTCATCGCGAGAAAAAGCTGAGTATTATCAGTGTGGTAGTAGATGCCCCAAATGATGTTATCAGTGCATTATCCGGAAAGCTAGGCATGATTAAAGGTATTACCGTAAAGACCATTTACTCTAAAACATCCGAAGGATAATAGGTATCTGCAGAAGAGGAGTGTATGTTTATGTATGATGTAAAATCAAGAGTAGCTACAGAGTTTATCGATGATAAAGAAATTTTAGACACGATTGCATATGCAAAACAAAACAAAAGCAACCGTGAACTAATCGAGCAGCTGATTAACAGAGCAAAAGATTGTAAAGGTCTTACTCATAGAGAGGCGGCTGTACTGTTGGAATGTGACCAAGCAGATTTAAATGAGCAGATGTTTCAACTTGCAAAGCAAATCAAACAAAAATTATATGGAAATCGTATTGTAATGTTTGCACCGCTGTATTTGTCCAATTATTGTGTCAACGGATGCACCTATTGCCCTTATCATTATAAGAATAAGACGATTTGCAGAAAAAAATTGACGCAGGAGGAAATTCGTAGGGAAGTCATTGCATTGCAGGATATGGGTCACAAACGTTTGGCTTTGGAAGCGGGAGAAGATCCTGTGAATAATCCTCTGGAATATATTTTGGAAAGCATCGAAACCATTTACAGCATCCAGCATAAAAATGGCGCTATCCGCAGAGTAAATGTGAATATTGCGGCAACCACAGTGGAAAATTACAGAAAATTAAGAGACGCGGGCATAGGAACTTATATTTTATTCCAGGAGACTTATCATAAGGAAAATTATGAGAAACTGCATCCTACCGGTCCAAAACATAATTATGCCTATCATACCGAAGCCATGGACAGAGCCATGGAAGCAGGCATTGACGATGTGGGAATCGGCGTTTTATTTGGCTTGAATATGTATCGTTATGATTTTGTGGGTTTGCTGATGCACGCGGAACATTTGGAGGCTGCCATGGGTGTAGGTCCCCATACCATCAGCGTGCCTCGTATCCGTCCTGCAGATGATATTGATGCAGAAGATTTTAAAGATGCAATCAGCGATGAAATTTTTGAAAAAATTGTAGCAGTGCTCCGCATTGCGGTTCCTTATACAGGTATGATTATTTCCACAAGAGAATCTCAAAAAACAAGAGAACGCGTTTTGGATTTGGGTGTTTCTCAGCTAAGCGGCGGTTCACGTACCAGTGTAGGGGGATATGCGGAAGACGAGCCGGAAGAAGAAAATTCCGCACAGTTTGACTTAAACGATACCAGAACTTTGGACCAGATTGTAAACTGGTTATTGGACGGAGGCTTTATTCCAAGTTTTTGTACTGCGTGTTACCGTGAAGGAAGAACAGGAGATCGTTTTATGCAGCTTGTAAAATCAGGACAAATTGCAAACTGCTGTCAGCCAAATGCACTTATGACATTAAAAGAATACTTGGAAGACTATGCCAGCGAGGATACGAGACGAAAAGGCGAACGCGCTATTTTGGAAGAATTGAACCATATCGGCAGCGAAAAAGTGCGGCAGATTACAATCAACCGTTTGGAATTGATGAAAGAAGGAAAACGTGATTTCCGTTTTTAATCAAAACAGGAAAGGGGACATTTTTATGAGCTTGACAAATACTCCTTCTGGAAACAGACTGCATATTGGTATTTTTGGAAAGCGTAACAGTGGGAAATCTTCTTTGCTCAATGCCATTACGGGACAGGAAATTGCCTTGGTCAGTGAGGTAAAAGGAACTACAACAGATCCTGTATCAAAAGCCATAGAAATACATCCGATTGGGCCGTGTTTGCTGATTGATACAGCGGGATTTGATGATACAGGCGACTTAGGAAGCATGCGTATTGAAAAAACGAAAGCTGTGTTAGACAAAACGGACATCGCTGTTATGGTGTTTACGGATATGGAAATGGAACCTGAGGCACAGTGGATTGCTATACTTAAGAAACGTAATATCCCAATGCTTGCTGTTGTCAATCAAGTTGACCGTATTGAGCAGGCGCAGGAAATCAAACGTCAAATTGAGCAGCGGTTTTCTCTCATTCCTTTATTGGTCAGCGCAAAAGAAAAAACGGGAATTACACAAATAAAAAATGAAATTCTGCGTCTGATGCCTCCCGGTTTTGAGGCGCAAAGCTTAACAGGCTCCTTGGTGCAGCCCGAAGATGTAGTGCTCTTGGTAATGCCGCAGGATAAACAAGCTCCGAAAGGAAGGCTGATTTTGCCCCAAGTACAAACTATTCGGGATTTACTGGACAATCATTGTGTGGTAATGTGTGTTACCACGGAACAATTGCCCACCGCGCTGCAGGCGCTTGCAAAACCGCCAAAATTAATTATTACGGATTCTCAGGCGTTTGCACAGGTTTACCCATTGAAACCTGCCGGAACATTGCTGACCTCTTTTTCTGTACTGCTGGCAGCATATAAAGGGGATTTATCTGCTTTTGTGAAGGGAGCCGATGCGTTGGATTCTCTCACAGACGACAGTCATGTATTGATTGCGGAAGCCTGTACCCATGCGCCGCTTCAGGAGGATATAGGGAGGGTGAAAATTCCCAATATGCTGCGGAAAAAGTATGGAGAACATTTGCAGGTGACTGTAGTAAGCGGCTCTCAATTTCCTAATGATTTAAGTGCGTATCAATTAATTATTCATTGCGGAGCGTGTATGTTTAATCGTAAACATGTGTTAACACGTGTGGAACAAGCCGAGCAGCAAGGCGTTCCTATTACCAATTACGGTGTAGCAATTGCAAAGCTGACAGGAATTTTAGACAAAATTTCTATGTAGCAATTGGTAAGACAATGGTTTGACGTACAGCAATGAATGTAATAAGCTGCAATTTTAATACCATGATTTTATTTTAATCTTGACAATCTCTATAGGTTTGATATAATACACAAAGTTAGCTTAAACTAACTTTGTGTAGGAGGACTTCATGGCGATTAAAATCATAAATCACAGTATTGTGCTTATTTTGATATTGTTATTTCTTTTGTGTACATTGGAGCCTGTAAAAAGATTACAGCTCCATCCCAAATTTCAATTTTTAAAATCTATCACAAAGTATCATTCGGTATATGCTTGGTTACTTCTCGTTCTTTCATTGGTACATGGTTTTCTTGCAGAAAAAACTTCTGCGTCCATCAGCGGAAAAATTGTATGGATGATTCTGCTTTTGTTAATTGTTTTTGCATATTTGAGGAAAAAGATGCCGACTGCGGTATGGAAAACAATACATATCTCATGTTCCGTATTGTTGACAATCGGAATCATCGCTCATATCACACATGCAGTTCTTTTATAACCATATGTTATCTATGATATAAAATGCAAATAACAGGTATCTTGTAACATATGATACATGCAGGTATTTTGTTGGTAAAAATCAGTTTATGGCTTGACAAAATTCTGAGTAAGGAATATTATTTAAAGTAATAGATGAAATGCATTGAAAGGGAAGTCATGCAGAGGGCCTGTATCAGAGAGCTGTCGGGTGGTGTAAGGCAGTACAGGTTCTGTATGGAATCACCCTTGAGCAGGCGGCTGAACCAGAAAGAAGTAAGCTGAGCCCGGTTTCTTACCGTTATCAAAGCATGCATTGTTAGATGCAGTGAGGGATTGTCGTTTGGCAATAAATTGAGTGGTACCGCGGAGTTTTAGTCTTCGTCTCTATGTTTTATAGAGGCGAGGGCTTTTTTTATACTGCTGACCTTCAAGATTCAATCGTATCATGTCATTTTAGTAAACATATAAAGGAGACTTTCACCATGAAATTAACAGGTGCACAAATTATTATGGAGTGCTTATTGGAGCAGCATGTCGATACCGTATTTGGGTATCCGGGCGGCGCTGTTTTGAATATTTACGATGCACTCTATGAATACAGCGACCGTATCAACCATATTTGTACCGCACATGAACAAGGTGCTGCTCATGCGGCAGACGGTTATGCCCGTTCCAGCGGAAAAACAGGCGTTTGTATTGCTACCTCAGGTCCGGGAGCGACCAATTTGGTAACCGGTATTGCAACCGCTTATATGGATTCCATTCCTATGGTTGCCATTACAGGCAATGTCAATTTGAATCTATTGGGTCTGGATAGCTTTCAGGAAGTAGACATTACAGGCGTTACCATGCCGATTACAAAACATAACTTTATTGTAAAGAAAATTGAATATTTGGCAGATACCATTCGTCAGGCCTTCCGTATTGCGCAGGAAGGCAGAAAAGGTCCTGTATTAATTGATGTTCCAAAAGACATCACAGGACAACTGTACGAATTCACTCCTGCCACAAAAGCATTGGATGAAGCACAGCAGGTAGCAATGCATTTACCAATCAGCAAAAAGCCGGTAGAGGTAAAAGCATCTAAAATAGAACGCGCATTAGAGCTGATTTCCAAAAGTAAACGTCCTTTTGTTTATACAGGCGGCGGCTTGCTTGCTGCAGAGGCCTGCGATGAGCTGAAAACTTTAGTGGAAAAAATAGATGCACCGGTTTCTTGTTCTCTGATGTGCCAGGGAGGATTTGACCAGGCAGATGACCGTTATATGGGTATGCTTGGCATGCATGGAACAAAAACAGCGGCAGAGGCATTGAAGCATTGCGATTTATTTTTAGCAGTAGGCACACGTTTTTCTGACCGTGTCATTTGTAATGCAAATTTGTTTGCTCGTCATTGCCCAATTATCCAAATTGATATTGACCCGGCAGAATTTAATAAAAATATTGACGTTACTTTAAAATTAGGCGGAGATGCCAAGCAGATTTTGTCTTTGCTCAATGAGAAATTGGAACAACAGGACCATAAAGAGTGGCTGGCACAAATTAAAGCTTGGAAAAAAGAATATCCGTTGAGACAAGATGCAATTGATCCAAATGGTGTAACACCTCAAATGTTGTTTGATGCTTTGAACGAACTGACCAAATCAGAAGCGATTATTGCAACAGAAGTAGGTCAGCATCAAATGTGGGCTGCACAGTTTTATGAATTCCGTCATCCGAGACAATTTATTACATCAGGCGGACTGGGCACCATGGGCTTTGGTCTTGGGGCCGCTATGGGTGCCCAGGTAGCAAATCCTGATAAAAAGGTGATTAATATTGCAGGAGACGGCAGTTTCCATATGAATTGCAATGAGCTTTCCACTTTGGCAAAATATCAAATTCCAATGATGGAACTGGTTGTGGATAACTCTGTGCTGGGCATGGTACGCCAATGGCAGAAATTGTTTTATGACAATCGTTTTTCTCAAACAACACAGGATAAGAAGACCGACTTTGTAAAATTGGCCGAAGCATTTGGAGTAAAAGCATTCGAAATCCGTACCAAGGATGAGTTGATTCCCGTGCTGAAAGAGGCGCTCAGTTTGAAAGAGCCTGTTTTGGTTGCTTGTCATATTCATCGTGATTTTAACGTATTGCCAATGGTTCCTGCCGGTGCTTCCGCAGAAGAACCAATACTGGAAATGTAAGAAAGAGAGGTCGCCATAATGAATCATACTGAAGAAAAAGATTACATCTTATCCGTACTGGCACAAAACCATGCAGGCGTCCTGCTTCGCATTGCAGGCTTATTCAGCCGCCGCTGCTACAATATCAAAAGCATTGTAGCAGCGCAAACGGAAGATAATAACAGATCCAGAATTTTAATTGTTGTACAGGGGGATGACCGTATTGTACGACAGGTGGATAAACAATTGAGTAAACTGGTGGAAATTGAACAAGTGACTGTACTCAACGACAACGAGGCGGTTGTAAGAGAACACTTATTGATAAAATTGGAGCGCAGCGATATGACCTCCAATCAATTGGTTGCAATTGCAAATGTATTCCATGCAAATATTTTAAATGTTTCCTCTACCGATATGATTGTAGAACTCACAGGAACTCCTTCCACACTGGATTCCTTTGTGGAATGCTGTAAACCATATCATATTGTAAAGATTTTACGTACGGGTACTATGGCAATGGAAAAATAATAGCAGCGACAGAACGGAACACTGCAAAAGGGAGAATGATGATATGCTTACACTAGATAAAATATACCATGCGGCCTACGTATTGCGGGACGTAGTGCGAAAGACAGATTTGATTCTGGCCCCCCATTTGAACCCGGATTGCGAACTGTATTTAAAAACAGAAAATTTGCAAACAACCGGTTCATTTAAAGTGCGCGGTGCATACTATAAAATTTCACAGCTTTCCGACGAGGAAAAATCAAAAGGCGTCATTGCCTGTTCAGCAGGAAACCATGCACAGGGGGTTGCCTTGGCAGCTGCCAAACATGGAATGAAAGCCTTAATTTGCATTCCGGACGGCGCTCCTATTTCAAAAGTGGAAGCAACAAAACGTTATGGAGCAGATGTTTGCCTTGTCAAAGGTGTATACGATGACGCCTATCAAAAAGCCTGTGAATTGCAGCAGGAAAGCGGAAGTACCTTTATTCATCCGTTTAATGATGAAGATGTGATTGCAGGTCAGGGCAGTATTGGTTTAGAATTACTGGATCAATTGCCGGAATTGGATGCCGTTATTGTGCCTATTGGTGGAGGTGGGTTAATCGGTGGCGTTGCATTTGCAATTAAATCGCTGCGTCCGGAGTGTAAGGTATATGGTGTGCAAGCAGTAGGCGCGCCTTCTATGTATAATTCTGTAAGACATCATCACGTAGAAACATTAGATTATGTTTCTACCATTGCAGACGGTATTGCAGTGAAACAGCCGGGAGATTTAACATACGATTTATGTGAAAAATATGTAGATGAAATTGTCACCGTAACAGATGATGAAATCTCCACAGCGATTTTAATGTTAATTGAACAACAAAAACTGATTGCCGAAGGCGCAGGTGCAGTTGCGGTTGCAGCGGCGTTGTTTAATAAAGTAGATGTCAAAGGCAAAAAAGTAGCATGTCTTGTTTCAGGCGGCAACATTGATGTTACCATTTTGTCCCGTGTGATTTCCCGCGGTTTGCTAAAAACAGGGCGTTCTGCCGATATTACCATTGAACTGGTGGATAAACCGGGTCAATTAAGTGATGTATCACGAATTATTGCGGAGACAGGCGGAAACGTAGTGGCTGTACATCATGACAGAAGCGGTGAAAATACAAATGTAAACGGCTGTTATTTACATTTGGTAATGGAAACCAGAGACCATGCGCATATTTTGGAAATTGAAAACGCTCTGACCAATCAGGGCTATAAAATTATAGGAAGAGAGAGACGATGCATATGTTAAAAAAAGTAAGTACAGAAAAGGCTCCCGCAGCAATCGGACCATATTCTCAGGCAATTGTAAACGGAAATATGTTATATACCAGCGGACAAATTCCGATTATTCCGGAAACCGGTGAATTGGTACAAGGAGATATTACAGCGCAGGCAGAGCAGGTGATGAAAAATCTAAACGCAGTGCTGGAGGCTGCAGGTACCACATTTGCAAATGTGATTAAAACAACTTGTTTTTTGGCAGACATGAATGATTTTGCTGCTTTTAATGCAGTATACGAGACTTATTTTACGGAGAAACCGGCTCGTTCTTGTGTAGCTGTAAAACAGTTGCCTAAAAATGCATTGGTAGAAGTTGAGCTGATTGCATCCATATAATAAACAAGCTGTCTGATTTCAGACAGCTTTTTGTTATACAAGGAAGTCTATGCTTGAATAAAGTATAGCAATATGGTATATTTTAAAATACGTGAATTTTAAGGGAGGTTTGATTATGCCTGCATTGGAAGCTAAAAAGAATATCTACTGGGTAGGCGTGTTAGATAAAGAATTGCGTAATTTTGATATTATTATGCATACCGATTACGGTACTACGTATAACTCTTATTTGGTCAGAGGTAGCGAAAAAACAGTTTTGTTTGATACCGTAAAAGAGCCGTTTTTTGAAGAGCATCTCGAACATATTCGTCAGGTATGCGCCCCCTCTGAAATTGATTATATTGTGGTGAACCATACGGAACCTGACCATAGCGGAAGTATTTTAAAGTTGTTGGAGTATGCACCAAATGCAAAGATAGTTGCGGGAAAGGTAGCGCTGAATTACTTGAGCGAAATATTCAATGCCCCTTTTCCTTCTATCACGGTAACAGAAAAAGACACTCTTGATATTGGAGGTATGACCCTTCAGTTTATCAGCGCGCCAATGCTTCATTGGCCGGACAGCACTTACACCTATATTCCGCAGGCAAAAGCACTGTTTACATGTGACAGCTTTGGGTGCCATTTTGCAGATGAACGTGTGTTTAACGACCTGATTGATACAGATTTTTCAGAATCTTATCAATATTACTACGATAATATTATAGGACCATATGCATATCCAAGCATGGCGAATGCGCTAAAGAAAATCGAACCCTTGGAAATAGAGTTGATTGCCAACGGTCATGGACCTGTTCTACGCAAAGATATTCCTCATTATATTGAGTTATATAAAAAATGGTCCACTCCTGTTGTGGGAGAGAAAAAGCAGGTTGTTATAGCATATGCTTCCTGTTATGGATATACCAAAATGCTGGCAGAAAAAATTGCAGAGGGAATTCGTCATGCAGGCATTGACAATTTAACAATATTGGATTTGGAAACTACAGATTTAGAGGAAGCGGGAAAACAGCTGCAGCAGGCTGACGGCTTTTTATTAGGGTCACCCACTTTGGTAGCTGATGCATTACCTCCCGTATGGCAGATGCTTACTTATATTAACCCTATTATCCAGAAGGGACGTTTTGCGGGAGCATTCGGTTCTTATGCATGGGGAGGAGAAGCAGTACCAAATTTGCTGCATAGAATGGAAAAGTTAAATTTGAAACTGCCGGTAGAAGGTTACCGTGTTAAGTTAAAACCAAGTGATGAACAATTGCAGGAAGCTTTTGTATATGGAGAAAATTTTGCAAAAGCAATGCAGGGATAAGGGTCATCGTATAGCCGGTAAAAAAGAACTGCAAACTTGCAGTTCTTTTTTTGTCTGTTGTATCCAATAGCAAATAGAACATCATAGTACTGTCTTTTCATGGATATCAAACAAAATTTTCTACTGTCTTGTCAGTTGTATTGACATATAGTTGTGGTTGTGCAATACTGGTATACATAAGTTTAAATCCTACCAATATGCTGTGGTGGGAATCCCTAGAAATGGAGTTGTATTGTATGCAAGCGTTGAAGGAACGAATCCAAAAGTTAAAAAAAGAGCGTGACGCAGTTATTTTAGCGCACTTTTATGTTGACGGCTCAGTACAGGAAATTGCCGATTATGTTGGCGACTCTTACTATTTAAGTAAAAAAGCATCTGAAAGTCCGTGTAAAACCATTTTGTTTTGCGGTGTGGAATTTATGGGAGAAAGTGCAAAAATTTTAAATCCCGAAAAAACTGTGATTATGGCAGATGTGGAAGCAGACTGCCCAATGGCACATATGGTAACACCTGATGATATTCAAAAAGTAAGAGAAGCTTATGACGATTTGTCCGTAGTATGCTATATCAACTCTACCGCACAAACAAAAGCTTATTCCGATGTTTGTGTTACTTCTTCCAATGCGGAAAGAATTGTAAAGGCACTGGAACAAAAAAATATCTTTTTTATTCCGGACGGAAATTTAGGGCGTAATCTTGCAGCAAAAATTCCTGAAAAGAATTTTATCTTTCATACAGGATATTGCTGTGTGCATCAAGATATCATGGCTTATCATGTACAAGATGCCATGAAAGAATATCCCGATGCAAAGGTGTTGGTGCATCCGGAGTGCAGTCCGGACGTGGTAGCTTTGGCAGACTATGCAGGAAGTACTTCGGGAATCTTAGAATATGCAACCAAAAGTGATGCACAGGAATTTATTATTTGTACCGAAACAGGAATCTTCTACAATTTGCAAAAGGCGAATCCTGACAAGAAGTTTTATGCGGTAAAAAAACATCAAGTTTGTGATGATATGAAAAAAATCACATTAGAGAAAGTGGAGCTTGCGCTTAAGCAAGGCATTCCAATGGAACTTGATGAAAATTTGATGAAAAAAGCAGAAGGTGCATTAAAGCAGATGCATCAAATTGCGCAATAAGAGAGAAGGGCAAGTATGGAACATCAAGCAGATGTTATCATAGTGGGAACAGGCGTGGCAGGGCTTTTTTGTGCGTTACAGCTGCCAAAAGAATTACATATTTTGATGATAACAAAAGACAAAGCGGAACACAGTGATTCTTATTTGGCACAGGGCGGAATTTCCACCTTGAGAACTCCGGAAGATTACGAAAGCTATTTTGAAGATACCATGCGTGCGGGTCATTATAAAAACAATCCGGACTCTGTTGATGTTATGATTCGATCTTCTCCGCAGATTATTCAAAATCTGATTGATTTTGGTGTGGAATTTGAACGAACATCAAATGGACTTTCTTATACCAGAGAAGGTGCTCATTCCACATTCCGTATTTTACATCATAAAGATATTACAGGTTACGAGATTACCAGTAAATTAATGGCACAAGTGCAGCAGCGTCCCTATATCCAGATTGAAGAATACACTTCTATGGTCGATATTATAGAACAAAATCACGTATGTACAGGAGTGGTTGTTAGAACCAAAGACGGACAAATACAGCCCATATATGCAAAATCAGTGGTACTTGCTACAGGCGGGCTGGGCGGTTTGTTCCAAAATTCTACCAACTATCCTCATATTACGGGGGACGCTTTGGCAATTGCATTAAAACATCACATTGCATTACAGGATATCAATTATATCCAAATTCATCCTACTACCTTATATTCTGAGAAAAAAGGCCGCAGCTTTTTAATTTCAGAATCGGTCAGGGGAGAGGGGGCTGTTTTGCTCAATGAAAAAGGAGAACGTTTTGTCGACGAACTGCTGCCCAGAGACGTGGTCACAAAAGCAATCAAAGACGAGATGAAAAAAACAAATGCCAAATTTGTGTACTTATCTATGGAACACATGGGAGCAGATGTGATAAAAAAACGCTTTCCCAATATTTATGAATATTGTCTTGAGCAAGGCTACGATATTACAAAGGAACCCATTCCCGTTACCCCCGCTCAGCATTATTTTATGGGCGGCATTCAGGTAGATTTAAACAGTAAAACAGATATGGATTGTTTGTATGCCATAGGTGAAACAGGATGCAACGGCGTACACGGCGCCAACCGTTTGGCCAGCAATTCTTTATTGGAAAGTTTGGTATTTGCAAAGAGAGCTGCTTTGCATATCGCAGAGAACATGTTAAAAGAAATGCCGCCATCTCAACCAATTGATGTGCAGCCGTATCAAGATGCGGAATTATTAAAACAACAATATAAACAATGTATCTTAAATGAAATTAAAAGAAAGGACCGTGCGTTTTATGATCAATGGTGTCACGATGAAAATACTTGCAGATGATTACATTTTACGTGCACTGCAAGAAGATGTAACCAGTGAAGATGTGACGACGAATGCAGTTATGCCTATGCCAAAACAGGGAAAAGCGCAGTTGATTTGCAAAGAAACAGGTATCGTTGCAGGATTGAATATCTTTGAACGCGTTTTTCAGCTTCTTGACAAAGAATGTGAATTTACCAGTTTTTTTCAAGATGGAGATGTGGTAAAAAAGGGAGATATCGTAGGTGAAATCAAAGGAGATATTCGTGTTTTGCTTACAGGAGAACGTACTGCATTAAATTATTTACAGCGTATGAGTGGTATTGCTACCATCACAAATGAAATGGTGAAAGAATTGCAGGGAACCAAAACAAAATTGCTGGATACCAGAAAGACAACGCCCAACATGCGTCCTTTTGAAAAATATGCTGTTACTGTAGGAGGGGGATATAACCATAGATATAATCTCTCAGATGGTATTTTGATTAAAGATAACCATATTGGTGCAGCAGGCAGCGTAACAAAAGCCATTCAAATGGCAAAAGAGTATGCTCCGTTTGTTCGCAAAATCGAAGTGGAAGTAGAAACACTTGCAATGCTGGACGAAGCACTGGAAGCAGGAGCTGATATTATTATGCTGGACAATATGGACATTGAAACGATGAAAGAAGCAGTAAAACGAACTGCAGGCAGAGCAGAAACAGAATGTTCAGGCAATGTGACAAAATCCCGACTCAAAGAAATTGCTGCAATTGGGATAGATTATGTTTCATGCGGTGCTTTGACCCATTCTGCTCCAATTTTGGATTTTTCCCTGAAAAATTTGTCGCCCATGGAATAGGAGTCATACATATGGAAGGTGATGCAAGACGTCAGGAATTATTACGGTTAATTTCCAAAAGTCAAAAACCCATTTCAGGGACAGAATTGGCTCAAACATTACATGTGAGCCGTCAGGTGATTGTACAAGATGTTGCTTTATTGAGAGCAGGGAAGTATCCTATTTTTGCTACGAACCGCGGTTATGTCTTGCTGCAAGACGATGCCTACCACGTAACAAGGGTCATCAGGGTAAAACACAATCATAATCAAATTGAGGAAGAGTTAAATGCCATTGTAGATTGTGGTGCCCGCGTGTTGGATGTAACCGTAGAGCATGAGATATACGGTATCATACGAGCGGATTTAAAAGTGGCTTCCAGGCAGGAAGTAAAGCTGTTTTTAAAGGATTTATCCGAAAATCAAACAAAACCGCTGACAGACTTAACAAATGGAATTCACTCCCATACCATTGAGGCGAAGTCGGAAGAAATTTTGGATTTGGTGGAAAAAACTCTGGACGAAAAAGGATTTTTATATTTATAATATTTGGAAGCAGTAAAATTTATACAGATTTTACTGCTATTATTTTAACTGTCTATTGTTTAAGTTGTATAAAAAATAACAAAGATTGTCTATTTTTTATCTATTATTGACAATGTGTACGGATATGGTATACTAAATACATCAATTCAATTAATAAAATTTCATGCGAATGTTAGACGCTTGAAACAGGAGGAATGTATTATGTCAGAAAGATTTTATATGCCATCAATGAGTTTAATGGGGGCAGGATGTATTGAAGAAGTACCGGCCGAAATCAAAGAACTTGGTTTAACCAAAGCACTTATTGTTACAGATAAAGTGTTAAATCAAATTGGTCTGGTGGGAGAGTTAACAAAACTGCTAGAGCAAAATGGTATTCAATACGCAATTTATGACGGAGTACAACCAAATCCGACTGTTGCAAATGTAAATAACGGTTTAGCTATGCTCAAAGAAGAAAATTGTGACTTTGTAATTTCTTTTGGCGGTGGTTCTTCTCATGACTGCTGTAAAGGTATTGCTTTGCTTGCAACCAACGGCGGAGCAATTGGCGATTATGAAGGTGTAAACCGCTCCAAAAAACCGCAGTTGCCAATGATTGCAGTGAACACAACCGCAGGTACAGCCAGCGAAATGACGATTTTCTGTATCATCACCGATGAAGAACGTCACGTAAAAATGGCTTTGGTAGATAAAAATATGACTCCGATTATTGCAGTCAATGATGCAAATTTGATGTTGAATATTCCAAAAGCACTGACAGCAGCAACAGGTATGGATGCATTGACTCATGCTGTAGAAGCATATGTTTCTACCAATGCAACTCCTGTCACAGATGCTTGTGCACAAAAGGCAATTGAATTAATCACAAAATATTTAAGAACGGCAGTGCATGAAGGCAAAAATGTAGAAGCAAGAGAAAATATGGCCTATGCCGAATATTTGGCAGGTATGGCATTCAATAATGCTTCCTTGGGTTATGTACATGCAATGGCTCACCAATTGGGCGGCATGTTTGATTTACCCCATGGTGTATGTAATGCCGTTTTACTGCCTCATGTACAGGAATATAATGCACAAGTTGCAGCAGGAAGATTAAGAGACATTGCAAAATTCATGGGTGCAGATGTAGAAGGATTAAGCGAGCAAGAAGGTGCAAGAAAAGCAATTGACTTGATTAAAGAACTGTCAAAAGATGTTGAAATTCCATCCGGTTTGGACGAATTAAAAGTTCCAGAGGATGCTTTTGACGAACTTGCAACCAATGCACTGAAAGATGCTTGTGGTTTTACCAATCCAAAGCAAGCTACTCATGAAGAAATTGTAGCTATTTTCAGAGCTGCACGTTAAACATAAATAAGAATCAGATTTACATAAAGAACGCCTATTCGAATGAATAGGCGTTCTTTATGTAAAAGGAAAAAGAGTGATATAAAAAGTCTGAAATAATGTAACGCTGGAAAAATACAGGAAAAAGGTTGTTCTAAATGAATCATGCAAATTGCCACAACCTTTCAAAGTGATAGTACAAAGAAGAAACTGCATCAATAAAATAACAGATGAGAAGAGATTTCACCAGATACGTCTAAAATCAAAGGTAGAACCTTTACAATCAAAATAACTTTGGAAAATGGAACAGATAAAAATATTCAACCGGTAATAAAAACGCAAAAATGAAATGCTAAAAATTAATTGTATTTTAAATGCTATTAAATCCGGCGTAGTTGCGATAGAGACAATCGTAAGACCAAATATCAAGCAATGATATATCAAAGAGTAAAGTTCAATAACAAAATCTTATCTATAAAGTAGATAAGATTTTGTTATTTATGTATTGTCAAGATAAAATACGAGCAAATGATATTATCTTTTCATTTGCTTTTTTCCGTTTCGATAGAGTATAACAGTATACCTTAACAGATGATAATACAATCAATTTCACATGATTTTGATAAATGTCAAAGTATATATTTTATAGGTATAGAAAACAGTTATAGGTTTCATGATAGATGAAACCTATTCGTTTTCACATTGAATCATTTTTGTTTGAATACACAGTTGGTCAAATGTTTACTGTGTTTTACAAAGAAGCCTATATTGGCATTAAGATATTTTTGAGAGATGATATTTGGGGTGTTGTCCATTGATTTTAGGAGTACTGTTTTTAAGTCGTATTCCCAACAAATTTGACAACATAAATTAGTTTGCACACAGTAAATTACGGAATTTCACATGTTTTTTTCCATATGGGTTATATTAGTAATTGACACAAAAATAAAATAGTGATATAGTATGAATAACACCCCCTGAGGGGTGGGGTGATAAGAGGTGAAAATATATGAAGCAAAAATTTCAAGTAACAGGTATGACTTGCTCTGCATGCTCTTCTACAGTAGAACGAAATGTAAAAAAGCTGGAGGGCGTAAAAGAAGTCACTGTGAATCTTTTGTCAAATTCCATGGTTGTTTCTTATGATGAAGACAAAGTAAATAACCAAACAATTATAGACACAGTGGTAAAAGCCGGGTATCAAGCTGCTTTAGAGCAAAAAAATAGTCAGAAAAAAACATCTGCCACACCGGCAGTTTCACCTGTGGAACAAGATATTAAAAATATGAAATTCAGATTGATTTTATCTTTTGTGTTTTTAATACCGCTGATGTATATTTCTATGGGGCATATGTTTGGTGCTCCATTACCCAATTTTTTGACAGGTAATGAAAATGCATTGTCATTTGCTTTGACTCAATTTTTGTTAACATTGCCTGTTGTTTATGTAAACCGCAAATACTTTCAAGCAGGTTTTAAAAATTTAGTAAAGCTTCATCCAAATATGGATTCCTTAATTGCAATTGGTTCTTCTGCCGCTTTGATTTACGGTGTATTTGCAATTTATCAAATAGGAATCGGATTGGGTTATCAAGATATGGAAACGGTTCATCACTATACCATGGATTTGTATTTTGAATCTTCCGCAATGATATTGGCTTTAATTACGCTTGGTAAATTTTTAGAAACAAAATCAAAAGGCAAAACTTCAGAGGCAATTACAAAGTTATTGCATTTGGCACCAAAAACAGCAACGGTCATTCGTAACGGAGAAGAGCAGGAGATTCCTGTGGAAGAAGTTGTGGTAGGGGATCGTATTGTGATTAAACCCGGACAGAGCATTCCCGTTGACGGCGTCATCATAGAGGGCAGTTCTTCCGTTGACCAATCTGCCTTAACAGGTGAAAGTATCCCTGTGGAAAAAAATGTTGGAGATAAAGTCATTGCCGCATCTGTCAATAAAATGGGCTCTTTCCATATGGAGGCCCAAAAGGTTGGAGATGATACCACGTTGGCTCAAATTATCCAATTGGTCGAGGATGCAAATGCATCCAAAGCTCCCATTGCTAAATTAGCAGATAAAATCAGCGGTATTTTTGTTCCCGTGGTCATTACCATTGCCGTAATTGCTACCATTGTATGGCTGATTTTGGGGTATCCGTTTGAGTTTGCACTTTCTATCGGTATTGCCGTATTGGTCATCTCTTGTCCGTGTGCACTTGGTTTGGCTACACCTGTAGCGATTATGGTGGGAACAGGAAAAGGTGCGGAGTATGGTATTTTAATTAAATCAGCAGAAGCTTTGGAAGTGGCTCATAGTGTGAAAACGGTTGTACTGGATAAGACGGGTACCATTACAGAAGGAAAACCCAAGGTAACGGACATTGTACCTTCAGAGCATATATCCGAACAAGAATTATTGTCTGTGGCGGCTTCTATGGAAAAACCGTCCGAACATCCATTGGCGGATGCAATTGTAGCATATGCACAAGAGAAAAAAGTGAGTTTACTCCCAACAGAGCATTTTAAAGCAGTGTCAGGTCAAGGGATTACTGCTTCTATAAATGGAACCGAGTATTATGCAGGCAATATTTCTTTTATCAGCCAATATGTAGATGTGGAAAACTTTGAAGAACTCAGCAACACATTTGCCGATCAAGGGAAGACGCCGCTTTATTTTGCAGACAGCAATCATATCTTAGGTGTAATTGCTGTAGCAGATGTAGTAAAGCCGACCAGTGCAGAGGCGATTTCACAACTGAAAGATATGCACATTGATGTTGTCATGTTAACAGGCGACCATAAGAAAACCGCGCAGGCCATTCAAAAACAGCTGGGAATTGACCGAGTGGTAGCAGAGGTATTGCCTCAAGATAAGGAACGAGAAATACGCACATTGCAGGAAGGCGGACACAAAGTTGCCATGGTTGGGGATGGTATCAATGACGCTCCGGCACTTGCAAGAGCAGACGTTGGTATTGCAATCGGCGCAGGTACGGATATTGCGATTGAATCGGCTGATATTGTGTTGATGAAAAACAGCTTATTGGATGTAGTAACAGCAATCCGTTTAAGTAAAGCAACCATTCGTAATATTAAAGAGAATTTATTCTGGGCCTTTTTCTATAACAGCATTGGAATTCCGTTGGCTGCGGGTGTATTTTTCTCTTTGCTTGGCTGGAAATTGAATCCTATGTTTGGGGCTGCGGCAATGAGCTTGAGCTCCGTATGTGTTGTACTAAATGCATTGAGACTGAAATTCTTCAAACCACGCCAGATGGCGAGCGTACCAGAGAATTTGCAATGCAATACAGAAACATGTCCTATTCAAACGGTGACAGAACAGTCGGATTCTCCGATTGTTTCACAAATAGAAAATAATCAGAAAAAAGATGAAGGAGAGAAACAAGTTATGACAAAAATTATGAACATTAATGGTATGAGCTGCGGGCATTGTAAAGCAACCGTAGAAAAAATTTTAAATGGATTTGACGGTGTACATGCAACTGTAGATTTGGATAAGAAATGCGCAGTGATGGAAGTAAGCGGACCAATTGATGAAAAAGCGATGATGGATGCAGTGAATGAGGCTGGTTTTGAGGCCGTTTCTGTGGAATAAATATAATCGTTATTCATATAAGGCAGGTAAGAAAAATGAAAGCTGATAAAGAAAAGGTAGCTCTTTTGCTAAAAACAGCAAGAGGACAATTGGACGGTTTATTAAAGATGGTAGAAGATGACCGTTATTGCATGGACATCTCCAATCAATTGTTGGCTACCCAGGCAATTTTAAAAAAGGCAAACAGAGAAGTGGTGCAGGCGCATTTAGGCAGTTGTGTGCGCGACGCATTTGAGAAAGGGAACGAAGAAGAAAAAATTACAGAAATTATGGATTTGCTGGATAAAATCGCAAAATAAACAGCAGGGCTTCTTTTTGAAGCCCTGCTGTTTTTATAGAATAAGGGAGGGAACCTGTATAAGGAAAAGTTATAAAAATCTCATTCTGTATTTGAAGGAGTTTTCTTTATATAAAGGAAAGTATAGGTATAAAATAAAATGAATTTTTGTTAAAAATTATGAAAAGAAAAATGTTTATTGATACAGCGAAAAATAAATAGTTTCATTTGTTACAATATGGTTTTGAGAAATATGAGAGCCAATTGTTTCATTTCTGTGTTTTGCAGCATAATAAAAGCTAAGGTAAACTGTAATACTGGTTACTACGACTAATGCGATTAAAATACATAAAAAGACAGCCGGTTTTTTCATCTTTTTATTTTCCTTTTTAATCTGTTAAAATCAGTGCATAGTAAAATACTGCTAATAACCAGAATGAAACTGGCAAAGCTAAAATAGATTAAGGTTTTTTTCATGTTGTATCCCTCCCTTTGTCTATATTGTATTACATTATGCTGCTATCAGAAATCGATTCATCTTACATTAAACTTACAGTTTTGTAAGATGAACCATAAGTGATAGAGATTGGCATAGACAAGGGCTTTTCTTGACTTTTCCAAAAAAATATTTTATCATTGACCTCACAAATATGAATCATATAAGGAGTATCAACTATGGAGTTAAAAAGAGTTGCGGCGATTCACGATATTTCAGGGTTTGGCAAATGCTCATTAACAGTAGCATTGCCTATTATTTCCGCTGCAGGTATTGAAACCAGCGTAATCCCTACTGCGGTGTTATCTACACATACAGGAGGATTCACGGGTTTTACATACCGTGACTTAACAGAAGACATTATGCCCATTGTAGATCACTGGAAAACGTTGGACATTACCTTTGACGGTATTTATACCGGATTTTTAGGTTCCTTTGAGCAAGTGCATTTAATAGAGCAAACCATTGATAAACTGAAAACAGAAAAAACCATTGTGGTAATTGATCCCGTTATGGCAGATAATGGAGAGCTATATGCAATTTTTTCAGAAGAGTTTCCGAAGGAAATGGCAAAACTTTGTAAAAAGGCAGATTTACTGATTCCGAACTTAACAGAAGCATCCTTGCTGCTGGAAGAACCTTATATGGCAGATGGCACCTATACACAAGCAGACATTGAAGGATTACTGAAGCGTTTATCTGATTTATGCCAAGGTGATGTGGTGCTTACAGGCATTTCTTTTGAACCTGAAAAACTTGGTGCTGCTGTTTACGAGAGAAAAACCGACAAAATCGCATATGCATTCACACAAAGAATTGAAGGTTATTATCATGGTACAGGTGATGTGTTTGCCAGTGCAGTGACGTCCGGTGTGTTAAACGGATTCACGCTTGCCCAATCTGCACAAATAGCGGTAGATTTTACAGCAGCTGCTATTTTACGTACCAAAAATGCAGGAACAGACATTCGTTTTGGCGTAAATTTTGAACAAGAAATTCCTTCTTTCTTAAAAGCCTTAAAATTAGTATAAATCTTCTTTTTCTATTCATAATTATTTTTAATCTGTTATTAAAAATTTCATGATTTTAGTTCTTTGATTTGTTATAATACTTGTAAACTGATTAAAAGAGGTATGCTAACAACTATGATGGATAGAATCGCAAGATTTTTATACGGGAGATATGGTTCAGACCAGCTCAACATTGCACTGATTATTTTTTCTTTGGTGATATCCATAGTCATGCGCTTTACACCTGTTTGGTATTTGGGATATTTATGCTATATCCCGCTTGGCTTTAGTGTTTTCAGGATGCTTTCCCGAAATATTGAAGCAAGAAGAAAAGAAAATTTAATGTTTTTAAAAATTGTTTGGCCATTTAAAAACTGGACTCAATATACCAGCAGAAAAGTAAAAGATAAAACCCATAAATATTATAAATGTCCTAAATGTAAAGCTGTTTTGCGTGTTCCAAAAGGACGCGGTAAAATTCAAATTACCTGCGCAAAATGTAAACACGAGTTTATCAAGAAAACTTAAGGGAGATTGATTTATGAGATTATCTGATCAAGAGCGCGCGTATTTTAAGGCTTGTTCTGATGAATTGCTTGAGCATCATTTGGTTCAAAGTATGAGCAGATATGAACAGCATGGCACTACCAATCGACTGGATCATAGTGTTCAGGTAGCACAATACAGTTACTGGGTCAGCAAAAAATTAAAGTTAAAATTGGATCAAAAAAGTTTGATTCGAGGCGCTTTGCTCCATGATTTTTTTCTATATGATTGGCGTACGGGCACAGACCATGAAGGTGCCCATGCATTTACTCATCCGGAAACTGCCTTGAGTAATGCAATTGAACATTTTGAAATCAATGAAAAAGAAGCAGATATTATTTTAAATCATATGTGGCCTTTGACTATTACAAAAATGCCGAGTTGCAAAGAAAGTTTTCTTGTAAGCGCTATAGATAAATATTGTTCGCTGAAGGAAAACTTTAACCGGGTCAAAAAAGTCAAATGGATTCCGCAATTTGCAAAATAACAAAAAATCCGTATCGTTTTGATGCGGATTTTTTATATTTACAAATAAGTTGCCAATAGCGTATAATGACAGTATCATGTGGGGCAAAGGAGAACCATTCGATGTTAAAAGGAAAGAAACTGCTGATTACAGGAGGGACAGGCTCTTTTGGAAATGCAGTGTTAAAACGCTTTTTAGATACAGAGGTGGAAGAAATCCGTATTTTTTCCAGAGATGAAAAAAAGCAGGTAGACATGCGCCGTGTATATCAAAACGATAGAATACAATATTATATTGGCGATGTACGCGATTTAAACAGCATTCGCCAAGCAATGTACGATATTGACTATGTGTTCCATGCTGCAGCGCTCAAACAAGTGCCAAACTGTGAATTTTTTCCTCTTGAAGCAGTAAAGACAAATGTTTTGGGCACAGATAATGTACTGACTGCCGCAATTGATTCAGGAGTGAAAAAAGTAATTTGCCTTTCTACGGATAAGGCTGCATATCCCGTCAATGCAATGGGTGCTTCAAAGGCGCTTATGGAAAAGGTCTTCATTGCCAGAGCAAGAACCGTATCTCCTGACAGAACTTTAATTTGTGGTACACGTTATGGAAATGTTATGTGCTCCAGAGGCTCTGTGATACCATTGTTTATCGAACAAATTAAAGCAGGTAAACCGTTGACGATTACCAATCCCAATATGACACGCTTTATGATGAGTTTGGAAGAAGCTGTTGATTTGGTATTGTTTACCTTTGCACATGCACAATCCGGGGATATTATGGTACAAAAAGCGCCTGCATGCACCATTGGGATATTGGCTCAAGCATTGCAGGAGTTGTTTGGCATAAAAAATGAAATACAGGTCATAGGCGTACGTCACGGAGAAAAGCTGTATGAAACATTATTGACGAAAGAAGAATGTGTCAATGCGGTAGATATGGGCAATTTTTATCGTGTTCCTATGGACAAAAGAAAACTGAATTATACTCGTTATCAGATGGAAGAAAGACAAAAAGAGCCGTTTATATTGGAGGAATTTAATTCCAATAACACAGTACAGCTAACAGTAGCGCAGGTAAAGGAACATTTGTTAAAATTATCATTTGTACAGGATGAGTTGAAAAATTGGAGTTCTGACAAAAGATAGATTTTATACATATGGTATTAAATAATATAAATATACGAAGTATAAAAATCGCTATGCACAGTAATATCATTGCATAGCGATTTTTATTATTTTATTGAAACAGTTATGATATGTGAATTGGGAATATAATTTCACAAAATATTTCCATAAGGTACTTGCTTGTGACGCGGCGTAATGTTTTATACTATAACAAAGAGGTGATTTCAAATATGAAGAAAAATAAGGCGATTCCTCAGGGATACATGACAGTAGGAGAAGTTGCCAAGAAAATGAACGTTTCTGTACGCACCTTGCAGTATTACGATAAAGAAGGTTTATTTACGCCATCGGCAGAGAGCGAGGGGGGACGGCGGCTGTATACAGATAAGGATATGATTCAGCTGCACCAAATATTGTCT
The DNA here is from genome assembly GCA_900541905.1 of uncultured Oscillospiraceae bacterium. Taxonomy (GTDB): domain Bacteria; phylum Bacillota; class Clostridia; order Oscillospirales; family Acutalibacteraceae; genus UMGS1071. Next base: position 27,141 of record UQLQ01000001.1, read on the forward strand.
TTAAAACATTTGGGTTTTTCATTGGGGGATATTAAAAATCGTTTGATATCTCTTGATACTCCGGATGAAGTTGCGCGAGTCCTCTCAGAACAAGCGGCAGTTGTACGAGATAAAATTGAATGTTTATCTCAGTCTTTAAAAGAGCTGGAAGCCCTGAAAGAAGAAGTGCTTCAAATGCAATCGGTCAATTTTAAAAAATATGCGGATATTATTGTGAATCTGCAAATGAAAAATGATTTTTATTGGCTCATCAAACATTTTGACGATACAATGCTTGACCACATACGCAATCGTTTTGATAAGGAAAGCGGGCTTACATTTATCAAACACTTTACAAAATTGCAAGATAAAGTATTGCAGTATCAAAAAGAACAGGTGTCTCCCGAAAGTGAAAAAGGGCAGCAGATTGCAAAAGAATTTTGGGGAATGATTGTGGAATTTACAAACGGAGATATGAGTATGCTGCCGCAGTTGATGGATTTTGGAACTGTGGAGGACCCAAATGAACAATGGCAGAAAAAACAAATGGCTGTGAATGCTTTTATGGAACCTGCTTTAGAGATTTATTTTAAGAATTTGGGTATCAATCCGTTTCAGGGGGAACAGCCGTGAGCCATGCAATTGAAATTTGCGGATTACAAAAATCTTACGGGAATCATATTGTCTTACATGATGTCTCTTTCTGTATCTTGCGGGGGGAAATTTTTGGATTATTGGGTGTAAACGGTTCAGGGAAAACCACAGCATTGGAATGTATCGAAGGATTGCGCAGATATGACAAAGGCTGCATTACAGTAAACGGTAAAATAGGTATTCAACTTCAGTCGGCTTCTTTGCCTGCGCATATCAAGACCATGGAAGCACTTCAACTGGCTGCAAAGTGGAATCATGCAGATATAGATGATGAAATAATTGGGGTACTTGGTATTGAACAATTAGCAAAAAAACAATATATGGAATTATCCACCGGACAAAAACGAAGATTGCATCTTGCACTGGCTTTGGTCGGCCAGCCTGAAATCCTTTTTTTGGACGAACCAACAGCAGGATTAGATGTGCAAGGAAGAATCTCACTGCATCACCAAATACGAACACTGAAAGAGCAGGGAAAGACAATCATATTAGCCAGCCACGATATGGCGGAAGTGGAAAGTTTGTGTGACCGTATTGCTATTTTACATGAAGGAAGGATTGCCTTTTGCGGCACGGTAGAACAACTGACAGAAAAAATAGAAAAGCGTTATCATCTTTTCATAAAAACCAGTCAAGGCGACCAAACCTTTGTGGTTGATAATATAGGGGATGCCCTAATCGCCCTATTGGAGGAGTACCGTCAAAAAGGTATTACCATACTGGATATTCAAATAGACAGAGGAACATTGGAGCAGCACTTTATCCAATTTGTAAAGGGAGATGGAAAATGAAAGCATTGCTATATGGAATTGCATTACAGTGGAAATTGGACATAAGAAGTAAGACGCTGCTGATTACCTGCTATATGGTTCCTCTTTTATTTTTCGCCATCATGGGAGGAATCTTTACTTCAATTATGCCGGAATCGAAAGATACATTAATCCCCGCTATGACAGTGATGGGGGTATCTATGGGCGCACTGATTGGTTTACCGCCATCTTTGGTAGAACTATATGGCAGTGATATTAAAAAAGTTTATAAAGCAAACGGTATACCTATCTATTTTGGATTTATCACAACCACTTTCTCTGCAATGATTCACTTATTGCTCATGTCTGTTATAATATACGCAATTGCTCCGTTTGCATTTGAAGCAAAACTGCCGAATCAATCTGTTTTCTATTTTATATCGCTGATTATTTTTATTATGGTATCACTCAGCATTGGCAGTATTTTAGGTTTGGTGATGAAAAAGCAAGCAAAAGTCACTATGATTTCTCAATTGGTCTTTTTGCCCTCTATTATGCTGTCAGGAATTATGTTTCCTATTGAGTTTTTGCCGGATGTGTTAAGATGGATTGGAATGATATTTCCTGCTGCATGGGGTTATCAATTGATGCTGGATTATGGTTTTGGTTTTCAAAATTTGTGGCCTATGATGATTATCTTTGTCGTAGCAGTTGTGGCTATCTTTCTGGTATTGCGCAAAATAAAAACAGATGAAACCTAATTTCATCTGTTTCGTTCTGCAAAAGGAAAGTAATATTAGGAATCTCTTTCTGTAATGCTATACAATAATGCATTGCATATGGCGGCGGCAATATTGCTGCCGCCTTTTCGTCCACGTGCTACAATGTATGGCATCTGTGTACTTAAAATAAGCTCTTTGGATTCTACTACATTGACAAACCCAACAGGTACGCCAATGATAAATTCAGGCTGTAACCCCTGCTGTATCAGTTCGTACAAACGAATCAATGCGGTGGGCGCATTGCCGATTGCAAATATGGTTGGGCGGTTTAAAGCCACCGCTTTATCCATGCTGGCAACAGCACGGGTTGTACCTTGTTCTTTTGCTGTGTTTGCAACATCTTCATCGGACATAAAACAGAATACGTCGCAGCCAAGTTTTGCCAGTGCTGCTTTGTTGATTCCTGACTTTCCCATTTGGGTGTCTGTTACAATACAGGCGCCTTTTTTTAAGGCTTCTTTTGCGTATTGAACTGCATTGGGAGAAAACACAAGATTTTTTGCATAGTCAAAATCCGCAGAAGTATGAATACAGCGTTTGATAATCGGCTCCTGTTCAGGGTCCAATCTCATATCGCCTAATTCTTTTGATATGATTTCAAAACTGCGTTGTTCAATTTGATTGGGCGATATATGTTCTAATTGTATGTTCATAAAGCACCTACCATTCTACTCCCAAACGTGCGGGAATGCCTGCATCAAAAGGATGTTTTATTTTTTTCATTTCTGTTACGTAGTCGGCTGCTTCTATCATATAATCAGCAGGATCACGGCCGGTTAATATCAATTCCAATGCTTCTGGTTTATTCAGAATGAATTCTTTTAGCATGTCTTTGTCAATCAAACCCAGATTATAGCTTGCCATAATTTCGTCTAAAATCAGCAAATCACATTGGCTGTTTTGAGCATGTAGTATAGCTTGTTTTAATTGCTGTGTTTGATATGCAGTGACCTCTTTCTTTTGTTCTTCTGTCATATTCCATGTAAAGGGAGTATTCGGTTTTCCCCGCAATATGGTAATATTGGGCTGCGAAAGTAATATTTTTAATTCTCCTGTAGGACCGCCTTTTAAAAATTGTATGATAAACACTTTTTTGTCGTTGCCCGCCGCACGAATGGCAAGACCCATAGCGGCCGTAGTTTTTCCTTTTCCGTCTCCGCAGTAAATATGTGTGCAACCTTTCATATCGTTCCCTCCAATATATCATAGATTTGTTTTATGTCCATATTCTGTCTCATGGTATCTGCAAGGAAATTATATTGAGTATCTTTATATTCCTTTGTATCTATTGTTTTTATAGTAGTTTCGTTGATTCCTTTCGCTTTTAGCAAACTTTGTATGATTGCATTTACAACAGAATTATCATCAAAAATACCGTGTACATATGTACCATATATGTTGTCTTTCTGTGCTCCGTCTGTATTTTTATTTTCCAATAATGTTAGGGAGAGGACGGACTGGATACTGTGTGTTTTTCCCATGTGAATCTCGTATCCATGAAAAGGTAAATGAGAAAGGTTGGAAAAGATACCGTTCACCTGTTCAAAACGACCGCTTATTTGTGTACGAGTTTTCTTTTGGTCAAACACAGTGGTAATGGGTAATAACTCCATGCCGCGAATTTCTCCACCTTCTTCAATATGATGAGGGTCGCTGACAGATTGTCCCAGCATTTGATAACCGCCGCAAATTCCAAAGATAGGTTTCCCGCACGCAACGTGTTTTTTCAAGCAGGCTTCCAACCCTGTTTCCCGCAGCCATTTTAAATCTGCCATGGTATTTTTGGTGCCAGGAAGAAAGATACAGTCAGGGGTTCCCAATTGTGTGGGAGAAGAAACATAACGAAGAGAAAGACCGTTAATATGCTCAAATGGATAAAAATCTGTAAAGTTAGAAATGCGCGGTAGTTTTATCACTGCCAAATCCAATAAGCTGTGCTCGAATTGTTTGGAATGAAAGCGTTCACTTAAACTGTCCTCGTCGTCGATGTCTACATTCATGTAGGGAAGTACACCCAGAACAGGAATATTGGTCAATTTGGTAAGCATGTCCAGTCCCGGTTCTAAAATAGATTTGTCCCCTCGAAATTTGTTGATGATCAATCCCTTGATTCGGCGGCGTTCCTGTTCCTCCAGAAGCATAACAGTACCGTAAAGGGAAGCAAATACGCCGCCACGGTCAATGTCACCGGCCAAAAGTACAGGGGCATTTACCATTTCCGCCATACCCATATTGACGATATCTTCTTGTTTTAAATTGATTTCCGCAGGACTGCCTGCACCTTCTATCACAATGATGTCATATTGCGCTGCAAGTGTATGATAAGCTTCTAAAATATGAGGAACTAATTGTTTTTTATAGGAGAAGTAGTCTTTTGCACTCATATTTCCTATTACTTCACCGTTGACAATCACTTGAGAACCAACATCATTGGTGGGTTTCAGTAAAATAGGATTCATAAGCACAGAAGGGACAACTCCTGCTGCTTCGCATTGCATGACTTGGGCGCGTCCCATTTCCAGTCCTTCTGATGTAATATAGGAGTTCAGTGCCATGTTTTGAGATTTAAAAGGCGCAACACGGTATCCGTCCTGTTTGAATATACGGCATAAACCCGCAACAATAAAACTTTTACCCGCATTGGACATGGTGCCTTGTATCATAATGACTTTTGCCATGGTTACACCTCCTGAAGTATTTGGTCTATTGTATGCAGCAGTTGCACATTTTCATCATGAGTGCGTACAGCAATGCGATAATATCCTTTTGTAAGTCCACGATAGTTTTCACAGTTTCGTATGAGAATATTATGTTTTTTGAGTTTGTGCTCCAATGGGATAGGACTATAAAACAAGATATAGTTGGCTTTGGAAGGTATTACATTCATATTTCTCTTTTTCAGTTCCCTTATAAGGAAAGCACGCTCTGTATGAATTAACGATAAGCTGTGGGCCCAGTAATCGTTGCATTGCAATGCGGCAATCCCTGCATACTGTGCAGGAATTGATACACTCCAAGGTTGACCGCAATGGAACATTTGCTGTAATAAGGTTTTATTGGAACATACGCCAAAACCAAGGCGAAGTCCTGCCATGGCATATTGTTTGGTAAAAGCTCTCAATAGAAATAAGTTAGAATATGCTGCACATTCCGGCAGTAAACTTTGCGTGTCAGTATCAGTTACAAACGGAAGAAAGCATTCGTCTAAAAATAAAATGATACCATGTTGTTTACAAACATTCAATATTTCTTTCAATAAGCCGGTTGGTATTACTTGTCCTGTGGGGTTATTGGGATTGCATAAAAATAAAACATCCAGATTCGGTGTCAATGCGGAAAGTATTCCTGTATAAAACAGTTCTGTAGTTAAGGAAAAGTCTGTTTCTGCTTGCAAGTTCAGATATGTAATATGGCAATCAACAAGAGTTAACGCATGTTCGTACTCTGAAAAAGTAGGTGCCAATAACAGAGCGCTTTTAGGCTTTTGAGCCAATGCAAATCGTGTAATTAAGTCGGCAGCGCCGTTCCCGCATATGATATGTTCTCGATTGATATGATAGTGGTCTGACAAAGCTGCGATTAATTCTCTGCAATACGGGTCAGGGTAATGTGCGCAGACAGTAAGAGAATTGATAACAGCTTGCTTTATTTGTTCGGGCAGTCCCAAAGGATTTATATTTGCTGAAAAGTCTAAAATAGGCGTTTTGGTGTCTAACAGGCAATCATAAATATTTCCGCCATGGGTATAAAAATCCATAAAATCCTCCTTTCCGCTTAGATAAAACATAGAAATAACAGAGATTTCAAACCTAGTCCCACTACAATGGCAATGCATGATGTGATGTATAATAAATGATTTGCTCTGCAAATATCCTTTGCTTCTATGGAACGGTCGGCATTGCCGATGGTCGGCTTTTTGTGCAATTTTCCAAAGTAATATGCATCGCCGGCCAGTTGAATATGCAGTGCGCCTGCACATACGGCTTCTGTATGTGCGCTGTTGGGACTGGCATGATTGCGTTTGTCCCTACGGTAAACACGAAATGCTTCTTTGGCATCATACCGTGCAAAAAATGCGGCCAGAATCATCAAATAAGCAGAAATACGAGCAGGAATATAATTTAAAATATCATCCAGTTTTGCAGCGGCTGTGCCAAAATACTGATAACGTTCATTGCGGTAGCCAATCATGGAATCCATCGTATTGACGGATTTATAGAAAAAACCCAAAGGTGCGCCGCCAATGAGCATAAAAAACAAAGGAGCAATGACGCCGTCGGATGTATTCTCAGCGACAGTTTCCACTGCCGCTTTTGCAATTTGTTCTTCCGTTAAATTAGAAGTGTCACGGCCAACAATCATGGAAACGGCTTTTCGTGCGCCTTCTAAATTGTGTTGTTCCAGTTGAACATATACTTTCATACTCTCTGTTTTTAATGATTTTGCAGCAAGCATCTGATAGCAAAAGATTGAAGCAATCACAAAGTGTAATGCAGGATGAATCCGGTGTGCCAGCATTAAAATTCCCAGAGGAATCGCGGTGGAAATCAGGATTACAATGATTGCAAGACAAACACCTGCAAATCGCTGGACTGCTTTGGACTTTTGAAAACAGCCCTTCATGGATTTTTCCAGAACAGAAATTAGTGCTCCAATCCAACGAACAGGGTGAGGAAGCCAGTGCGGGTCTCCAAAGCATATGTCCAATAAAAATCCTGTGAGCAATGCAAGCATAGAGATAGACAAATATAGCATAGGTGTCCTCCTTTTCATAACGTTTATTTTTTGAGTACAATCGGAATTCCACAGACAATGCGAATCACTTCTTCCGCTTGTTTTGCAATGTTACAGCAAATGCGTCCCACCGTTTCGCGATAGCGTCGGTCAAATGCTTCCATTGGTACAACACCGTTTCCCAATTCATTACATACAATGCACATGGAAGGATTGTTTTTGCAAAGGGTGTCAATTTGTCCTGCAATCTCTTTTTCCGGAATAGATTGTTCCATTAAACGACGAATATATAAATGCAGATGATCTAAAATATCACACTGAAGAATTTCCTCCTGTGTACAGGTACTGCCGTCTGCAACGATGGGGGAGGGGGAGCAGCACTCTGCCGCATATGCAGATTTTCCTTGAAAACTGCCTCCAATGATAAGCTTCATTTAAAATACCGCCCTTTCTATCAGTAAGCCTGCAGTGATGCCAATGAGGGTAGTCAGTTCACATAGCTGCACCAAATAGCCTGCAATATCTCCCGTGATGCCACTAAACTGGCGATAACACATAATGCGTACATACAAAAATGATAGCAGTGCACCTGCCAGAGCAAAGAAAGCAACGAACCAATCAATGAGAAACAAAAGTGTTGCTGCAACGATAAAATAGCCAATCATTGTATAGGCTACAGTGCGTTTTTGTGCAGCGTCTGTGAATGTGCGCAGCAATCCACTGCCTTTGGCGCTGCGAAATGTAACTACGGCAAAACCGCTGATACAGCGGGAAAGCAAAAAGCTGCACATCAGTAATAAGACGCTGTATAAATTTCCTGCAATTTCTGTTGCAAAACCTGCATACAATAAGAAGTATAAACAACAAAACAGCACCGCAAATGCGCCTGTATGTGGGTCTTTTAAAATTTCCAGCTTTTTTTCTCTTGGTTGGCGGGAGCTGAGCGCGTCAACTGTATCACAGTAACCGTCTAAATGGATACCGCCTGTTACCAGTACAGGAATGGCGGTAATGACGCAAGCGAACAGAAAGGAGTGGATATGGAGCCACTGACAGAAATAGAACCAAAGCAGTACAAGCAATGCAATGGGAATGCTAATGAGTGGAAAAAAACACATGGTGTATCGCATGTCTTTTGGATTCCACTCAAATTTTGGCATAGGAATTTTGGAATACAGCCCGAATGCAATGCAAAAAGAGCGCAATAAACTCACATAACTCCTCCTTTCCGATGAGAAATTGGAATACCGCATACCACTTCATAAATTTCGTTGGCAGTGCGGCACAACTCTCGGTGTAGATATCCTAAATCGGATAAATATTGTGTGGTAGATAAATCGTAGCAGATACCGTCGCTGAAAATTTCATTGGATACAACAATTAAATGCTGACAGTGTGATTGCAGATGTCTGATTTGCTGTAATAAAGAGGATACAGAATAGGATGTTGTGTTGCTTGAAAACATCTCGTTTGCCAACAAATTGGACAAGCATTCCAGAAGTACCACGCTGTCAGACTCAACAGCAATACTGCCAATTTTTTTGGACACTTCGATGGTTTGAAAGGACTTGTCCGCACGCATTCGTCTATGGCGCTCTATGCGCTGTTTGCTTTCTGTATCGTTTGCGCACATAGTGGCAAGATAAAAAAGAGGAGCGTTACAGCTATGTGCCAAAGAAGCAGCATATTGTTCCGCGTATTCTGATTTTCCGCTGGCAGAGCCGCCAAAAATAAATGTTAACATGATATACCGTCTTTCTGTTGTTGCATCAAATCATTAAGTTAGAGGTTGATAGGGTTCCATGTCGAATTGTTCAAAGGTACTCATAGTCTGGTAGATATTGGCCGCCATTTCCAAAAGAGGAAAAACTGCCACAGCGCCTGTTCCTTCTCCAAGGCATAATTCACAATTGATGAGAGGCTTTAACCGCAGTGATTCTAAAATCATAGCTGCCGCTGGTTCTTTTGATACATGAGAAGGAATTAGATAAGGCTGTACCTTTGGGCAAATGTTTATTGCCAGTAAAGCCGCCGCTCCTGAAACAAAACCGTCTATTACTACAGGTACACGGTGAATAGCGCCGCCCAAAAATAAACCGGTCATTCCCGCAATGTCCAATCCGCCTACCTTACTGAGAACATCAATTGGATCATTACAATTGGGGTTATGTTTTTTGATTGCCCGCTCAATCACGTCTATTTTATGCCGTAATCCGTCTGAGGATAAGCCTGCGCCTTTTCCTGTTACTTTCTCCACAGGTACTTTTAGCAGTACACTGGCAATCGCACTGCTGGTGGTCGTATTGCCAATGCCCATTTCTCCTGTGGCAATCAGACGGTAGCCTTCTTGTTTTAATGCGGCAACAAGATCAATGCCTACTTGTATTGCTTGCAGTGTTTGTTCTTTTGTCATAGCAGGAGCATGCAGCATATTTTGTGTGCCGTATGCAATTTTTTTGCTGCGCAGCCCTTTTACGGGAATATCAGCCGCAATTCCAATGTCAACGGGAATCACATCTGCCTTTGCTGCTTTTGCCATAACGGTTACACTGGTTTGAGAGACAGCAAGGCTTTGGGCAACCAATGCGGTAATTTCACTGCCTACCTGAGAAATTCCTTCTGCAACCACACCGTTGTCAGCACAAAGAATCACAGCGCAGCGTTTTGAAATATCAATGTGATGATTTCCCGTGATTCCTGCAATTTGTATGATAGATTTTTCTAAAAGACCTAAGCTGTTCAGTGGCTTTGCAATGCTGTTCCAACGGCGGACAGCCATATCCATGGAGGGCTGGTGCAAAGGTTTGATTTGTTCCAGCTGTACTTGTAATTGATTCATAAAACGATTCCTTCACTTAAGTTTCTTTGAATGGTTACGGCAAGCCTGTATAAAACGTTCCGCAATCATTGGGTTTGCATAAAAATGCAGATGAGGAAATCCCGCCCAAAGCGTGTTGGAAGCATGAATACAGGAGTGCGCTTTTTGGCTGCTTGGTTTTACAGCAAGGCATGCATTGCCGTCATTGCTGCTGTATTGGTAATGAAATTCGTGGATTGGCAGTTGTTCTCCCTGGTTTAATAAAAGAGTGTTCTCATTTGCCATCAGCATAAAATAACCGAAGTTTTGTAAACGTTTGGAAGTTTGTATGTGTTCAGGAAAGATACCTACCATTGTTTTGGGACTTCCTTGCTCATCGCTCATGGTTTGATGCAAATAGGAAAATCCGCTGCCTTCTGCAATACATGGCAGCCCATGTTTTAAAGCATCATAGATACTTTGAAGCATGGTTTGATTTTTTGAAAGCTCGTTGGCATATAAGTCGGCATACCCGCCTCCCAAAAGCAAACCGTCCAAATCGTTTGGAAGTGAGGTATCGTGTATGGGACTGAAGGGGATTAAATTTGCGCCCAATTCTGTGAGCAGTTCCAAATTGTCTTCATAATAGAAACAAAAAGCGGTATCTTTGGCAATTCCTATATTAACAGGTTCTTTACTTATTGTCGCAGAAGCAGAACGAGAATGAGAGTCTGCGATTTCATTTGCAGTATTTGCCAATGCAAGCAATCCGTCTATGTCAATGGTTTCTTCCGCTTGTTTTGCTAAACGCTGAAGTTGTGCTTGAATTTGAGGAAGTTCGTCGGCGGGAATCAATCCCAGAGGGCGGCTTTCCAGTATACAATCTTCCATAAAAGGCAAATAGCCATAAACAGTAATAGGAAGCTGTTCTTCTATCAGCATTTTTAAACGGGGATACATCATAGGGGAAATTTGGTTTAGAATCACACCCTTAATGGCATTGTCTTTTTTATAATGCAAAAATCCTTGAATTAAAGGGACTAGGGAAGTGGACATGCCTTTGCCGTTTACAATCAATACAACAGGTGTTTGTGTTGCCTTGGCAACAGAATAGGTGCTGGCGTCAGTGGTGTTGCCTCCAAGACCATCGTAATAACCCATTACGCCTTCTATGACGGAAATATCTGCATGACGGCTGTTTTTACAAAGCAAATGCTTCATCACAGGTTCTGTCATCATAAATGGGTCAAGATTTCTTGCTTTTGTTCCAATGACTTTACTGTGAAACATAGGGTCCACATAGTCAGGTCCGCATTTAAAAGAAGCAACGGATTGTCCGCGATTGATAAGCGCCTGTAAAATACCACAGGTTACAGTGGTTTTACCGCTTGCACTGCTGGGGGCTGTCAATAACATTCGTGGTAACTGCATGACACCCCTCCTTATGTACGCTGTGCGGTTATGATGTAAACGGGATTTTGTCCCATCATCATATGGTATCTGCCCATGTGTTTTGCTTTCGAGATACAGGCTTGCATAATATCTAAAACAGGAAGTTCCAACTCTTTGCAACAGGTAATAAACTCTGTTAATGTTTCAATAGAAATAGCGGTTATGACAATGCGAACATCAGGATTTTTTTCCAAAAGCAAGGATAGAATCTCTTTCATATTACCCGATGAGCCGCCAATGAATACTTTATTGGGAGCAGGCAGTTCTTTGCAAATGTTGGGTGCTGTCCCACTGACAATGTTCATACAGTCAGCACCCAATTGAGCTTTATTTTGCTCCAACAGAGAAAGTGCCTCTGGATTCTTTTCAACCGCATATACACAGCCGTGTGGAATTTGCAGTGCAATTTCAACCGCAACAGAACCGGTACCTGCGCCAATGTCGTACACAATATCATGAGGTTCCAATTGCAGTTTGGAAAGAGAAATACTGCGTACTTCACTTTTGGTCATGGGAACATTGCCGCGAATAAAAGATTCGTCAGGCAAACCATGGGTTACAATTTGGGACTGTGGATTTGTATGTTCGATTAACATCACGCTTAAAGCAGGAAATGACTGTTTTGCCAAAGTTTCAGCAGTACCTTTGACAATGGATTCATTTTCATAGGATAAATTGCTTCCTACATAAACGGTAGCATCCTGCATTTGATATGCGCAAAGCTCTTTGCAGATGTTTTCCACAGAATAGGCTCCGCCTGTTAATAAAAAAGTTTTTTGGTTGGTGCGCACAGTGGAAATCCAGGGAGTTTCTCTTCCGTGCAGGCTGATAATAGTTACATCGTCCCAGGGAATTTGCAGTTTGGCACAGAAATAAGAAAGACTGCTGATTCCGCAGATATGCTTTATTTCGTATTCTTGCCCTTGTTCCCGATGTTTGAATTGATTGGTAAAACTTTTGGCGCCGCTGTAAAATCCTGTATCACCTGAAAATAAAAGACCAATGTTTTGATACTCCGGATGCTGTAAAATATAATCGCAAATTTCATTTGTTTTACAGGAAGCAAACGTACTGCAAGTCACATGTGAAAAGGAAGACAGCATCCGTGAGGCGCCAATGAGCAAATCGCAGGATTCGATTGCGTGTTTCGCGGCGATAGTAAGGGTATCGGGATTACCAAGACCAATGCCGATACAAGTAATTTGTTTCATACGTGATAACCTCCTGTTTGTGGGTTATATCTCATTGCAAAAAAAGTCGTTTGCAATGGACAATACAGTATTGATTTCTTGTTCCGTGTGAGCGTTGGAAATAAACATTGCCTCAAATTGAGCGGGAGCAAGATAAATACCATGATTTAACATATATTGAAAGTATTTGGCATACAGAGAAGTGTCTGCTGTTTTTGCAGATGTATCATCGATAACCGATTGTTTTGTGAAGAACAAACAGTTTAAAGAGCCAATACCATTTACTGTAAAGGGAAGCTCGGCTTCTTCTAAAATAGACTGAAAACCGTCTCGCAATTTGGTTCCCAGATGGTTGAGATGTTGATATATTTGAGGGTTTTCTTTTAATATGGTTAGCTGAGTAATACCTGCCGCCATTGCAACAGGATTGCCGCTTAATGTGCCTGCTTGATAAACAGGGCCAACAGGGGAAACGGTTTCCATAATTTCACGTTTTCCTCCGTATGCACCCACAGGCATGCCTGCACCAATAATTTTTCCGTAGGTAGTAAGGTCAGGAGTCACTTGGAACCAGCCTTGAGCGCCGTCAACTCCCAAACGGAAACCAGTAATCACTTCATCAAAAATCAGCACGGAGTGATATTCGTCACATAGCGCGCGCAGCTGTTGCAAAAAATCAGCTTGAGGACATACAACGCCCATATTTGCCGCAACAGGTTCTATGATAACAGCGGCGATTTCGCTGGAATATGCTTCAAATAATTCACGAACACTGTCAATATTGTTATAAATTGCGGTTAAAGTATCCTGTGCACAGCCTACAGGTACGCCTGCGCTGTCAGGAATCCCTGCTGTCATCACACCCGAACCTGCTTTTACCAGCATGGCATCTGAATGACCGTGATAACAGCCTGCAAACTTGATAATTTTATCTCTTTTGGTATAACCGCGTGCGGCACGAACAGCGCTCATGACTGCTTCCGTTCCCGAATTTACCATACGGATCATTTCAATCGACGGGACCATAGAAGTAATCAAATCGGCCATTTGTACTTCCAGTTCTGTTGACGCGCCAAAGCTCAATCCTTTTTTTGCCGTTTCTATGACAGCGTTGCATATTTCGGGGTGATTGTGTCCCAAAATCATTGGTCCCCATGAGCCGACAAAATCAATGTATTGGTTTCCGTCCACATCTTTTATGGAAGAGCCCTTTGCTTCCTGAATAAAACGAGGGGTACCGCCCACACTGCCGAATGCACGTACAGGGCTGTTTACACCGCCGGGAATCAATTGTTGCGCCAAAGCGAATAGTTGTTCTGAACGCATCATTATCCAATTCTCCCTTCGTCCATAAATTTTGCCAGTTCTTTTGCATGGTAAGAAATCAAAATAGTTGCGCCTGCACGATAAATACCAACGGCCGTTTCACAAATCATGGCGTCTCTGTCTACCAGACCTGCACTCGCGGCAGCCTCAATCATGGCGTATTCGCCGCTGACGCTGTAAGCGGCAATAGGAACATGAAATTGATTGGCTGTTTCACGTACAATGTCCAAGTAAGACATAGCCGGTTTTACCATAATGATGTCAGCTCCATGCGCGATGTCCTGTTCCGCTTTTTTGAGCGCTTCTTTGCGATTATGATAATCCATTTGATAGGTCTTTCTGTCTCCAAATGCAGGAGCGGAGCCTGCCGCGTCACGGAATGGACCGTAGAAAGCGGAAGCGTATTTTACAGTATAAGACATGATTGGTGTGTAGGTATAGCCATGTTTATCCAGCTCATGACGCAGTGCTAAAATACGTCCGTCCATCATATCGGAGGGCGCCACCATATCGGCGCCTGCTTGTACATGGGACAACGCCGTTTTTGCCAGTACAGGTAAGGTGCTGTCGTTATCTACGGTTTCACCGCAGAGCATTCCGCAATGACCGTGAGAAGTATATTCGCATAAGCAGACGTCAGTAATATAATATAAGTTTGGAAATTCTTTTTTTGCAAGCTGCAAAGCGGTTTGAATGACACCGTCTTGCGCATAAGCGCCGGAAGCATAAGCATCTTTATGATTTGGAATACCAAATAGCATGACACTATGAATGCCTATGTTTGAAAGGTGTTCCAGTTCAAACAATAGGGCGTCGGGAGAATAACGATATTGTCCCTGCATGGAAGGAATCTCTTCTTTGATATTGGTTCCTTCTTTTACAAACATGGGATAAATCAGAGATGATTTGGAACAACGTGTCTCACGCACCATTTCTCTCAATATAGGGGTGCCTCTCAAACGTCGGCTTCTGTCCAATAAATCCATATCAGATACGCTCCTTTTTTGCTGTTTCGGTTTCTACGATGATTTGTACAAGACTGTCAATGGTAGCTTCCTTTGCTATGATACAATTTACAAATCCAAGTTTTTTGGCCTCATCGGCGGTTTGATTTCCAATACAATAAGCACGCAGATGTGTAAACGATTGATTTTGCATGGCATTGCAAAATCCTCTAACCGTAGACGCGCTGGTAAATGCTACTGCATCGACATTCTCTAAAGAACAGGGAACAGGCGTTTCATAAACCGTGCGGTAGATGGGTAAATCAATATAAGAAATATTGTGACTTTCCAGTATTTCGGTCAAGCAAGGGGTTCCTTCCATGGCTCGGGGCAGCAGTACGGTTTCTCCCTGTTTTACATGTTGGACAAGTCCCTGTGCAAGCGCCTCTGCATTGTATATCTCAGGTATATAGTCGGTAAAAATGCCGTATGCTTCAATTGCTTTTTGAGTAGCACGTCCGATAGCGGCAAATTTTAAATGTGCTAATGTGCGGATATCTATGTGTTGCGCTTTTAAGCGCTGAAGAAAGACAGTCACGCCGGAAGCGCTGGTAAATACCAGCCAGTGTACTTGGTGCAGATGTTGTAGTTGATAGTCCAAAGCAGGATTTTCCACAATTTCTTCTGTGCGGATTGCAGGCAGTTCTATGACATCCGCGCCCAAATCGCGCAGTTTTTTGGAAAAGGAGGAAATCAGCTGACGCGGTCTTGTTACAATGATGCGGCTTTGTCCCAAAGGACGTTGCTCTGCCCATGCAAATTGCTCTGTAAGAGTACAGACATTTCCTATTACAATAATGGCGGGTGCTTGAATATTTGCTTGCTTTGCTTTTTCAGGTAGTGTTTTTAAATCTGCAACAACACGTCTTTGATGAGCAGTGGTACCCTGTTCCAAAATTGCGGCAGGTGTGTCAGATGATTTTCCTGCTTGCACCAAACCGCTGCAAATGTTGTCAAGAGCACTGAGTCCCATGAGAAATACAAGTGTACCTTCCAGTTGGGATAAGACAGTAAAATCCAAAAAATTGTTTTCATCTGCTTTTTTATGTCCTGTAATGATGTGAACAGAAGAAGCATAATTACGGTGAGTAACTGGAATGCCTGCATAGGCAGGGACAGAAACGGCAGAGGTTACGCCGGGTACTATTTCAAAGGGAATGTGGTGTTTTTTCAATAATTCCAACTCTTCTCCACCACGGCCGAACAAAAATGGGTCTCCGCCTTTTAGTCGAACCACATGATTTCCTTTTTGCGCTTCGCTTAACAACAGCAGGTTGATTTCTGTCTGAGGCATGGTATGATTGCCCGCACATTTGCCTACATTCATTTTTTGAGCAGAGTCCGGAATCATATTTAAAATGCCTGTTCCAACCAGTTTATCGTATAACACAACGTCTGCCTGCTCCAATACTTCTTTTCCTTTCAGCGTTAACAGTCCCGTATCTCCGGGACCTGCGCCTACCAGCCATACTTTTCCTTGTTTCATATGCTTAGAGCCTGCCTTTCATTGTTTGTGCCAGCTGTTCTCCAAGCTGCGCAGCGTCTTCTGTATTTCCTGTGATAGAATCAGTCACATATTCCCATTGATGTTCCTTTGCATATAATCCCGTTAGTTTTAATTCCGTTCCATGTATCTGTGCATATGCAGCAATGGGGGAGGAACAACCTCCGTCTAATGTACGAACAAAAGCACGTTCTGCCAAAGCGGCATATTCGCTTTCTTTATTATGAATACAAGAAAGAAACGAAACATCTTCGTTCTTACGGCTTTGAACAGCCAAAATGCCTTGTCCTGCCGCGGGAATCATTTCGTCTGTGGAAAAATAGCGGCTGATGCGTTCAGACAATCCCACGCTGTAATCCTGCGCCTGCCAATACCAAAGAAGAAAATTCTCCACGATCCAGTTTTTGTAATCTTGTAATGATATTGCCACGTACAGGCAGGCAATGGCAGGAAGGAAACAGCTTTTTTAACTGTATTTGTCTGCGAAAGCTGGAGGAACCCATTTGAGCGGTTATATCTTCAAAGTGTTGTTTTTGAGGTAATACCAATACATCTCTGGGGTCGCCTCGTTTTGGAAGTGCGGTAATGGGAAACTCAGGATTTTCATCCATAGGCATATCTTTCAGGCTGTGGACACAGCAGTCAATGCGACCTTCTGCTAATGCCATATCAAGTTCTTTTACAAACAGACCTTTGCCGCCGATTTTATCCAGTGTTTGATTTAAAATGACATCTCCTGTTGTTTTCATGGTAACTAGTTCAAACTGAATTTCGGGGTGATATTTTGTAACAGCATGCATAATCAATTCTGTTTGCATAACGGCGAGTTTACTGTCACGACTGCCGATACGGACAATACGTTTATTCACAGCAGGTTCCTTCTTCCTCTAAAAGTTGTGTTTTTATGTGGTCGATACGTTTGGCAATACGTCCGGCTTGTTTATGATAAACACCGCTGGATGTAACACCAATGACAACATTGTCCTGTTGGACGACAGCTGGAAAGTAAAAATCACATAATTCTTTGCAATGGCACGCATTGACAGGAATATGATGTGTTTTGCATTCCATTACAATTGCTTCATTGACGGTGTGGTCGTTGGTAGCAGCCAGTACTATTTCAAAAGAATTACAATCGCCTGCTTGATATGTACGGAAATAAGCTGCAATGCGTTTTTGTTCCGCATGTTGTCTTAGTGTATCTGTGCATTCAGGCGCTATCATAGTAATTTGACAGCCAAAGCGCAGCAGTGTTTGGATACGGCGTTGTGCAATGATACCGCCGCCCACAACCAAAATCCGTTTGTTTTTAATATTGCAGAAAAAAGGAAAATACGGAATCACATGTTTTTCTTTTTTCTGCAAGGTGAAATCCTGCACCAATTTTTGAATCAACTGTTCAAGTGAATAACCTGTTTCTTTTGTTGGGCGACCAATTACAATGGGGATAACATTTGTATTTCTTGCCGCCTCCATTTTTTCGTCCAAACCGCCGTTGCTGCCGGAATCTTTTGTGACCATATATTTAGCGTTAATTTGCTTGAAAAGAGCCTTATTTAACTCAACCGTAAACGGTCCCTGCATACAAATCAAGTGTTTTCCTTGGAATCCTAATGCAATGCATTGTTCTACAACAGACGCCATAGGAAGAACGCGAGCGTATAAGCGTTCCTTAAAATGTTCAACAGCTGTGTAAGCAGCCAATTCTTTACTGCCTGTCGTAAGCAGTACAGCTCCGCTTGTTTGGTTTAAGTAAG
The DNA here is from genome assembly GCA_900541905.1 of uncultured Oscillospiraceae bacterium. Lineage (GTDB taxonomy): Bacteria > Bacillota > Clostridia > Oscillospirales > Acutalibacteraceae > UMGS1071. The sequence goes on from UQLQ01000001.1 coordinate 45,069, forward strand.
AAATACATTCCTGCGTATTGGCTACAAATACGCAGTTTTCATATTCACTGTTTTCTCTCAGTAAGCGTAAATAGGGAACAGATTTATTTGTACAAGCAGATTGAATATTTTGTGTGACTTCCACCGCATAAGGGTGGGTAGCATCAACGACACAGTCAAATGCATGTGCAGTCAAAAAAGCTTCCATTTGCGTACCATTCATACGTTGTGCATGAATGGTAATTTGTTTGTTTTGAGGCAGTACTTCTTTTCCGTATTCTGTGGCAACACATGCGTGAATTTGAATGTGATATTGGCATAATCGTTCAATCAATTGACGGCCTTCCGTGGTACCAGCAAAGATTAAAATCTGTTTCATAGTTACGCTCCCTTCTGAATATTTTCAATATGTATATTTAGAAAACACATCTATTGTTTGTACTATCATTTTGTTAAAAATGATGATAGGGGAGAAATAGTGTTTCTGAAGTTTCGATGAATATGATTTGCAAAGAGCAGCAATAAAAAATACGATTTTTCATCTTTTCCATGCATTTGATTTTGTAAATTAAGAAAGTGATAAGAGAAATATGGCTTTGTCATATTTCCAATGAACTAAATTTTGCAAAGCAAGAAAAATGATAAGAGAAATATGGCTTTGCCATATTTCCAATGAACTAAATTTTGCGAAGCAAAATTAAGTTCTATAACCGCGAGGAGTAACCATTTTTCTATTGATAACCTTAGTTTGAGAATTGCCGATGTAAACGGTAGTAAACATGTCTACCTTGGTAACGGCCAACTCTTTTAAAGTTAATAGTTGAGATGTTTGTCCCTCTCTGCCAATGTTTTTTACGTATCCGCACACAGTATCGGGGGATTGGTGTTCCATAATGATGCTGCATGCTTTTTCTAAATAATCACTTCTTTTTTTACTGGAAGGATTGTATAAACATATGACAAAATCCGCCTTTGCCGCGCTGTGAAGTCTTGTTTCAATTAACTCCCAAGGGGTAAGTAAGTCGCTGAGAGAGATAATTGCAAAGTCATGAATGAGCGGTGCGCCAAGAACTGCCGCCCCACTGCAAGCGGCTGTAATGCCGGGTATGACTTCAATTTCAATGGGGGGATAGTTTGCGCTTAACTCATAGATAAGGCCTGCCATTCCGTAAACACCTGCATCTCCGCTGCATACCATGGAAACGGTTTTTCCTTTGACCGCTTCTTCAATTGCCATACGGCATCGGTCAACCTCCTGTTTCATGGGAGTAGTAAGAATTTCTTTTTCGTCTGTTAAGTGTTTGATTAATTCGATGTAAACTGTATATCCTGCAATGACATCGCTATCTGCAATGGCCGCCATTGCTTTTGGTGTTATTTGTGTTTGCTCTCCGGGTCCCAGTCCAATTACATATAATTTCATTACAATCTCCTTATGGTTTGGCATCTTCAGCTGATTTAACCAATGCTTCCATACAAACTTGAAAATAGTCCTGTGTTAAATGTTCTCGCAGTCCATAAAGCAATTTTGCAACAGCCTTGTTTGCGGCAGTATCAATGGTATCCTGCATGGCAATGGATTGTTCCTTCTGCAAACAGCAGTCTCTCAAAGATTTTGCCGTGCGAATGTGGACATCTTGCGCAACTGTTTTGCTGATAGATTGAATTGTAGGTACCCACTCACGGAACGCATACCAGTGTTCAAATTCTTGTTGGTGTTCTAACAAAATTTCTTTTGCGTACTGTATTTGTTCGATTGTTACAACAGATGGGGGTAAGGAAAGGTCGTCCATATCAAATAGTGACACGTTTGGAAGTTGTGTAACAGTATTGTCTATATCTCTCGGCATGGCAAGGTCAATAAAGATATGCGGTTGATGATCCAACACAGAAACCAAATCCTGTTTTTTTATGGTTTGGTGAGGACTAAGTGTTGCACTAATCACTACACGAAACTGATTGATTCTTTCAATGCGCTCATCATAGTTCAGGACGCGGCAATTAGCAGGAATCATAGCTTCTCGACTATGATGGTTGCGGAGTGTCATGGTCACTTTGCAGCCTTCTTTTTGTAATGCTGCAACAGCCAAGCGTCCCATTTCGCCATTGCCGATTACCAAGCATGGCAGCTGCTGCATAGGCAAATGGAGTTTATCCTTTAATAAGGCGACAGCTCCCAGTGCAACTGTGTGGTCGGCAGTTGTTAATTTTACTTTTGTCTTTACTTCTTTTGCTGCGGTAATTGCAGTGCGAAACAATACTTCCAATACGGTATTTGTAGTACCGTTGATTCGTGCTGTGGAAAGTGCATCTTTTACTTGTGATAATATTTGATCTTCGCCAAATATTTGAGAATGCAGTCCGCAGGTCAATTCCAATAAATAAGAAACAGCGATTGCCCCGGAACGCTCTATAAAAAATGACAGATATTGTTCTACAGGTACTTGCAAAGCATCGCATAATATGGCAGTTGGAGATAGGGAAGAAAGCACTGCTTCGGAAGCAGAAATCCAAAGTTCGGTTCGATTGCAGGTAGAAAGGATGATACAGCCGTCCAGTTGATAGGTTTGCAGAATGAATTGTTCCAATTCCTGAATTTTGGAGGGAACAAGAGAAAAAGCTTCGCGTTCTTCCACAGAAGCTTTTGTATAGTCAATACACGTGGTTTTAAGATTCAAATGTAACCCTCCAGTCTTGCAGTGCCGCTGCAAAAGTAACTCCGTTTTTTGATAATTTTGGGACAATCAATGCTCCCTGCTGAGAACCTAAAACACAAGCTCGTTCACAAACATTGTCCACACCTGTGGTTTGTTTCACAAATACAGAGGAAGCAAATGTTCCTTTTGCACAGGCAAGCTGCTCGGAGGAATAAAATTGAATTGGCAGTTGATACCGTTTGCAAAATTCTAACAGTCCGGGCTCGTCTTGTTTTAAGTCAATAGAACATACTTGCTTTATGCTGTGTAGAGAAATTCCTTCCTGCCGTAAACAGTCTAATACAAATGCTTCAATGGTGTCTGCGCAAGTACCGCGTTTGCAGCCAATGCCGATTGATACCAGCTTGGGAATCAAGTGCAGAGTTTGCTGAAATGGAGAGGAATCTTCATATACGGAAATCATTGCTCCCACAGGTGCAGAATCTGCTGTAAATCCTTTGGGTAATTGCGGCAAAACAAACCAATCGGCAGTCATTCCCACAGGTTCTCCTCGTAACAATCGTGCGGAAATTTCTTTTGCAATCTTCATGTTGCTGATGAAAAGGTTATGGCGGGAAGCCCAACTGTCAATGGAAAATAAGTCGTTTATGTCTGTAGCAGTGGTAATGACAGGGGTGGCGTGTATTGCGTGAGCTACGGACAGCGTTAATTCATTGGCCTTTCCAATGTGACCTGAAACCAGAGAAATGGCAAACTGCCCTTTTTCATCTGCTACCACAACAGCGGGGTCGGTGGTTTTACTTTTTAAATTAGGTGCAATGGCACGTACGGCAATGCCGCAGGCACTGATAAACACAATGCCGTCATAGTTTGAAAATGCATTGCCTGTCCATGTGTTTAAGTCAGTTCCATAAGAGGAGACAGTTTCATCTGCCAGCTTATTTGTGGTAAAAAGCATGCAGGAATCTTGAACAAGCGCCTTAGATAAGCGAATGCTCAAATCTTTTCCTGCCGCGGTAAAACTGATGATTGCCAGCTTCATAAAATATCACCTCTTGTTTGTTAAGATTCAGAAGTTCCTTTGCGGAATTCATGGGTAAATGACGGATGATACAGCAAAGAACGGTCATATTCATTTCCCAAACAGTTTCCTACAATAATTAAAGCTGTTTTTGTAATATTATGTTCTTTGGCTGTTTGCGCTAAAGTTGCAACGGTACAATGGAAAACTTTTTCATCTTCCCAAGTTGCCTTATATACAATTGCCGCAGAGGTATTGGTCTGATAACCGCCTGTCAAAAGACGTTGGCTTAATTGTTCCAGCATACCTGTGCTTAAAAAGATGACCATAGTGGCCTGATGAGCTGCAAGCAATGCAATTTCTTCTTTTTCGGGTACGGGAGTTCTTCCTGCCATGCGTGTAATGATGACAGACTGGGATACATTCGGCAAAGTATACTCTGCCTTTAGCGCCGCAGCTGCACCGCAGAACGAACTGACGCCGGGAACAACGTCGTACGTAATGTTGTATGCATCCAATTGGTCCATTTGCTCCCTGATAGCGCCGTATAAACTGGGGTCTCCCGTATGAAGGCGTACTGTCAATTGATTTTTTTCTTCTGCCTGTTTCATTACGTCTATGACTTCTTCCAGTGTCATGGAAGCGCTGTTGTAGATGCTGCATGATGCTTTGGCGTACTGCAATAATTCAGGATTGACCAAAGAACCTGCATAGATAATCACATCAGCTTGTGTTAACAGCTGATGACCTCGCATGGTAATTAAATCTGCTGCGCCAGGTCCTGCGCCAACAAAATGAATCATTGCTTGTCCTCCTCTTTGCAGACAATAATGGAAAAATAACTTGCTTCATTTGTGGCCTCATCTAAAGACTGAAATATGTGTTCCTGTTCCAACCCACAATTTTGCACCATTTTTGCATTATCGTAATAACCGTATTGTTTCAAAAGCTTTTTTACTTGTTCCACAGAACGACCCGTTTTCATAATAACCTTGGTACCTTCTGTTTGCAGCATTTGTTCCGTACATGGGTAAGAACCGGGAATGATGTGCAGCGGTTGTTCTGCTTCAGAGAGGCTGATACCCAATTTTGCGGCTACAGCACAAAAGGAAGGAACACCGGCAATCATTTGTGCCTGATATCCTTGTTTTACAACGCGCTGATGAATGTACCAATAGGTAGAATAAACGGAAGGGTCGCCCAATGTTAAAAAGGCAATGTCTTTTCCTTCTTTTAAAATGTCAATGATTTGTTTGGCAATCTCGTCACGATTGGTATCAATCATACCTTTATCTTTTGTCATTGGAAAGTGCAAGGACAGCACTTCTTTTTCATGGATATGCGGTATGGTTTGTTCCGCAATGCTCAGCGCCACGCGGCGGGATTCTCCCGTTTTTGGTACTGCAATCACAGGACTTTGCTCTATGATTCTGACTGCTTTCAGTGTAATCAATTCCGGGTCGCCCGGACCAATGCCTACGCCGTATAAAGTTCCGTTCATACATTTTACTCCTTTGTTTGTATATCATGGGTACATATTTCCTGCACTTGCGACGTTTCTCCCAAGTAACCATGCTGATTGGAAAAAAGAATCGCACCTATTTTCACTTGCTCACCCACGCGATGAGTCAAATGCATATCAATTTTTTCTAATACGGAAGTCATTACCTGTTTTGTTAGATACCGTTCTTCGAGTAAGTCTAATACTTGGTCCGTGGTGACACAAGTCATAATGTTGTGTATCAACCGGCAATCTGCACAGTACATTGCCGTATGAGCCGCAAACAATTCCATACGGCAGTCTGCCATGTTGGAATGGGTATTCATAATTCCGCCTGCCAGTTTAATGAATTTTCCGATATGCCCGATGAGTAAAATACGTTTAAACCCCAGCTCAACTGCTTTGTCCAAGGTTTGTCCAATATAATTGCTGCATTTGATACTGCGGCTTAAATTCAAATTGGTGTTCTCCCGTACAAAATGTTCGCCATAATTTCCGGGAGTAATCAAAAGTATTTTTTCTGTGTTGTTGGCGGCAAGCATATTCAGTTCAATATAAATAGATTCGATTAATGCTTGTTCGCTCATCGGTTCTACAATTCCGCTGGTTCCCAAAACAGAAATACCGCCTTCAATGCCCAACTTGGGATTAAACGTTTTTTGTGCCAGTTCTACGCCTTTTGGAATGGATATGGTTACACAAAAACCGCCGGCATAATCATAGTCTTCTTTGATTTGATCCAATTCCTGTTTTATCATTTGGCGCGGAACGCGGTTAATGGCGGCCTCACCTATAGGCTGTTCCAACCCTGCTTTTGTAACAGTGCCCACTCCAATGCCGCCTTTTAAAGAAATAGTCGGTTCTGTTTGTTTTTCAACGGTTGCGTATACAAGTACGCCGTTGGTAACATCAGGGTCATCACCGCTGTCTTTTTTTACTGCACATGTTACACTGCTTGGTGTAATTTGCACATCGTGCAAGTCCAAATGCAGTAAAATGCCTTTTGGCGTCATTAAGTCTATCTTCTTGAAAGGAGACTGACACAGCAGCATCACAGCGGCAGCCTTTGCAGCTGCCGCAGCACAGGATCCTGTTGTGTATCCACAGCGCAGTTTTTGTTTGTTTTTATATACGTAATGCTCCATGCCGTAACTCCTTTTTTAAAGTAAAAACAAAATGTCATTTTCTTGATACAGAAAATGACATGCAAAAGAAAACTTGAGTGTGCTCAAGTTTTGTCTTGCATTTCAGTGCCGTAAAATACAAGCAACAGGTCGGTAATCCGGCTGTTACGGTAACGTACTTGCGCGGGATTTTCGCCCAACTTCCCCGAGAGTTCCTGTTTACAGTATGAAATTGTCTTTTGAAACGGTTTCCGCTTTGTCCAGATGGGAAGCAAACAATTGTCCCGTCTCAGGGAAAGAGCCCAGACCGTCAAGCTGTACCGTAACTTGAAATCCTTCGCTTTCCAAAATGGATTTCCAAGAATTTGGTTCCTCTCCTGCCATGTCGTTTTGTGCGTGGTCGCCTGCAACAATCATAAATGGCATTAAATGTACACAGGTAATGTTATGTTTTTTTAATCTGCCAATGATATAGTCAAGATTTGGAAATCCTTCTACCGTACCTACATAAACATGCTCGTGCCCCAATGCACGAAAGGTATTTTCCAGCTGACAATAGGAGGCGTTTGCGTAATGTGCGGTTCCATGTCCCATAAATACCAAAGCTGTTTCTTCTTTCGGAGCAGGTGCGTATTTCATCACAATATCGCAGCATGTTTTATAATCATCTTCAAAGGTAAGTAACGGACGGCCAATTTGAATTTTGTCAAATTTGTCTGTAAATGCGGATAAGGCTTGATACATTTTTTCAAATTCAAACCCATTGATGATATGAAGCGGTTGGCAGAGAACCTCTTTATATCCCTTTTGATACAATTGTTCCATCAATTCTTCGGGAGTAAGTACGTATTGTCCTTGCTCTCGTTTTAATTTTGCAATTACCATTTTAGAGGTAAATGCACGGAAACAATCATATTCTTTTGCATGACAGGACAGCGTAGATTCGATTTGCATAATTGCGTCCTGTGCCAGCGTATATGTGGTGCCAAAACTGATGACAGCCAAAGCTTTTTGATTCATAACAGATTCCTTTTGATAGTTCAGTTTGATTCACATGTATGTGTATTCATTATTATACATGACCATAGGGAAAGTATCAAATATATTTTCCTACTTTTTTTTGTACGGATTTTTATTGGTTCTATTTGATTTTTAACCTGTAACGCAGTATAATAAAAATAATTCTCAATTTGTAATAAACGATGATTTCGATATAGAAACAGACATGTTGGCAGGAGGAACCGTTTTGCAGTTAAGTGTAAATTTAAAAGAAAAAAGTTATGATATTATCATAGAACACGGTGTATTAAATCGTATTGGAAATTTTGCGGATTTAAATCGAAAAGTGATGATTATCAGCGATACCGGCGTACCTATGGAGTATGTAAATACAGTCATGAAACAGTGTCCGCAGGGATATTATCATATTGTTCAGCAGGGAGAGGGTGCAAAATCATTTCCTGTTTATGAAGAACTGTGCCGAAAATTACTGGACCTGAACTTTACAAGAACAGACTGCATTATTGCACTTGGCGGCGGTGTTATTGGAGATTTGGCCGGCTTTGTAGCGTCTACTTATTTGCGCGGCATCGAATTTATCGGTATTCCTACCACCACTTTGTCCCAAATCGACAGCAGTATTGGCGGGAAAGTGGCCATTAATTTGGAGCATGTAAAAAATATCATTGGTTGTTTTTATCATCCGTCCGTTGTATTAATTGACCCTGAAACGTTAAAGACATTGCCGAAACGTCATTTTGTAAACGGTTTGGTGGAAGCGGTGAAAGCAGGCCTGATTTACGACGCTTCCATTTTGGATTTATTTGAGCATGGCAATCCCGAAACGCAGGTGGATGAAATTATTTATCGTTCTCTGCTGGTGAAAAAAGCGGTAGTGGAACAGGATGAAAAAGAACAGAATTTACGCAAAATACTGAATTTTGGCCATACGTTAGGTCACGGCATTGAAAGCGTATACGGGCTTTCGGAATTACTGCATGGCGAATGCGTTGCAATCGGTATGATTCCCATGCTGGAGGAGCAAGTACTGAAAGAACGTGTATTGCGTATTTATGATAAATTAGGTTTAAAAAGCGATGTAGCTTATAACGCTGATGAAGTATTTGACGTTATGAAAAAAGATAAAAAAGCACAGGGAGATTCTATTACCGTGGTAAAAGTAAAAGAAGCGGGAAAAGCAACCCTGGAGAAAATTTCAATGGAGCAATTGTATCAATTTTTAAAAGAAATCAAACCACAATCATAGAAGGAACGGGGCAGCACATGAAAAGTACATTTGGAGAACACATTCAAATCAGTTTGTTCGGCGAATCTCACGGGGCAGCCATTGGTGTGAATATCAACGGTTTGGCACCGGGCATAAAGCTGGATTTGGATTTTATACGAGCACAACTGAATAAACGAAAACCAAAAGGAAAAATTTCCACACAGCGCAAAGAAGCGGACGAATTTGAAATTGTCAGCGGCTTTTTTAACGGCTATACGACAGGAACTCCATTGTGTATTTTCATTCGTAATCAAAGTCAGCACAGCAAAGATTACGAAGCCATCAAATACCTTATGCGTCCGTCCCATGCCGATTATACAGCATTTGAAAAATACGGTGGTTTTCAAGATTACCGCGGCGGCGGACACTTTTCAGGAAGAATTACAGCCCCTCTTGTTGCGGCAGGCGCCATTTGTCTGCAAATTTTAAAACAGAAAGGTATTACAATCGCTACGCACATTGCTTCCTGTAAAGGGGTTGAAGACGAACCGTTTGGTACTACTGAGGAAGCATTGCTCAAACAAGCGGATAAGCTAAATGACAGCTATTTCCCAACCATCAGCAGTCAAGTGGAACAAGAAATGGTACAAGTCATTGAACAAGCGCACAGCAACGGCGATTCCGTAGGAGGTATTTTGGAAACGGCAATTGTCAATATGCCTGCGGGAATTGGGGAACCGTTTTTTGGTTCGATTGAAAGTGTGCTGGCGCATCTTCTGTTCAGTGTACCTGCTGTAAAAGGTGTGCAGTTCGGTTTGGGGTTTGGCTTTGCTAACTTGTTCGGCAGTCAGGCGAATGACCCGTTTGTGATGAAAGACAAGGTTTGTACCACAACCAATCATAACGGCGGTATCAACGGCGGTATCAGCAATGGTATGCCCATTATGATAAAAACGGCAGTAAAGCCTACCCCGTCTATCTATCAGCCTCAGCAGACGGTTGATATTCAAAAAAGAGAAAATGCGCAGCTGCAAATTCATGGTCGTCATGACCCTGCTATCATTCACCGTGCAAGAGTTGTGGTAGACAGTATGGTTGCCATTGGATTGGTGGATTTGTTTGCCGACCGTTACGGCTATATGTGGATGGCTCCCAATGAAGATAATAAGGAAAGGAATGACGTGTCATGATGGAATATGGCTTAATCGGAGAAAAATTAGGACATAGCTTTTCAAAAATCATTCATGAGAAGCTGGCGGACTATACCTATGAACTTTGTCCCCTGACCAAAGATGGACTGGATGCTTTTATGACAGCGAAACAGTTTAAAGCCATTAATGTAACCATTCCGTATAAACAAGACGTCATTCCATATTGTGATGTGCTGGACGATTCAGCAAAAAGAATCGGGGTTGTCAATACCATTGTAAACAGAGACGGAAAACTCTTTGGCTATAATACGGATTTTGCCGGTTTTTTATATAACCTGAACGCACACGATATTACATTAAAAGAGAAAAAAGTGATGATATGCGGCAGCGGCGGTACTTGTAAAACGGTAACAGCGGTGGCGGAATATATGGGAGCAAAAGAAATTTTGGTGGTAAGCCGTTCCAAAAAAGAAAATACCGTTACATATGAAGAATGTATCCGGCACAAAGATGTAGATGTGATTGTAAATGCTTCTCCTAAGGGAATGTATCCCAACAATGGGGAAAGTCCGTTGGATTTATCAAATTTTCCAAACTGTAAGGCGGTTGTGGATGTAATCTATAATCCGTTGAAAACCAGATTGCTGCAGCAGGCGGAACAGCTTGGCATGAAGGCAGTCAATGGTTTGGAGATGTTGGTAGCGCAAGCAAAATTTGCAGTGGAACATTTTTTGTCGACAGAAATCGAAAATGATAAAATCGGCCAAATTACGCTGGAATTGCTAAAACAGCTAACCAATATTGTGCTAATCGGAATGCCCAGCAGCGGAAAAACGTTAACAGGAAAAGCACTTTGCAAGTATATTGATAAAACATTTGTAGATACAGACGCTGTGATTGTAGAGCGTTCAGATATGAGCATCAAAGAGATGTTTGCCCAACATGGGGAAGCGTATTTTCGCCAATGGGAACATGATGTCATAGAAGAACTCTCCAAACAAAATGGGTTGATTATTGCAACCGGCGGCGGTGCGATTAAAAATGAAGAAAATATTCAGAATTTAAAGCAAAACGGCGTTGTTATGTTTATTGACAGAGACTTGGAGCATCTGCTTGTAACAGATGACCGTCCGTTGTCTAAAGATGCAGATGCGGTTGCCAAACTGTATGAAGAACGTTATCCTCTTTATACAAAATACGGAGATTTGAGGGTTCCAAATAATTATCCTATGGAGATTTCTCAGCAGGAACTGGACGAACTCATGAATACGATTTTGGGGGGCTACCATGAAATTCTTTGTCATCAATGGGCCTAATTTGAATATGCTCGGCATTCGTGAGCCGGCTATTTACGGCAAAACTACATACGCAGACTTGGTGCGTTTGGTGGAACAAGCGGCAAAAGAACTGCAGGTAGAAGTGGAAATCTTGCAAAGCAATCACGAAGGAACGCTTGTAGATGAAATTCAGCGCGCCTATTATGAAGCGGACGGCATTGTCATCAATCCCGCAGCATACACGCATACAAGCGTTGCTGTTTTAGATGCTCTGAAGGCAGTGGCCTTGCCCGCGGTGGAAGTACATATCTCCAATGTAAAAGAGAGAGAAGAGTTCCGACAGATTTCTTACGCAGGTCAAGCTTGCTTTCATACCGTTATGGGAGAAGGCATTGAAGGATACCGCATTGCCATGCGGGTATTAAAAGAAAAATTGACTCAGCAGTCATAACGATAGATTCGGCTTTGAAAGGACAGATAGTATATGATTATTACCATGAAAAAAGATGCTCCTGAGCAGGAAATTAAAAACCTGATGGAGTCTATTGAAGCAAAAGGCGTTAAAGTCACCATGATTCAAGGTACCAATTACAACGTATTTGGTCTTGTTGGCGATACCACAGTCATTGACGACAGAATGATTACGGCAAATCCTTACGTAGATAATGTAAAGAGAATTGCCGCACCGTATAAAAAAGCAAACCGTTTGTTCCATCCATTGGATTCCGTGATTGATGTAGACGGTATCAAAGTGGGAGGAAAAGAAAAAATAGTCGTGATTGGCGGCCCTTGCTCCGTTGAGGGTGAGGAATCCATCATGCGTATTGCAAAAGAAGTAAAAGAGGCAGGCGGCTGTATGCTGCGCGGTGGTGCGTACAAACCAAGAACTTCTCCATATTCTTTCCAAGGCATGGGGTTAGAAGGATTAAAATGCATGTATAAAGCAAAACAAGCATACAACATGCCAATTGTCAGTGAATTGATGAGTGAGAAAAAATTGGATGAATTTGAGGAATATGTTGACCTAATTCAAGTTGGTGCTCGCAATATGCAAAACTTTGACTTGCTTAAAGCTTTGGGCAAAAGCAAAAAGCCTGTTTTGCTAAAACGCGGTCTTGCCAATACCATGGAAGAGTGGATTATGGCGGCAGAATACATTATGGCAGGCGGTAACGAAAATGTCATTATGTGTGAACGCGGTATTCGTACCTTTGAAACTTACACCAGAAATACTTTGGATTTAAGCGTAATTCCGATTATTAAATCCAAAACACACTTGCCAATTATCATTGACCCATCCCACGCAACGGGTGACAGAAAATTGGTGGAATCCATGTCATTGGCAGCAATTGCTGCGGGTGCGGACGGCTTGATTATCGAAGTGCATGACAATCCTGAATGTGCATGGTCTGACGGCGCACAATCTGTGACTCCCGATGCATTCAAGACTTTAATCGAAAAAGGCAAGAAAATTGCAAATGTAATTGGCAGGGATATGTAATCCCTTATTCTAAAAAGCTCATTTCACCAAAAAGAAATGAGCTTTTTGATTCAAACGGAGTGAACGATTCATGAAAGTAAAAGTATATCCTTCTGTTTGTACAGGAGAAATACAAATACCACCTTCCAAAAGTATGGCGCATCGTGCGATAATGTGTGCCTCTTTGGCAAAAGGCAAAAGCGTTATTTCAAATATTGCGTATTCTGACGATATTTTGGCTACCATTGCAGGTATGCGAGCATTGGGTGCATCCATTATGATGGAGAAAGATACCGTTGTGATAGAAGGCATACAATCTTTGCCGCAAAAACCGTTACAGGTAGATTGCAATGAATCAGGTTCTACCCTGCGCTTTTTTGTGCCGTTGTTTACGTTATCAGGTCAGCCCATTACTTTTTTGGGCAGAAATCGGTTGTTAAAGCGTCCGCAGGGAGTATATCAAACAATGTTTGAACAGCAGGGACACCGTTTTGAACAAACGGAACAGCAGCTTATTGTGCAGGGTGCGCTAAAAGCAGGTTCCTATGAAATTGATGGAAGTATCAGCTCCCAATTCATCACAGGCCTATTGTTTGCTTTGCCGCTTTTGGAGCAGGATTCCATAATTCATATCAAGCCTCCGTTTGAATCCCGTTCTTACATTGAACTAACCTTGCAAATGCTCAAAACTTTTGGCGTAACAGCAGAATTTCAAGACAACCATACACTATATATTCCGGGCAATCAGTCCTATCAAGCTTGTGATTACGCCGTGGAAGGCGACTATTCTCAAATGGCATTCTATGCCGTTTTGGCAGCAATTCAAAATGATTTATATTGTAAGGGTGTCACTTCTTCCTCTAAACAGGGAGATAAAGCGATTCTATCCATTCTGGAAGCTTGTAATTGCAAGATAGAGCCCAAACAAGAAGGGTATCTTGTACATAAAAGTGAGCTGACGGCTACGGAGATTGATTTGGCGGATTGTCCCGATTTGGGGCCTGTTTTAAACGTGCTGGGAATGTACGCAAAGGGTACGACTCGTATTTATCATGCAGCACGTTTGAGATACAAAGAATCCGACCGTATTGCCGCCATGGAAGAGGAACTGAAAAAATTCCATACGGATATTACCACGACGGAAGATGAAATTTTTATCAAGGGAAAACCGACCTATTGTTGTGAACAGGAGCTGTCAGGACATACAGACCATAGAATTGTAATGAGTATGACAGTGGCTGCTTTGTGCAGTGAAACTCCTGTTGTCATCAATGGGGCAGAATGTATCAATAAATCTTATCCAAACTTTTTTGAGGATATACAATCCATAGGCGGCAGAATTGAGGTGTTGGAGCCGTGATAGCAAAAAACAGTGTGATTTTAATTGTAGGCTTAGGCCTCATTGGCGGAAGTTATGCAAAAGGTTTGAAAAAGCATGGTTACACGGTATATGCCATCAGCAGAGGGCAGGGAACCATTGACTATGCTTTGGAAAACGGCATCATTGATAAAGGAACCATACAGGAAGATCCTGAAATCATCAGTCAGGCAGACTATATCGTTTTTGGACTATATCCCCATACCATGATTGACTGGATTGCCCGCAATCAGCAGTATTTCAAATCAGGTGCGATTATCACAGATGTATGCGGGGTAAAATGCAACGTGGTTGATGTAGTGCAAGATTTTCTGCGCAAAGATGTAGAATTTATTGGTTCCCATCCAATGGCCGGTAAGGAAGTAAGCGGCGTGCAGTACAGTGATGATGCTATTTTTCACTCTGCAAACTTTATTATAACGCCAACAGAACAAAATACGGAAAAAGGTATCGCGTTTGCAAAAGAATTGGCAGAGTTACTGGAGTTTTATCACGTTGCAATTATTACTCCACAGGAACACGATAAGATGATTGGTTTTGTATCTCAATTAACCCATGCAGTAGCGGTCAGTTTGATGAACACAAGTGATAATACCCATTTAAAAGAATATACGGGAGATTCTTTCAGAGATTTAACCCGTATTGCGAAGATAAATGAGACATTGTGGAGCGAACTGTTCTTTTTGAATAAAAAGAATTTGGTTCAGGAAATTGATGATTTTGTTGCCGAGTTAGAAAATCTAAAACAAAAAATAGCAGATGAAGATGAAGAAGGCATCAAAAAACTATTTATTCAGTCTACGGAACGAAGAAAACAATTTGATAAATAAGAAAAGACGAAAGGAACGAATCAAACCATTCTTTTCGTCTTTTTCTTTTTTATTTACTAAAAAATGGAATGTTTTACGATTCGTTTGCAAATACTATAGGAATATATGTTAAAATAACAGTACAAATCAATCGTAATCATAGGAGGGTCTACGATGAAATTTTCTCAAATGGAGTATCAGCGTCCTGATGTAGATGGAATGATAGAACAGTATAAACAAATTACAGAACGGTTTCCAAATTGTAAAAATGCCAAAGAGCAAATGAAATGTATTTTGGAACATGAATCCATTATGAAGGCGTATCAAACAATGAGCACGCTTGCGTACATTCATAACAGTATTAATACCGCAGATGAATTCTATGCACAGGAAAAGGCGTTCTACAACGAAAAATCTCCTGTGATACAGGAGTATGAACAAGCCTTTCTGCAAGTTGTGTATGATTCCAGATTCAGAAAAGAACTTGAGAAAGAAGTGGGCATCTTGTTTTTTGGAAATATTAAAGTTGCACTGCGTTCATTTTCACCTGAAATTATCCCTCTTTTGCAGCAGGAAAATGAGTTGACTACAGAATATCAAAAGCTGCTGGCATCTGCCAAAATTGAATTTGACGGCAAAGAATTGAATCTTTCCACCATAACCACTTATCTACAGGATTTAGACAGAACCGTAAGAAAAGAAGCTTGGAAAAAATGCGCCGCCTTTTTTGAGGAGCATGCGCAAAAATTGGATGAAATTTATGATCAGTTGGTCAAAAACAGAGATGAACAAGCGCGTAAATTGGGATATGCCAATTATGTGCAGCTGGGATATGACCGTTTGGGACGAAATTGTTACAGAGCCTCCGACGTCAAAGTGTTCCGAGACCAGATTATACGAGATTTGGTTCCCGTGACTGTAACCATACGTAAGATGCAGGCACAGCGAATTGGCGTAGATGAGATAAAATTACACGATACAGGTGTTTCTTTTACAGACGGCAATCCAAAGCCCAACGGCGAAACACAGGAACTGGTGTCCGCGGCACAAAAAATGTATGATGAAATGAGTCCCAAGACATCAGAGTTTTTTACCTTTATGAGAGAAAACGAGCTGTTCGATTTGGAGAGTAAACAAAATAAAGCAGGCGGCGGTTACTGTACAGAACTGCCTGATTATCAGTCTCCGTTCATTTTCTCTAATTTTAACGGTACCTCCGGCGATGTGGATGTGTTGACACATGAAGCAGGTCATGCATTTGCGGCATATCAGGCCCGTAATATGGAGATTCGTGAAAATGCAAGTACCACAATGGAAACAGCGGAAGTGCATTCTATGACCATGGAACTGATGGCACGCCCTTGGGCAGAGTTGTTTTTTGGAAATGACGCTGAAAAATTCCGTGTATTTCAGTTGGAGTCTGCCCTTAACTTTATTCCGTATGGTTGTTTGGTAGATGAGTTTCAACATGAAGTATATGAAAATCCAAAATTAACGCCGCAGGAACGCAAAAAATTATGGCTGAAATTAGAGAAGAAATATCGTCCGTGGCTGGATTTTGATAATCTGCCATTCTTCAAAGACGGAGGAGGATTCCAAAAACAGCATCATATTTATTGTTATCCGTTTTATTATATTGATTATTGTTTGGCCCAAACGGTTGCCTTGGAATTCTGGAGTAAATCAAATAGGGACTGGAAAAAAGCGTTTGATGAATATTTAACATTTGTAAGCGCTGCAGGCACCAAAAGTTTTGTACAATTAATCAAAGATTCTGAGTTGGATTCTCCTTTTGAAGACGGTTGCGTAAAAGAATTAAGCGCAGAAGTGGTTCAATGGATGGAACAACATCGTATTAAGTAGCAGATTTGGAATGGAAAATCTCTTTGATACAGGTCACATCTTCTTTTTTAAAGCATTGTGTCACGCGTAATAAAATATAATATCCAATGGCTGATAATGTGAATTCCAGTATCATGCAGCACCAAACAGGAACCGCGTTCATAAACGGTAAATGTCTTAATAACGAAAAGCAAAGAACCGAAATGCCTCCGCATAAAATCGGCTTTACAATCCAGTCTACAAACTGTATCTCCACCTGAGATACTTTCAGAAGACGATGAATGCTCAATGTAGCATTAAAAATCGTGCTGAAAAACAAAATGCCCAGATAGCCGTTTACACCTGTGAACGGAATTAAAAAATAGACCAGTATGACGCGTAATCCGGAATCTGCAAAATTATATCGCATGGAGGCAATTTGCTGGTCCAACCCTTTTAAAATGCCGTCTACCACGCTATCAAGGTACAACAAAGGAATCAGCGGTGCCAAAAATCGAATCAGACGTCCCGCTTCTTCGCTTTGATAAAAGGTGCGGCCGAAATCATCGGCAAATACAATAAAACAAGCAGTAATAAAGAATGAAAACAGCAGGGTCAATTGCATGGAACGTGCAGTGGTCCTGCTGATTGTTCTTTTATGGCCCACTGCATTTGCTTCTGCCATTTCAGGAACCAGTAAAGAAGAAAATGCCATTAAAAATGCGGAAGGAAATAAAATCAGCGGCATTACCATACCGTGAATCATACCGTAATTGCTCAATGAGGTTTCCGTACTGGCACCGTGTTTCTTAAATCCAATGGGGATGAGTATGTTTTCAATGGTTACAAGTCCGTTACGCAGGGTAGAACCAAACATGATGGGCAGTTCTATATGGAACATATCCTGCAATGCTTTCCGAAAGGTGTATTGAAATTGATTGCCGGGGATGTCTTTTGCTTTTATTTTGTCTTTTATAAAGAAGATAAAAGTATAGGTACAAGAAGCAATCTCGCCTAGGGTAGAGCCTAACATAATTGCGGCACAGGAATACTCTAACCCTTGCGGCGCCACAAATGTAAACAGACAAACTACTGCCATAATGGTAACAAATTGTTCCAAAAGTTCCCCCGAAGCGGTTTTTGCAACACCACGCATTGCAATAAAATATCCTTTTAAACAAGAACATGTTGCCATGAGAGGTAAGCCGGGAGCGAGTATTTTCAGAGAGAGTGCGACACGTTGGTCGCCCAGCCAATGGATTGCTACGTAATCAGATGAAAAGTATAAGGCTATCATAGCAAGCAAGCTTAATAAAAGTGCGAAGATAATACACTTGCGAACTGCCCGTTTTGCCTGGGACGGCGCTCCTTTTGCAATGGTATCTGTTACAATACGCGTAACGGCTAAACTGATTCCTGAAGTGGAAACCGTAATTGCCAATATAAAAACAGACATAACCAGTTGGTATAATCCCATACCTGCGGTTCCTATTTTAGAAGACAAATAGGTTCGATATCCAATACTGCTGGCCCGCATTACCAGCGAAGATGCCGTAAGAATAATTGCATTAAAAAAGAATACCCTTTTTTTCATACCACAACCCCATTTAGAATTTTGTTCTTTGTTTAATATATGTCCTAAATTGCGGGAAAATGAAACAAGCATATATCTCTATTTTTATTTTTTATCATTCGGAATACGAAATGTCTTGAAATACCATTAACATTGTTGCATAATAGGTTTATTACAGGGACAGGAGGAATTTATCATGTGGATTTCTACAAGAGGAAGATACGCCTTACGTGTTATGGTTGATCTTGCAGAAAATAACAATGGTGAATATATTCCTTTAAAGGATATTGCAAAACGACAGGAAATTTCAGAGAAATATCTTGAAAGTATTATGGTGACTATGAGCAAAGCGGGAATTATCAAAGGATTGCGGGGAAAAGGCGGAGGGTATAAGTTAGCACTTGACCCAATGGATATTACGGTAGGGCGTATTTTAAAAGTGACGGAAAAATCTTTGGCACCCGTATCTTGTTTAGAGATGCAGCCCAACCCGTGCAAGCGGTCTCCTGCTTGTAAAACGGTGCGCGTTTGGCAGGAAATGTACAGAGTGGTAGATGAATATATAGAAAGTGTTACCATTGCTGACTTGGTGGATGAAATAGACAGCAGCGATTTTTATGTGATATAAGGTAAAACCATACCGAACATTTTGTTTGGCATGGTTTTTATTTTTTACGTGTATTCGGACATTTGCATATTGTCAGGCTGATTTTAGGTAAAACCTATAACAAGTTATAGGTTATTGATATTAGACAAATGATGTTTTATGTAGTAAAATATACAACAACCAATAAACATACTAACATAGTATGTAAATAGGAGTGAAAATGAATGTCTGATCAACACACACACAGTCATCACCATCATCATGGAGGGATTGATGACTACATGAAAGCAGTAGCGGAATACAGAAAAACATTCCCGAACAAACAAGATGTCATCGAACAAACACCTGACCCTGCGGTAAGAGAAATGCTTTTACATATGGAAGAAATGGGTCTTGAAACAACGTTTGACCGTTTTGATGCGCAGCAGCCTCAATGTACGTTTGGTATTGCAGGTACCTGCTGTAAAAACTGCTTTATGGGACCTTGCAAAATTACAAAAAAATCCCCTCGTGGCGTGTGTGGCGCGGACGCAGATTTAATTGCGGCCAGAAATCTTTTGCGTCATGTGGCAGCAGGTACAGCAGCCCACGGAGCACGCGGACGTGAAAGTATGCTCGCATTAAAATTTGCAGCACAAGGAAAAGCTCCGATTCCCATTGAAGGAAAAGAAAAAATTTATGCCGTATGTAAAAATTTTGGCATTGAGACAGAAGGAAAAACACTCAATGAGCTTGCAGAACAAGTTGCGGATATTTTATTGGAAGATTTATCTCGAACAGTTCCCGATAAGCACAAAACCATTTATTCCTTCGCGCCGAAAGAAAGGGTGGAAACATGGGAACAATTGGGTATTATTCCAATCAGCCCTTCCCATGAAGTGTTTGAAAGCTTACACAGAACTACAACAGGCACGGACAGTAACTGGAGAAACGTAATGCAACAGTTTTTAAGAACCGGCGTATCTTTCGCTTGGTCCTCCTGCCTTGGTTCTTCCATTGCAATGGATAGCTTGTATGGCTTGCCTCACAGAAGTCGTTCCAAGATTAATTTGGGCGCTTTGAAAAAAGGATATGTCAATATTGCGGTACATGGACATTCTCCCGTACTGGTAAGTGAAATTGTGAAAGTTGGAAGAAGCGAGAAAATGGTGCGGTTGGCCAAAGAAAAAGGCGCTTTGGGTATTCAGTTTTACGGCATCTGCTGCTCCGGTTTGTCTGCAATGTATCGTTATGATAATGTAATTCCGCTATCCAATGCAGTTGGTTCTGAATTGGTGCTTGGAACAGGCGCTTTGGATTTATGGGTTGCAGATGTGCAAGATGTGTTCCCTTCCATAATGGAAGTAGCAAAATGTTTCCGAACAACCGTGGTTACCACCAGTGATTCCGGAAGACTGCCTGGTGCAGAACACTACGGACTGGACCATGAGCATTCCAATATAGGAGAAATTCATCAAATTGCAGAAAAAATTGTACAACGTGGTATTGAAAGCTTTGTGGAAAGAAGAGACATTCCTGTTAAAATCCCTCAATATGAAGTGGACGCTGAAATGGGATTTTCCGTGGAATGGGCACAGCACTACTTTGAAAAAGGGCTTGCAACTTTAGCACAGGCATTAAAAGACGGAAAAATATTGGGTATTGTGAACTTGGTAGGCTGCAGCAATCCACGGGTCATTTATGAAAAGAAAATTGTGGAGACAGCTGAAATACTGTTGAAAAACAATGTGTTGATTTTTACAAATGGTTGTGCGTCATTTGCTTTGCTGAAGCTGGGATTTTGCTCAGAGAAAGCTTTGGAGTGGACCAGCGAATCACTGCGGGAGTTTTTAAAAGAGATTCCTCCCGTCTGGCATCTCGGCGAATGTTTGGATAATGCAAGAGCGTCTGCCTTTTTCAACGGAATATCCGCAGCTTTAAATATTCCGATAAAAGAGCTGCCGTATGCCTTTTCCAGTCCTGAGTGGAGCAATGAAAAGGGAATTTGTGCGGCCTTATCTTTCAGATTATTAGGGATTAATTCTTACCACAATGTTTATGCGCCTGTTATGGGTTCGGAAAAAGTGTCTGAATTTATGGCACATGGCACAAAGGCGCTATTGGGCTCTGAAATGATTGTAGATGTCGACCATATTAAAATTGCCAACCAACTGGTAGAAGATTTCAAAGAAAAACGCAAAGCGTTAGGTTGGACTGTATCGTTAGGAGGAGAATGAGAAATGAAATTAAAAAAATTTTTCATACCGATTGCGGCGGTGTTGGCTAGTATGACTGTATTATTAACCGCATGCGGAACATCATCTGGAGGAGGTTCCGACAGTGAAAATGTAAAAACAGTAAAAATAGCATATTTACCTATTACACATGCACTGCCTGTATATGAACTTTCCCAGTCAGACAATGTTAAAGTAGAACTTGTCAAATACGGTTCATGGCCGGAGCTGATGGATGCGTTGAATTCCGGTCAGGTAGACGGTGCATCTGTGCTGATTGAATTGGCAATGCAGGCGCAATCACAAAATATAGGATTAAAAGCAGCTGCACTTGGGCATACAAGCGGCAATGTAATTGTTGTAGGCAATGACATTCAGTCGGCTGCGGATTTAAAAGGAAAAACATTTGCAATTCCGCACAGAAGCTCTTCTCACAATATTTTATTACAGGAGATGCTGGAACAAAATGGTCTTACCATAGACGATGTTCAGGTAACCGAATTATCTCCTGCGGAAATGCCTTCTGCATTGGTATCCGGTCAGATTCAAGGATATTGTGTGGCAGAACCGTTTGGTTCTGTAGCGGTAACAGGCGGATATGGTAAAGTGTTATATCAATCGGATGAGTTGTGGGATCATTCCATTTGCTGCGCTCTTGTTTTTAACGATAAATTCCTCAATGAAAACAGCGAGTTGGCAAATCAGGTCATCGACGCATATCAACAAGCCGGCTCTGAACTTTCAGATAAAGAAGAGGCGCTTTCTGTGGCGAAAAATTTCTTGAAACAACCTGATAATGTGCTGCAGCAATCTTTGGAATGGATTGATTTTTCAGATTTGACCATTGAGGAATCTGCTTATCATGATTTGGTTGCTCGTATGCAAAAATATCACATTTCCGAAAATCCGCCTTCTTATGAAGAGTTTGTATACCAAGCGGAATAGGAGTCAGTTATGAAACGTCTGTTAAAATTAAGGTATATTGTGGTTTCGTTTTCAGTGTTAATTTTACTGTGGTATCTTCTTGCCAGTGTGTCGTCTGTTGGAGAAGCACTTTTTCCAAAACCGTTAACGGTTGGAAAAGCATTGGTCGATTTATTTGCAGACGGTACTATGGGCGCCAATATAGGAGCCAGCTTATATCGTTTTGCAATTGGTTATGTCACGTCGGTTGTTTCAGCAGCTATCTTAGGTTTGATAATAGGATGGTTTAAACCGTTATACGGATATATCAGTCCTATTCTACAAATCATTCGTCCGATTGCTCCAGTGGCTTGGATGCCCTTTATTGTGCTGTTTATTGGCATTGGAGACGTTCCCGCAATTGTTATCATTTTTCTTGCAGGCTTTTTCCCTGTCTTACTTTCTACCATTTCTGCTGTACGTAATATAGACCCTGTTTATTTAAAGGTAGCAAAGAATTTTGGAATTAAGCAGCCTGCGGTATTATATAAAATTGTATTTCCCGCGGTATTCCCGCAAATTGCAAACAGTTTGCATGTGGCTTTGGGTTCTGCATGGATATTTTTGGTGTCAGGAGAAATGGTCGGAACCCAGTCAGGGCTTGGTTATATGATTATAGATGCCAGAAATAATTTAAGAATGGATTATTTGCTTGCTGCAATGGTGATGATTGGCGTGATAGGATTTATTTTAGATGCACTCATCGGAAAATTTGAAAAAACCGTGATGAAAGCATGGGGAAAGGCGTGACAATATGTATATCGAAATTCAAGACGCTACCAAAATATATGAGAAGCCCGGTGGATTTCGCTCTTCCAGAGAAAGCTTTACAGCGCTTGACCACATTTCGCTTCAAATAGAAAAAGGTGAATTTATTTGTTTGCTGGGACCTTCCGGCTGCGGAAAGACCACCTTAATGAATTCTATTGCGGGTTTTGAAACATTAACAGAAGGAAGCATTACCATTGATGGTCAAAAAGTAAAGGCGCCTTCCGAAAAATATGTCACAATTTTTCAAAATTATGGTCTTCTCCCTTGGCGAACGGTTGAAAAAAATGTAGAATTAGGATTGGAAACCTTAAAGGTTCCAAAACAAGAGCGAAAGCAGATTGCTATGAAATATTTGCAGCTGGTTGGCTTGGAGAATTTTGCAAAACGACATCCGGCACAGTTGTCCGGTGGACAGCAGCAGAGAGTAGCAATTGCCAGAGGTCTTGCAGTTGACCCTGAAATTTTATTTATGGATGAACCGTTTGGAGCCTTGGATGCAATTACGCGTTACAAATTGCAGGATGACCTTTTGCATATTACAAAATCTCAAAATAAAACAGTGATTTTTGTAACGCATGATATAGATGAGGCTGTGTTTCTGGCAGATAAAATTGTGGTTATGAGTCCGAATCCGGGTAGAATAAAGTCTGTTATACCAATTGGGCTGGGGAGTCACCGCGACAGGACCGGAGGAGATTTTCTACAGCTGAGAGACAAGGTTTTCCGTATATTTAATATGAAGGAAGAAGACAACACCGAGTATTACATTTAATCACTAGAAAGGGAAATGCTCATGACGCTACTACATTTAAAATATGCGGTCAAGGTTGCAGATGTCGGTTCCATGAATGAAGCTGCCAAACAATTATTGATATCACAGCCAAGTTTATCTGCAGCAATTCGAGCTTTGGAAGAAGAAACCGGAATTGATATCTTCAAACGTACCAATAAGGGTGTATATGTGACTGCAGAGGGAAGCGCTTTTTTGGAACATGCAAGATTCATTGTTGCGCAATATGATTATATCGAGCATCAGTATGTGCGTGCTCATGAAAAAAAGAAGCGGTTTGCTGTATCTACGCAGCATTATGCTTTTGCGGTAAAAGCGTTTATCAATACAGTCAAACAGTTGAATTTAAGTGAATATCAAACTGCTATTCGTGAAACCAGAACCGGTGAAATTATGAAAGATGTTTGTGCGTCAAGAAGTGAATTGGGTATTATATATTTAAGTAAATCCAATGAAGCTTACATGAAAAAAAGACTGAAAAATGATAATTTAGAGTTTCATTATTTATTTGAGTGCAGTATTTACGCCTATTTATGGCATGAACATCAGCTAGCTCATAAACCTTCCATCAGTTATCAGGAATTACAGCAGTATCCTTACTTGATATTTGAACAAGGGGAAAACAGTGTTTCTTTTTTATCAGAAGAAACGGAAAGCAAATATACGTTTCCTGATGTGATACGAACCAACGACCGCGCAACGATGATGGAATTGATTCGTCAAATTCATGCTTTTACCATCTGCTGCGGTATTATGGATGATGTTTACAAAAAGCAAGGCTTTATCGCCGTACCGATTGATACAGATGAAACTATGAAAATAGGTTATGTCACGTTAAAAAATGCAAAATTATCTCCGGTCAGCGAAGAGTATGTAAGGCAGTTGAAAGTGTTCGGCCAGAATTCCAATGTATAATGTTTGATAACATAAAAAACTCCCTTTTCATTTGAAATAGGGAGTTTTTTGACTATAAGTCATAAATCTAAATTTGTTTTCAGAAGTACTTTGTATATCATATAAAAACAGAAAATACAAAATTCTCCATATTGTATTATGGCAGCATTTATTGTATAATAAAGCATTATAATATCGAAAAACATGGAGGACAGCATGGATTGGACCGAAATTGCCATTACCGTACCGGCAGAAGATGTAGACCGTGCAGGAGATATTGCGCAGATGGTGGTACCATATGGTATCTATATTGAAGATTATTCCAATTTGGAGCAGGAAGCGTGGGAAATTGCTCATATTGATTTAATTGATGAAGAACTGTTAAATAAAGACCGCACAAAAGGTATTATACATGTATATATCAGTCCCGAAGAAAATCCTGCGGAAGCCATTTCATTTTTGCAGGAGCGTTACACTGCAGAAGGAATTCCTTTTACCATTGATACAGCAGACTGCGTTATGGAGGATTGGTTAAATAATTGGAAAAAGTACTTTAAGCCTATTCCTGTGGGTCAATCTCTGCTGATTCGTCCTACTTGGGAAGAAGATTATGATGCAGGAAACAGAAAAGTGCTGCATTTGGAACCGGGATTGGCATTTGGTACAGGTACTCATGAAACAACTCGTTTGTGTATGGAACTGTTAGAGCGATATATCAAATCGGATATGGATGTGCTTGACGTGGGATGCGGAAGCGGTATTCTATCCGTTGCCGCATTGCTCTTAGGTGCAAATTCTGCAGTAGGTGTGGACATAGATGCGCTCGCAGTAAAAACGGCTGTGGAAAATGCAGAAATTAATCATGTTGCAGATAAGTTTACTGCAATTGCAGGGAATTTGACGGAACAAATCAATGGGAAATACCATATTGTACTTGCCAACATTGTTGCTGATGTCATTATGGTGTTAACAGAAGACATTGAACAATATTTATATCCGGATTCCATTTATATTATGAGTGGTATTATTGATACTCGGGAGCAGGATGTCTTGGTTGCTGTCAGTGAAAAATTTGAAATCATAGAACGCAAAGAAGAAAAAGGTTGGGTAGCATTGGCTGCTAGGCTGAAACGGTAGGGGGATTTGGACATGATATTATCAGGAAGAGAGATTGAACGTGCAGTAGGCACGGATATTATTATAGAACCGTTTGAACGAAGTAAAGTAAATCCGAACAGTTATAACTTAACACTGCATAATGAGCTATTGGTATATGAAAATGAAATACTGGACATGAAAAAGCCGAATCCGACCAAAAAATTAGTGATTCCGGAAGAAGGATTATTGCTGGAACCAAATAAGTTGTATTTGGGAAGAACTAAAGAATTTACAACTACCAGTAAATATGTACCTATGCTGGAAGGACGTTCTTCTACAGGCCGATTGGGATTGTGTATACATGTAACCGCCGGTTTCGGAGATATTGGCTTTGCAGGTTACTGGACATTGGAAATTTATTGTATTCATCCACTCATTATTTATCCTGATATTGAAGTATGCCAAATCTATTATCACACCATAAAAGGTGACTATGACTTATACAGCAGCGGAAAGTACCAGAATAACACAGGAATTCAACCTAGCCTTATGTATAAAGACTTTGAGAAAAAACAAGCTTTAAAACGTGAAACAATGGGTCTGGAAATTCCATCAGATTTGAAAAATAAATAAGTGCGAACTTTACTTTTAAACGCAGCTGCAACATTTTCAGCTGCGTTTTTGTTATATTATAAATTATATAATTTATATTTTTGATGAATATAAATGTAAAATGACTGAATCATAAAGATTGACATATCATTTTTTTCTAATACATTTCCATCTGTAAAGTATTCCAGTAAGGGGCAATCGTTGGTTAATAAATGATTGCGTATCCATAGTCCAAGTTCGTCATAATACTCTGACAAGTTTTGATAAGGGCAGTCTAAAAATTTCTCAAGGGAATGTGTATCAAACCGTTTTTCTATTTCCAGAAAAGCTTTTTCCATTTCATTGTATAACTTCATGTTATCACCTCAAACTACATTATATCTGAATTTCAGATAAAAACCAATATCTTATTTTCAGATATTTATAATGTGGTTGGTGATAATATGAAAACAGAGATTCTGAAATATGAGAGAATCAGAGATATGCGAATTGACAGAGGGTTAACGCAAAAAG
Organism: uncultured Oscillospiraceae bacterium; assembly: GCA_900541905.1. Classification (GTDB taxonomy): domain Bacteria; phylum Bacillota; class Clostridia; order Oscillospirales; family Acutalibacteraceae; genus UMGS1071. Next base: position 71,528 of record UQLQ01000001.1, read on the forward strand.
AAGTAGCCAAAGTAATTAATGTAAAACAGAATACATATTCTCAATATGAGATAGGTGTTCTGAACTATCCGTTAGATGTAGTCATTAAGTTAGCTGAGTTTTATGGAACCAGTGTGGATTATTTAGTGGGTCTGACGGATTGCCCGGTTCCGTATGAGCGAAGAGAACCCAAATAAAGCGAGTATCATTTGTGATACTCGCTTTATTTAATATATTATTTTTATTTTTACAAATATTGTACAAGAAATTTAGTGAAAAATATTAATTTTCATCATTGGGATCATATTCTACATAGTTGCCCAAAAACGAGAAATTAGGAAGTTCTTGAGACAAGGAACAAAGTAAGTCCAATGTATCGCAATGATGTACATTTCCGGTAAAATCCAAATAGAAATTATATTTAAATTCTCCGTTATTTCCTTCTTTTAAGGGACGTGACTCTATTTTGGTCAGGTTTAAGCCTGTCATTGCAAAACGTGCCAGAACGCTGTATAAGGAACCTGTTGTATGAGGCAAAGAAAAGCACAGACTGATTTTTTCCGCATTCTTTGGAATAATCATTTCTTTGCTTAATGCAGCAAAACGAGTTCTGTTTTGGTTATTGTTTTGAATATCTTCTTGTAAAATGTTCAGTCCATACATGTTAGCAGCAATGGTGGAACAAATTGCGGCTGCATCAGTTACTCCGTTTTCTTTATCCATTTTGGCCAGCATTTTGGCGGCAACTGCTGTATTGCTATGCTGAATTGATTTCCAGTTGTGTGAGGAAATCATATCCGAACATTGTGCCAAAGCCTGTGGATGAGAGTATACGGTTCGAATATTCTCAATGGTTACTCCTTGCGGTGCTGCTAAGCAATGGTGCACATGTAGAGTGGTGGAACCTACAATGCTAAAGCGATAATTTAAGATAAGGTCATATACTTCAACCACAGAACCTGCGGAAGAATTCTCAACCGGCAACAGTCCGAAATCAACGGTTCCGTTTTTGAGAGCTTCAAATACATCTTTAAAACTCTCGTATGGATAAACATCGCAGTCAGGGAACAAAAATGTTGCGGCTGCATGGGAAAAAGAGCCGGGAACACCTTGAAATGCAATTTTTTTTCCGGAAGAAACCTCTTTTAAGGAAGTTTCTTTTTGCAATGCAGTTTGAATTTCGTCGCGAATATCGGTTCCGCTGTTTAACAATTTGTGTTGTCGTGAACGGTTTAATGCCATCAAAGTAGTATATAACATTTTTGCTTCCGGTGCAAAATCACCTGCGTCCGCAGCGACACGGGCTAAAATTTCGTTTTCGCGCTGTGCATTAAAAATAGGCAAGCTTAATTCACGTTTTGCCTGCGCTACATCTTGGGCGCATTTCATACGTTCAATGAATAACGGAAGCAGTTGTTCATCAATTGCGTCTATACGTTTTCTGATTTCGTCTAAAGTCATGGAAAACACTCTTTTCTTGTAAAAGTTGGAATATGTAAAAGAATTTGTTTTTATAAAAGAAACCGTCTTTTTTAAAATAAATTCTATTTTCGTATTGACAAACTGAGTATTTGCTAATAATATGTGCATATGGGAGAACGACCGGAATGGATACGGACGTTCTCGACTTGGAAATTGTAACATATTTTATGTTACTTTGTCCATATTGCGAGATAGCTTGATACGAAAACAAATTTTCTAGGAGGAGAATGTATAATGGTATTTGAGAAAGTAAAAGCCATTCTAAGCGAACAATTTGATGTTGAAGAGGATACAATCACAATGGAATCCAACATTGCTGAAGATCTTGGTGCTGACTCTTTAGACGTAGTTGACTTGCTAATGTCTATCGAAGATGAATTTGAGATTGAAATTCCGGATTCTGAAATTGAGAATGTAAAAACAGTTGGCGATCTTGTAAAATACATTGAGGCTAACAAAGCCTAATTTACGCTGATTTTGGCATAAATTTTGAGCAAAAGGCACACCGTGAAAATATGGTGTGCCTTTTTTGTATACAAAAAAGAAAAAATGCTGAAATTTTTTCATTGAAATATAATGGTGTAGCCGATATAATATATATTAAGTATGCAAAATCACTGATTGCAATATCAAAGTGAGTTTAGGAGATTAAGGATTATGTCAGAACAAAAAGGAAATAAAAAAATGGTAGATGCCATTACCCCTATGGAAGAAGACTTTGCCAAGTGGTATACAGACATTGTAAAAAAAGCGGAGCTTATGGATTATACAAATGTACGCGGCTGCATGGTCATTCAACCGTATGGATTTGCTATTTGGGAAAACATTCAGCGTATTCTGGATACGGAATTTAAAGAATTGGGACATGAGAATATTTCTTTGCCAATGTTTATTCCGGAAAGCTTGCTGCAGAAGGAGAAAGACCACGTAGAGGGGTTTGCTCCCGAAGTTGCTTGGGTTACTCAATGTGGTGACGAAGTATTGCAAGAAAGAATGTGTGTTCGTCCAACTTCTGAAACGTTATTCTGCGACTATTATGCGAAAGTGATTCACTCTTACAGAGATTTGCCAATGCTTTATAACCAATGGTGTTCTGTGGTGCGCTGGGAAAAAACAACCCGTCCGTTCTTGCGTTCTGTTGAATTCCATTGGCAGGAAGGTCATACCATGCATGAAACTGCACAAGACGCCATGGCGGAAACAGAGCAGATGCTGAACGTATATGCTGATTTCTGTGAAAATCAACTGGCAATCCCGGTGATTAAAGGGCGTAAAACCGATAAAGAGAAGTTTTCAGGTGCAGAAGCAACCTATACCATTGAAGCTATGATGCATGACGGAAAAGCGCTGCAGTCAGGTACCAGCCACTATTTTGGCGACGGTTTTGCCAAAGCGTTTGATATTACATTCCAAGACAGAGACAATAAACCAAGCCATCCGTTTCAAACTTCTTGGGGCATGTCCACAAGAATTATCGGTGGTATTATCATGACGCACGGCGATAACAACGGCTTAGTGCTGCCGCCTGCAATTGCTCCGATTCAAGTTATGATATTGCCGATTGCCCAGCATAAAGAAGGTGTATTGGATAAAGCATATGAGCTGAGAGACAGACTGAAGAAAACATTCCGTGTAAAGATTGATGATTCTGAACAAAGTCCCGGCTGGAAATTTGCTCAATATGAGATGAAAGGTGTTCCGCTGCGCTTGGAAATTGGTCCGAAAGATATTGAAAAGAATCAATGCGTATTGGTCAGAAGACATGACCGTGAAAAAATCTTTGTAAGTTTGGAACATTTGGAAGAAGCCATCGCAGAACAATTGGAAGCAGTACGTAAAGGCATTTACGAAAAAGCGTTAAATCGCCGTCAAGAGATGACCTATACTGCTTCAACATTCGATGAAATGAAAGATATTGCTGAACATAAACCCGGCTTTGTCAAAGCAATGTGGTGTGGAGATTTGGCATGCGAAGAAAAAATTAAGGAAGAAGCGGGATTGTCTTCCCGTTGCATTCCGTTCGAGCAGGAACAAATTGCAGAAACTTGTGTATGCTGCGGTAAACCTGCAAAATCCATGGTGTATTGGGGTAAATCTTATTAATCAGCAAATGAATCCATAATGACACAGATACAATAAAATAAGCACTCCATCTATACACTCTGACAGAATGGAGGAATTTACTTGGTACAAATAATAATTGCATGTGCAATGGTGGTTATCCTTTGTATTGTTTCAAGTAATGTGCTATATAAGCTGGGTGTTCCAACTTTGCTTATTTTCTTAGCACTTGGTATGCTATGTGGTTCTGATGCCATTGGCGGAATCTATTTTGATAACTATGAAATAGCAAAAAATGTATGTTCCGTAGGACTGGTTTTTATTATGTTTTTCGGTGGATTTGGTACCAGCTGGAAAACAGCAAAACCTGTTATTGCACCGTCTATTTTAATGTCAACGGTGGGCACATTAATCACCGCAGGTTTGGTAGGTGTATTTTGCAGCCTTGTGTTTGGCATTGGCTGGATAGAAGGTATGTTAATCGGCTCCGTTGTAGCTTCTACGGATGCTGCATCAGTTTTCGCGATTTTACGTTCTCGTAAGTTGAACTTAAAAGGCGGTCTGGCACCTATTTTGGAAATTGAAAGCGGCAGTAATGACCCGGTTGCATATATGATGACCATTATATTTATGTCGCTTTTGTCGGGCAGCGGAGATGTTTCCATTCCGGTGATGTTGGCAAAACAATTAATCTTCGGTCTTGGAATAGGCGCTTTACTTGGCAAAATTACAGCGTTTATTCTGCGGAAAGTCGATTTTAAAATTGAAGGTTTATATCCTATTTTTGTTGTAGCAGTGGGCTTGCTTTCTTACGGTTTGACCGAATGGGTAGGAGGCAACGGATACCTGAGCGTATACTTAACAGGTATTATTGTTGGTAACAGCAAAATCAAACATAAGAAAAGTCTGGTGCATTTTCTTGACGGTATCTCATGGTTAATGCAAATTATGATTTTCTTCTGTTTAGGTTTGCTTTCTTTCCCTTCAAAATTCGGTACGGTGATACTGCCTGCATTGGCAATCTCTGCATTTTTAATTTTTATTGCAAGACCAATTGCAACTTTCAGCATTCTGAGCTGGTTTAAATTTCCTGTAAAACAGCAAATATTTATTTCGTGGGTCGGATTGCGAGGGGCAGCTTCTATCGTATTTGCAATTTTTGCTATGACAGGAGATGCTGTCCTACAGTATGATATTTTCCATATTATCTTCATAGTGGCACTGATTTCCGTGTCTTTGCAAGGTACATTGCTGCCAACTGTAGCGAAAAAGCTGGATTTGGTGGACGACAGTACATCTGTTTTGAGTACGTTTACAGACTATGAAGATTATGGAAGCAAATTATTGGAATACGAAGTAAAGGAAGACAGTCGTTTTTTAAATCAAACATTATTAGAAGCGGATATACCGGACGGTATTTTAATTGTTATGATAAAACGAAACGGTGAGGTTGTAGTTCCGAACGGTTCTACCAAAATTTTGCTGGGAGATATTTTGGTAATCAGCGGAATTGATGCGGAAGATCTAAATATGTAAAAAACGATATTTGTCATAAAGCAGTTTTGAGGCGTGTCTGCTAATAAAAACGCCATCCCAAAGCAGAATCTACGTATAAATATGTTTGTTACTATGTACTGAAAAAAGTTCTGAATTTTTTGCAAAAAAGCGAAAAAACGCTTGCTTTTCAGTGCGTGGTGTGGTATTATATACGAGCAAGACTGCACTAGATATGCGTTGAAGCGGGAGGTTGCGGCATTTTATGCTGGTTTTTCCGTGGAGTATGTCCGATTTTAAACCGGGCGAAAGAATATTTGATGTTATGGTAAAGGACCAAAGCGCTCTTTGCGTAAATTGTGTCCTGACGGTTATTACGGCCGATTGTATTTGCCATACTCAGACGCTTTTGTGGATCTAACCCGGATTAATTGAAAAGTTAATCCGGTTTTTAAATGTTGAGTGATGAAACACCCGGCACAGTGTTAGAAAAACAAACAGCGCCGCCCGCCAACTACAATAAGGAGGCGATGACAATGGCAGTCAAAGAAAAAATCAGGATAAGAATTAAGGGTTACGATCATCAATTGGTTGATCAATCAGCTGAGAAGATTGTACAAACTGCAAAGCGTACAGGTGCCAGAGTATCCGGCCCTGTTCCGCTACCAACAGAAAAGCAAGTTATCACTATCTTGCGTGCTGTGCATAAGTACAAAGACAGCCGTGAGCAATTCGAGATGAGAACTCACAAAAGACTTATCGACATTCTAAAACCATCTAACAAAACCGTTGAGGCTTTGATGGGATTAGAACTCCCTGCTGGTGTTGATATCGAGATTAAACTTTAATCTTTGGTATTAACCAACAAGCAGCCGGGGTCATGTTGGCCTAGAGTCAACCAATAACCTGCATAGGAGGAAACAAACATGCAAAAATGTATTATCGGCAAGAAGATTGGTATGACACAAATCTTCGACGAAACAGGAAAAGTAATTCCTGTAACAGTTGTTGAAGCTGGTCCTTGCGTGGTATCACAAAAGAAAACAGTGGAAAACGACGGTTATGCTTCCATTCAAATCGGCTTTGGTGATTTGAAAGCACACAAAGTAAATAAACCAATGAAAGGTCACTTTGCAAAAGCAGATGTTGCTCCAAAGAGATACTTAAGAGAGTTTAGAGTGGAAGATACTGATGCTTATAACGTTGGCGATTTAATCAAAGCAGACGTATTTGCTGCCGGCGATAAAATCGACGTTACAGGCACAAGTAAAGGTAAAGGTTGGGCCGGCGTTATCAAACGTTGGAACTTCGGCAGATTAAAAGAAACACACGGCAGCGGTCCAGTTGCTCGTAAAGGTGGTTCTATCGGTGCTTGCTCTGACCCTTCAAGAGTATTTAAGGGCAAAAAAATGGCAGGTCACCTGGGTGCTGAAAAAGTAACCGTACAAAATTTAGCAGTTGTCAAGGTAGATGCAGAGAACAATCTCATCGCTGTGAAGGGCGCTATTCCAGGTCCAAACGGCGGCGTTGTTATCATCCGTGACAGCGTTAAGGCGTAAGGGAAGGAGGATTTGACATGCCTAAAGTAACAGTACTTGATATGGCCGGTAAAGAGGTTTCTAAAATCGATTTATCCGATGCTGTATTTGGAATTGAGCCAAACAAAGCTGTTATGCACGATATGGTGAAAAACTATCTTGCAAATCAGCGTCAAGGCACACAATCGGCCCTAACCCGCGCCGAGGTTTCCGGTGGTGGTAAAAAACCATGGAGACAAAAAGGTACAGGTCATGCTAGACAAGGTTCTACAAGAGCTCCTCAATGGACACATGGCGGTATTGTATTTGCTCCAAAGCCACGCAGCTACAGATATACTTTAAATAAAAAAGTAAGACGTCTTGCAATGAAATCCGCACTTTCCAGCAAAGTGTTAGACAACGAATTGGTTGTACTTGATAAAATTGCAATGGATGAATACAAAACAAAAACAATTGCAGCTATGTTAAAGGCAGTTGGCTCTGAGAAAAAGGCACTTATCGTTCTTCCAGAGAAGAATGAAAAAGTGATTGCTTCCGCAGCTAACATTCCTGGCGTTAAAACTGCATTGGTTAACACCTTAAACGTATACGACATTTTGAATGCAGACAAATTTATCGTGCTTCAAGATGCAATTGCACAAATTGAGGAGGTGTATGCATAATGGCAGCACAAGACATCATCATTCGTCCAGTTATTACTGAGAGAAGTATGGCTGGCATTGGCATGAAGAAGTACACCTTCGAAGTAGCCAAAGATGCAAACAAAATTGAGATTGCTAAAGCAGTTGAAGAACTTTTTGACGTTAAGGTTTCCAAAGTGAACACCATGCACGTTAGAGGTCATTTACGCCGTCAAGGTAGAAGCGAAGGCTATACTCCAGCGTGGAAAAAAGCAATCGTTTCTTTAACAGAAGACAGCAAGACAATTGAATTCTTTGACAGTATGATGTAATCCGCTTCTTTATTATAGAGGCAAAGTATGGGGAGAAACCCCGCAAAGCCATCATGAAGGAGAGTGAAACCGAATGGCAATTATTAACTATAAACCGACCACTCCATCAAGACGTAACATGTCTTGCACGGATTATTCTGGTCTTTCAAAAGTTGCACCGGAAAAGAGCCTTCTGGCTCCTTTGAATAAAAAATCCGGTCGTAATAGCTACGGTAGAATCACAGTACGTCACAGAGGCGGCGGAAACAGAAGAAAATACCGTATCATCGATTTTAAACGTACAAAACACGGCATTCCAGCTACTGTACAAACATTAGAGTACGATCCAAACCGTTCTGCTTTCATTGCACTTGTGCAATACGAAGACGGCGAGAAAAGATATATCTTGGCTCCAAACGGTTTGAAAGTTGGAGATATTGTTGTATCCGGTCCTGATGCAGATATTAAACCTGGTAATGCTTTACCACTAACCAATATCCCAACCGGTACATTTATTCATAACGTTGAGCTATATCCTGGTAAAGGCGGCCAATTGGCACGTTCTGCCGGTAACATGGCTCAATTAATGGCAAAAGAAAACGGCATGGCTCTGTTGAGACTACCTTCCGGCGAACTTAGAAATGTATCTGCATTGTGCATGGCTACTGTTGGTCAGGTAAGTAATACAGACCATGAGAACGTAAAAATTGGTAAGGCTGGCCGTAAACGTCACCTTGGCTTTAGACCAACCGTTCGTGGTTCCGTTATGAACCCATGCGATCACCCACACGGTGGTGGTGAAGGTAAATCTCCAGTTGGTCGTCCAGGTCCTGTTACACCATGGGGCAAACCTGCTCTTGGTTACAAGACACGTTCTAAGAAACACCGTTCCGATAAATTTATCGTGAAACGCAGAAACGGCAAATAAGGCATACAGAAAGGAGCTTATTGAACAATGGGCAGAAGCGTAAAAAAAGGTCCTTACGTACAGCCTGTGCTGTTGAAAAGGATTCAACAAATGAATGAAGCCGGCGAAAAGAACATTGTGAAAACATGGAGCAGAGCATCCATTATTTTCCCAGATTTCGTTGGTCATACAATTGCAGTACACGATGGCCGTAAACATGTTCCAGTGTATGTAACCGAAGATATGGTAGGTCACAAACTAGGTGAGTTTGCACCAACCAGAACTTACAAAGGTCATGCTGGTTCTAAAACAGGCGGTAAATAATTTAGGCCGAAAGGAGTGTTTTAAATGGAAGCAAGGGCTTATCTGAAATATGCCCGCATTTCACCACGTAAAGTACAAATCGTGCTTGACTTAATCAGAAACAAGCCGGTTGATATGGCTATGGCTATCCTTAAGCATACACCTAAGGCCGCATGCGAAGACTTGCAAAAATTATTGAAGTCTGCAATGGCTAATGCTGAGAATAACCATGACATGGACGTATCCAGACTTTACGTAGCGGAATGCTTCGTATGTCCGGGCCCGATCCTCAAGCGTATTCGTCCAAGAGCTCAGGGTCGCGCATATAGAGTATTAAAAAGAACTTCGCACGTAACCCTCGTGCTAAAAGAAAAAGAATAAGCAATAGAGGAGGTAAACTATGGGCCAGAAAGTTAACCCACATGGCATTCGTGTGGGCGTTATCAAAGATTGGGATTCCCGCTGGTTCGCGAAGGACAACGTTTTTGGCGATACATTGGTAGAAGATTATAACCTACGTAAAGTATTGAAAAAACAACTTGCAGCAGCTGGTGTTCCTAAAATTGAAATTGAGCGCGATGCTTCTAAGGTTCGTGTTCACATTCACTGCGCAAAGCCTGGTATGGTAATCGGTAAAGGCGGCGCAGAAATCGAAAAATTGCGTTTGCAATGCGAAAAAATGTTGAAAAAACCTGTTGTGATTAATATCGTTGAAGTGAAAACTCCTGATACAAATGCACAATTGGTTGCTGAAAATATTGCACAACAACTAGAGAAAAGAATTTCATTCCGCCGTGCTATGAAACAATGCATCGGTCGTGCAATGAAAATGGGTGTAAAAGGTATCAAAACTCAAGTTTCCGGTCGTTTAGGCGGCGCTGAAATTGCTAGAGCAGAACGTTACCATGATGGCACCATTCCGCTACAGACATTAAGAGCTGACATTGACTATGGTTTTGCAGAGGCTATGACCACATACGGTCTAATCGGCGTTAAAGTCTGGATTTACAGAGGCGAGGTACTACAAGATACTAAGGCTCGTAAGGAAGGAGGCAGTAAATAATGCTGTTGCCTAAACGCGTTAAATATCGTAGAGTTCACCGTGGCCGTTTGACAGGTAAAGCTTACCGCGGAAACAAAGTAACCAACGGTGATTTTGGTATTCAAGCGACTGAACCGGCTTGGATTACTTCCAACCAAATCGAGGCAGCCCGTATCGCTATGACACGTTACTGCAAAAGATTCGGTAAAGTTTGGATTAAAATTTTCCCAGATAAACCAATTACAGAGAAACCTGCTGAAACTCGAATGGGTTCCGGTAAAGGTTCTCCGGAGTACTGGGTTGCAGTGGTAAAACCAGGCAGAGTTATGTTTGAAATTGCTGGTGTTCCTGAAGAAACAGCAAGAGAAGCATTGCGTTTGGCTGCCAACAAATTACCAATCAAGTGTAAATTTGTAAAAAGGGAAGAAACGGGGGGTGAGCAGTAATGAAGGCCTCAGAGATGAAAAAATTATCTACAGCAGAGTTAGAAACTAAGCTTAAAGACCTTAAGGCCGAACTTTTCAACCTGCGTTTCCAGCTTGCCATTAACCAGCTCGATAACCCGATGCGTGTTTCCGCTGTGAAGAAAGATATTGCTCGTGTAAAAACTGTTTTACGTGAGAATGAAATCAATAACAGCAAGAATGCGTAACGGAAGGAGGTTTAGCTGTGAGCGATAGAAACATGAGAAAAACCTTGGTTGGCAAGGTGAAAAGCAACAAAATGGAAAAAACCATTGTTGTAGCAATCGAAGACAGCGTAAAGCATCCGCTTTACAATAAAATTATTAAACGTACCATCAACGTAAAAGCACACGATGAGAAAAATGAGTGCAACATTGGTGACGTAGTACGTGTTATGGAGACTCGTCCTCTTTCTAAAGATAAGAGATGGAGACTCGTTGAGATTATTGAGAAAGCTAAATAATTTTAGCTTGTAAAGAAGGAGGAACGCACTGTGATACAACAGCAAAGTTACCTTAAAGTTGCCGACAACACCGGCGCGAAAGAGATTATGTGCATCCGCGTTCTAGGTGGTACCGGCAGAAGGTATGCCAATATTGGCGACGTTGTGGTTGCTTCCGTTAAAAAAGCAGCACCCGGCGGCGTTGTTAAAAAAGGCGACGTTGTAAAAGCAGTTATTGTAAGAACTGCTTTTGGTGTTCGCCGTGAGGACGGCACATACATTCGTTTTGACGAAAATGCAGCCGTTATCATCAGAGACGATAAAAATCCAAGGGGAACACGTATCTTTGGCCCAGTAGCCAGAGAATTGCGTGACAAAGACTATTTGAAAATTCTAAGTCTTGCCCCTGAAGTACTATAATGGGAGGTGCTCACTAATGAACAAAATTCATGTTAAAACTGGTGACACCGTCATCATTTTAAGCGGCAAGGACCGCGGCAAAGAAGGCAAAGTCTTAGCAGTTAGCCCAAAAGAGGGTAAAGTGATTGTAGAAGGCCGTAACATGGTTACAAAACATGTGAAACCTCGCAAAATGGGTGAGCAAGGCGGTATTGCAAAAGCAGAAGGTGCTATGTATGCATGTAAAGTTCAGCTAGTTTGCTCTGCTTGCGGTAAACCTACACGTGTTGCACATAAAATTTCTGAAGACGGTAAAAAAGCACGCATTTGCAAAAAATGCGGTGCAACGCTGTAAGGAGGATAAAACATGGCTAGACTTAAGGATTACTACAAGCAAGACATTGCTCCTGCATTGATGAAAAAATTCTCTTACAAAAGCGTAATGCAAATTCCTAAGCTAGAGAAAGTAGTTATCAATGTTGGCGCAGGCGAAGCAAAAGATAACGCAAAAGCAATTGAAGCTATCATGACAGATATTGCTGCAATTACAGGTCAGAAACCAATGACATGTAAAGCAAAAAAATCAGTTGCTAACTTTAAATTGCGCGAAGGCATGAATATCGGCGTTAAAGTTACACTAAGAGGCGAGAACATGTATGAGTTTGTTGACAAACTATTCAATGTTGCTCTACCTCGCGTAAGAGACTTCAGAGGAATTAATCCAAACTCTTTTGACGGCCGTGGCAACTACAACATGGGTCTAAAAGAACAATTGATTTTCCCAGAAATCGATTACGATAAAATTGATAAGGTTCGCGGAATGGACATCTGTTTCGTAACAACTGCAAACACCGACGAAGAGTCTAAAGAGTTGCTAACTCTAATGGGCGCTCCGTTTGCGAAATAAGGAGGGAATATTGTGGCCAAAACTTCTATGAAAGTAAAACAACAAAGAGGTTCCAAATACTCTACTCGCGAATACAACAGATGCAAAATCTGTGGCAGGCCGCACGCCTATCTTCGTAAGTTCGGTATTTGCCGTATATGCTTTAGAGAATTAGCCCACAAAGGTCAAATTCCAGGCGTTAAAAAGGCAAGCTGGTAAGCTTAGCAAAGGAGGTAAACGGTATGCAAATTACAGATCCAATTGCAGATTTGCTTACACGTATCCGCAACGCGAGTGCTGCGAAACATGACTCCGTTGAAGTTCCTGCATCTAACATGAAAAAGTCTATTGTACAAATTCTTGTTGATGAAGGATACGTGAAAAACTTCACAGTTGTTGAAGACGGCAAACAAGGCATGATTAAAATTAACTTAAAATATGGCGAGGGTAAAACCTCTGTTATCAAAGGTCTGAAAAGAGTTTCTAAACCAGGCCTAAGAATTTATTCCAATGCAGAAGAACTACCAAAGGTTATCAAAGGCCTAGGTGTAGCTATCATCTCTACTTCCAAAGGTGTTATGACAGACCGTCAAGCACGCAAAGAGAATGTTGGCGGCGAAGTTCTAGCATTCATTTGGTAAGGTAGGGGGTGCAGTAATGTCTCGAATTGGAAGAAAACCGATAAATATTCCCGCTGGCGTTGATGTAACCATTAACGGCAACGTAGTTACAGTAAAAGGTGCAAAGGCAACTTTATCCCAAGAGATTCATCCAAACATCACAGTAACAAAAGAAGACAATGTGATTCTTGTTACTCGTCCAAATGATGATAAGGAGAATCGTTCTCTACATGGTTTAAGCCGTACACTAATCAATAACATGGTTGTTGGTGTAACAGAAGGCTACAAAAAAGAGCTTGATGTTAACGGCGTTGGCTACCGTGTAGCAAAACAAGGCAAAGACTTGGTAATGAACCTTGGTTTCTCTCACCAAGTAATTATGCCTGAGATTGACGGCATCACAATTGAATGCCCATCTCCAAACAAAATCATTGTTTCCGGTCCAGATAAGCAAAAGGTTGGTCAGTTTGCTGCTGAGATTCGCGAGAAACGTCTACCTGAACCATATAAAGGCAAGGGTATTAAATATGTTGACGAAGTAATCCGCCGCAAAGAAGGTAAAGCTGGTAAGGGTTCTAAGAAGTAAGGAGTGAAACGTTATGGTGAATAAAGCTGATAAAAATACAGCTCGTCTAAAGCGTCACAGAAGAGTGCGCGGTAAGATTTCCGGCACAACTGAGTGCCCACGCCTAAATGTATTCCGCTCCACCAAAAACATCTATGCTCAGATTATTGATGATGTTAAAGGGGTTACTCTTGTAGCAGCTTCTACTCTGGACAAAGAGTTTACTGGTAATGGCGGAAACAAAGAGGCAGCACGTGAAGTTGGTAAAATGATTGCAAAACGTGCTAAAGATAAAGGTATCACAGAGGTCGTTTTTGACCGCGGTGGTTATATTTTCCACGGCCGTGTCAAAGAGCTGGCCGAAGGCGCCCGTGAGGGTGGCCTCAACTTCTAAGAAGGAGGAAATTACTTTTGGCTAGAATTGACGCATCAACATTAGATTTAAAAGAACACGTAGTTGCTATCAACCGTGTTTCTAAAACTGTAAAAGGTGGCCGTATCTTCAAATTTGCTGCTCTTGTAGTAGTAGGTGACGGTAACGGCATTGTAGGTTTTGGTATTGGTAAATCAGGTGAAGTTCCTGATTCTATCCGTAAAGGCATTGAAGATGCTAAGAAAAACCTAATGAGAGTTTCCATGCGTGGCACAACAATTCCTCATGAGGTAATTGGTGCTTACGATGCAGGCCGTGTTTTGATGAAACCAGCTGCTCCTGGTACTGGTGTTATCGCTGGCGGACCTGTTCGTGCGGTTGTTGAAGCAGCAGGTATTAAAGATATTAGAACAAAAGCTTTGCGTTCTAATAATCCTTGCAACGTAGTTAGAGCAACCATTCAAGGTTTGGCTCAATTGCGTACTGCTGAAGAAGTTGCTGCAGCTCGCGGCAAATCCGTAAAAGAAATTTTATAATAGGGGGTAGCAATTATGGCACAGCTAAAAATTAAGCTGGTTAAAAGCCTTATCGGCAGTAAAAAGGACCAAATTGCGACTGCCCAGGCTTTAGGCTTGAAAAGAATCGGCGATTGTACAACACAACCCGATAATCCACAAACTAAAGGCAAGGTGGCTAAAATCATCCACCTCATCGACGTAACAGAAGCGTAAGAAGGAGGTGCTTTATAATGAAATTGCACGATTTATCTGCTGTACCAGGCTCTACTAAAGTTTCTAAAAGAGTTGGTAGAGGTCATGGCTCCGGTCAAGGTAAAACTGCTGGTAAAGGCCACAAAGGTCAAAAAGCAAGATCAGGCGCAAGCATTCGCCCGGGTTTTGAAGGCGGCCAAATGCCTTTGCAAAGACGTGTACCTAAAAGAGGTTTCAACAACATTTTCGCGAAAGAAATCATCGCTATCAATGTAGGTTCTTTGGAATCTTTTGAAAACGGTGCTGTTGTAGATACACAAGCTTTAATCGATGCAGGTCTTGTCAACAAATGTTGTGACGGCATCAAAATCCTAGGAAACGGCAAACTAACAAAGAGCTTAACTGTGAAAGTTGGTGCTTATTCCGAAGGAGCGAAGCAAAAGATTGAATCTGCAGGTGGGAAGGCAGAGGTGATCTGAATTGTTCAAAACAATACGGAATGCCTGGGCTTTGCCTGACCTAAGAAAAAAATTGCTGTTTACACTGTTTATCATCATCATTTTTAGAATTGGTTCAGTCATTCCTGTTCCTTTTCTAAATGCAGATGCATTAAGAGGTTTAATGGATACCGTTGCCGGAAGTGGTTCTGCACTGGGATACCTTGATATGTTGTCCGGTGGTGCGTTTGCAAGTGCTACGTTATTTGCAATGTCAATTACTCCGTACATCAACGCATCCATTATTATGCAGTTGTTAACAGTTGCTATTCCGCCTTTGGAGCGTTTGTCCAGAGATGGTGAGCTGGGACGCAAGAAAATTACAGCCATTACCCGTTACTTGACAGTAGGTCTTGGTCTGCTGCAAGGTACAGGTTACTACTTCTATTTAAGAGCAAGTAACTTTGAGGGTACAAATGTTGTAAAATACACAGAAGGCGGCGCACAAGTTTTCTCAGCAATTGTAATTATCCTGACATTTACTGCTGGTACTGCATTGCTGATGTGGCTTGGTGAACAAATTAATAAACGTGGTGTTGGCAACGGCATTTCTATTATCCTGTTCGCAGGTATCGTAGCGAATATGCCAACCCTGTTTACTCACTTGGTTAACTACTTTATTGATGCATGCAAATACCCGGGTGCAAGCTGGAGATACTTCATCTTGGCACCGGTATTCCTACTCATTTTCTTAGGATTACTATGGGTGATTTCTTTTATGAACGACGCAGAGCGCAGAATTCCGATTCAATATGCAAAACGCGTAGTTGGAAGAAAAATGTATCAAGGCCAGAGTACACATATTCCAATCAAAGTTGGTGTTTCCGGTGTGCTGCCGGTTATCTTTGCCAGCTCAATCCTTTCAATTCCAAGTACCATTCAAATTTTCTTGGGTGACTCTGTAAGCGAAGGATTCTGGAAAGGCTTTTTTGATGCCTTCACCACAGGCGGTTGGATTTACTGTATTATCTTTGCAATTTTGATTATCTTGTTTGCGTTCTTCTACGTAACCATTCAATATAATCCGGTTGAAATAGCCAACAACTTGCGTCAGAACAACGGTTCTATTCCGGGTATTCGTCCGGGTAAACCAACCTCTGACTATATTGCAAAAATTCTTTCTAAGATTACCCTTATCGGTGCATTGTTCCTGGCAGTAATCGCTTTGGTACCAATGATTTACACATCTGCTTCCGGTATGCACGAACTAACAATGGGTGGTACGTCTATTATCATCTTAGTTGGTGTTGCCTTAGAGACCATCAAACAAATGGAATCTCAAATGCAAATGCGTAACTATAAAGGCTTCTTAGATTAATGCTTTCGGCGGATAGGAGTCAAAAGATATGAATATCATTCTTCTTGGCGCACCGGGCGCCGGAAAAGGAACACAAGCGGCAATTATTTGTGAACGCTTGAACATTCCGACAATTTCAACGGGTAATATTATCCGTGCAGCGCTGAAAAGCGGTACTGAAATGGGTTTAAAAGCAAAGTCTTATATGGACCAAGGTAAACTGGTTCCGGACGAAGTAGTGATTGGCATTATCAAAGAGCGTTTAGCGGAAGATGATTGCCAAAACGGCTTTGTATTGGACGGTTTTCCACGTACCATTCCTCAGGCCGAGGCTCTGGATAACATGGGCATACAGATTGATAAAGTCATTGATATTGAAGTGTCAGATGAAGAAATCGTAAGCCGCTTGTCCGGACGCCGTGTTTGTGAAAGTTGCAGTGATACTTACCATGTGGAGCATAATCCACCAAAAGTAGAAGGCAAATGTGATAAATGTAACGGCACCCTTGTTCAGCGTAAAGATGATCATCCTGAAACAGTAAAAGATCGCTTGCACGTATACCACGAACAAACAGAACCGTTAAAAGGCTATTATGAAAAACAAGGTAAATTGTTTGAAGTAAAAGGCGAAGGAGATATCAACGAGATTACTCGTTTGACTCTTGCCGCAATTGAGGCGTAACTATGGTTGTGTTAAAAACAAGTCGCGAACTCAAAGCTATGCGAGACGCGGGTAGGATTTCATCACAGGCTTTAAAATTGGCCGGTGAAGCGGTTGAACCGGGGGTAAGTACTCTGGAAATCGACCGTATTGTTCGTAAGTATATAGAAGGGCAAGGTGCAACACCTTCTTTTCTAAATTATGGGGGATTCCCAGCAAGTGCTTGTATTTCAGTGAATGATGTGGTCATCCACGGCATACCTCGTAAGCATCAAATATTAAAGCAGGGCGACATTGTAAGCATTGACGTCGGTGCTTTTTATGAAGGTTTCCACGGCGACAACGCATGGACATTCCCATGCGGGGAAGTTAGCAAGGAAGCACAGGATCTTATGGATGTAACTCGCGAAAGTTTGTTTGAAGGAATTAACGCCGCAAGGCCCGGAAACAGACTAGGCGATATTGGAAGCGCGGTCCAAAGGTATGTCGAGGCGCGCGGCTACTCGGTGGTACGCGATTTTGTCGGCCACGGAGTAGGTGCGGAGCTGCATGAAGATCCGAGCGTACCAAATTACGGCACACCGGGAAGAGGTGTGCGTCTGTTACCAGGAATGACAATTGCAATTGAACCAATGGTGAATCAAGGAGTACACACAGTTGAGACTTTGTCTGATAACTGGTCTGTTGTAACTTCAGATGGAAAACTATCTGCTCATTTTGAGCATACAATTGCAATTACACCGGACGGTCCTGTAATTCTTACATTGCCGGATTAAGGTGAACGAAATGGAATTTGTAAAAGGACTGGTTGTACGGTCTAAAGCAGGGCATGACAAAGGCAGTTTTTATCTTGTATTAGGTTTAGAAACTGATATGGCAGTTGTCTGTGACGGTAGCCGCCGTGCTCTTGCTAACCCAAAGAGAAAGAAGCTGATACATCTTTCTCCGACAAAAACGGTAATTCCGAATCATTTAATGAAAACCAATCGAGAAATCTATGAACATTTACAGCCGTTTCGCTGCAAATAGATTTTCCGCTTTAGGAGGTTATTCTTTATGTCAAAACAGGACGTAATTGAGATTGAGGGTACGGTAACGGAAGCTCTGCCAAATGCAATGTTTAATGTAGAGCTACCAAATGGCCATACAATACTAGCTCATATATCAGGTAAATTGCGTATGAATTTTATTCGTATTTTACCCGGTGATAAGGTAACAGTCGAAATGTCACCTTATGATTTAACAAGAGGACGTATTACATGGCGTTCAAAGTAAACGAAACGACGACTTCACTAATAAGGAGGGCGCACAAATGAAAGTCAGACCTTCTGTCAAGAAAATTTGTGAAAAATGCAAAGTGATTAAGCGTAAGGGTAGAATCATGGTTATTTGTGAAAACCCTAAGCACAAGCAGCGCCAGGGCTGATGGCGCAAACCTATTTAACATGGAGGTGCAACCAGTATGGCGCGTATAGCAGGTATTGATTTACCAAGAGATAAGCGTATCGAAATTGGTCTTACTTATATCTATGGTATTGGCCGCAAAACAGCTTCCGATATTTTGGCAGCAACAGGCATTGACCCGGATTTAAGAGTTAGAGATTTAACAGAGGACGATGCGTCTAAATTAAGAGAATATATTGAGCATCATTACCGCGTAGAGGGCGACCTGAGACGTGATGTTGCTTTCGATATTAAAAGATTAATTGAAATTCAATGTTACCGCGGAATTCGCCACCGCAAAGGATTACCGGTAAGGGGTCAACGTTCAAAAACAAATGCACGTACCCGTAAAGGTCCTAAAAAGACAATGGCTAATAAAAAGAAATAAGCGTAGTTAGGAGGGATTTATTAAGATGGCAGCACAAAAAGGCGGTAAGAAAACTACCGCAGTTCGCAGACGCCGCGAGCGCAAAAATATTGAGCGCGGAGCTGCTCATATCCAGTCCACCTTTAATAATACAATTGTTACCATTACAGACGTTCAAGGCAATGCAATTTCTTGGGCCAGCTCTGGTGAACTAGGATTTAGAGGTTCCAGAAAGTCCACCCCTTTTGCCGCACAAACCGCAGCAGAAACAGCTGCAAAAGCAGCTATGGAACACGGCATGAAAACGGTTGAGGTTTTTGTTAAGGGACCAGGTGCTGGTCGTGAAGCTGCAATTCGTGCATTGCAAGGTGCAGGTTTAGAAGTTAGCATGATTAAAGATGTTACACCTATTCCACATAACGGATGCCGTCCTCCAAAGAGAAGACGTGTATAGTTTATTGTAATTGACAATTACCGAAGGAGGATACTCGAATGGCTAAAAATACTCAGCCAATTCTGAAGAGATGTAAAACACTCGGAATTGATCCGACTGTTGTAGGCGTAAGCCAAAAATCTATCAGAAACCCAAAACCAGGCAGAAGAAAACAAAGCGAGTATGGATTGCAACTAAATGAAAAGCAAAAAGCAAAATTCATTTACGGTGTACTTGAAAAGCAATTCAGAAAGTACTATGTTATGGCTACAAAACAAAACGGTGTTACCGGTGAAATCTTGCTATCTATTCTGGAAAGCAGATTGGACAACGTTGTTTACAGACTAGGCTTTGCAAACACAAGACGTGAAGCAAGACAAATGGTTAGCCATGGTCACATTACTGTTGACGGTAAAAAAGTTGATATTGCTTCTTACTTGGTAAGCCCAGGTGAAGTTATCTCAATCAGAGAAAAAAGCCGCAACTCTGTACGTATCAAAGAAGTTTTAGAGCAAAACGCTCAAACTCCTATCGCTAAGTGGCTTGAGCTGGACAGAAATACACTGCAAGGTAAAGTGGTTGCTCTGGCTAGCAGAGAAGATATCGACTACGATATCAATGAAACACTTATCGTTGAGTTGTACTCCAAATAATGCCATTGTAGGCATAATGTACATCGTGGTAATTTTTATGTTGCCTAAATGTGTGAAGGAGGTTTGCTAAATGATTGAGATTGAAAAGCCAAAGATTGAAACTGAAATTCTATCTGAGGATGGAACTCACGGCAAATTTGTTGTAGAACCATTGGAGCGTGGATTCGGTACTACTCTGGGCAACAGCCTAAGACGTGTGCTGCTTTCATCTCTACCAGGTGTTGCAGCAACATCTATCAAAATTGATGGTGTTGTTCATGAGTTTTCTACCGTACCGGGTGTAAAAGAAGATGTTACAGAAATTGTTCTGAATATTAAAGGCTTAATTGCTAATTTACACTGTGACGGTCCAAAAACTGTGGAAATTTCCGCAGAGGGTCCATGTAATGTTACAGCCGGCTCTATCAATTGCGATAGTGAGGTTGAAATTTTAAATCCTGACATGCACATCGCTACACTAAGCGACGGAGCAAAATTGTCAATGGAAATCACCTTAGACCGCGGCCGTGGATATATTTCTGCAGACCGCAATAAGGCCAAGATGGTTACCAACGTAATTGGTGAGCTTCCTATTGATTCCATTTACACTCCTGTTTTAAAAGTGAACTACAATGTTGAGCCTACACGTGTCGGTCAAAGTATCGACTTTGATAAATTGAACTTGGAAGTGTGGACAAACGGCATTATTAGTGCACAAGAGGCTGTTTCTTTAGCTGCTAAAATCTTGACCGAACATTTAAATCTGTTTGTTGACTTGTCCGATGCAGGCAGCAATACTGAGATTATGGTTGAAAAAGACGATAAAGGCAAAGAAAAAGTGCTTGAAATGACAATTGAAGAATTGGATTTATCCGTACGTTCTTTCAACTGTCTAAAACGTGCAGGAATTAATACAGTTGAGGATTTAATCAATAAATCTGAAGAAGAAATGATGAAAGTCCGCAACTTGGGACGTAAGTCTTTAGAAGAAGTTATTTGGAAGATGGCTTCTCTCGGCTTTAATCTTCACAAGGATGACGATAACTAATATCATCATTTTAACCTAAGGTAAAGGAGTGATTATTCGATGCCAGGAACAAGAAAGCTCGGCAGAGCTACTAGTCATAGAACCGCAATGCTTCGTGGATTGGTAACATTTTTGTTGGAGAACGGTAAAATTGAAACAACTGTTACCCGTGCAAAAGAAGTGCGTGCACTGACAGAGAAGATGATTACAATCGCTAAGGAAGATTCTCTTCACAATAAGCGTTTGGTAATGGCTTTTGTTACAAAAGAAGACGTTACTCATAAGCTATTTACAGAGATTGCTCCTAAATATGCAGACCGTAATGGTGGTTATACACGTATTACAAAGCTGGGTCCAAGACGTGGCGACGCTGCAGAGATGGCAATTATCGAACTAATCTAAATAATGGCATATAAGAGTATCAATATGATAAATATTGATACTCTTTTTTATTTTTACTAGAATATTGTTATGTAATATGAAAGAGGCGAAGGACTGAAATCCTTCGCCTCTTTTGTATTTATTTCCTAAAAATTCCTAAACATTGGTAAAATAAGTAGACTTTTATTCACATGTGTAATATCCCATATTATGTAAAAAATATGACGTAGTTAAGCCTTTTTATTATTATAGCATAAGCATCATAAAAACTCTACTTTATGTCTACTTTTTATTCCGATTATCCATGTATGGTAGTTACATTTTAAAGAAAAGGTAGGTAAAAAAATGAAAAAAAGAAAAAGGGTACTTTCGTTCAGTACAGCCGTTATATTGGGAGTTACATTAACCGCAACAAGTGTTTCCAATGTTGTATTTGCAGAGGATGATGTTTCGTCTCAGATCAATACAGACGATATGTCATATCTATTAGAAAATAGGAATACCAATACAAATATTGCCGGAATGGAAAACAGCGACGAATTAAACAATAATACATATTCCGCTGTTCCACAAAATCAAAATGACCCATCTATCATTGAAGTTCCTGAATCAGCGTTATATATGGAGGGAACCACTGTAATGGGTATTACCAAACAGTGGTTTAGAGAATATTGTTCCGAAAATAATAGCAGTAATCCTGCATACCTCAAAATTACTATTCCCAGTAATGCTACTTCCATAGGAACAAATGCATTTTGTACGAATAAAGCAAACTATGACAGCAATGACCGATACAATTATATTCATCCATCTAATTATAAGATTGTGGAGGTAGATTTTTCGTCTGCCACTTCACTTAAAAGTATCGAATCACAAGCATTTAAAGGTAATAATGAATTAGCAGGTGTAATTACACTTCCAAACTCATTAAAAACGTTGGGAAAATATGCTTTTGGTAGTTGTACAAAACTTGAGGGAATTTATTTACCCGAAGGACTACAAGAGATTGGAAATGAAAATGGAGGAAGTGTATTTAAGGACAGTTCCTCTCTAAAGTTTGTTCGGGTTGCCGGAAGTAATTCGACAGCCAGTATTGAATTACCGGATTCATTGATTTCCATCGGACAGGATGCTTTTTCAGGAGCAATGACGTCTGCAACACCTACTCCGATTGTGATTCCCGAGCAAGTATCTTATATTGGTGACAGTGCTTTTGAAACACCTGCAGTTACAATGATTACAGTGCAGGCAAATGACGTGTCCAATTACAATGGTAAAGCATTTATATCAGCAGACGGTTCTTATAGTCTGGACGGGCGCACGACGGTATTTCAAAATTATGCTGCTTACAGCAGTTTTCCAACAGGTGGACTGCAATCATATAGAAAATCCTTAACTTATGAATTTACTTTAAAATTTGGTGAAGATGGACCACAGCAACAAAAATTAAATAACCAGACAGTACAATGTGTAAAAGATAGTAACGGACAATGGTATATTGATGAAACATATACATTGCCTGAGGCCCCTTCTATTGATGTAGATGAAGGGTATACAGAGGGCTGGAAATATCATGATGAAATACTAACAATTAAGACGGTACTGTCTCCCAATGCAGATGTTTTAACCGTAGAAGCAGGGCAAGTTTTGATGGAGCCAACTGTAACATTTACGGTTGATGGAATAAAAATAGATACCTCAACAACATATCCAAAATTGAACTTGTCCAATCATAAAGAACATAAAATAGGCGTGGATGTTTCTCATCCACTGGAAGGCGAAGGAAATCAAGACGGCTATGTAGTATTTGAGTATGAATGGACCGATGTATATCAGGGAGGAAAACAAGGTCCGCGAATGAGTGAAAGCGGATTTGGACGATATAATTTATGGGATAATCCTAATGTGACCAATACAATTACCATTGATGGACCAACACATGAAAGAACTACAGGAGATTATTCCGGTGAAGATTACGGAGATGGTTATTATCTTGTAGAAGTATACGGCTATTTTGTTCATAGGCAGGGAGGTCTAAAAGAATTATTCTATAAGTCAGCTTCCACAGTTATTGGTTCAGATCCGGACCGTACTACAAATACTGCCTATTTGTTTGATGTGGTAACATCTGATCCCGCACAGCAACCGAATATCACCGTAACGGGAAATGAAGTCACCTACGGCTATGATACAGCTAAAATTGTCGCAGATGTACAAATGATAGACGGACAGACAAACACCTATCAGTGGTATCAAGCAGAACAGGAAGGACAAACGGAAGGCGGAAGTATTATTCATGGTGCCAAATCAACCCAACTGAATGTTGAGTCCGGAAAAAATGCGGGAAATTACTATTATTATCTGGAAGTAACTTCAACCAAGGCATTGAATGGAGATGTATTGAAAACGGTTGTTCATGTAACATTTCAGGTGAATCAGGCAGAAAGTACTATTGTGATTAACGATAACTTAAACAAAGTATTCGATGGCGAGATGGTGCAAGAGCCGAAAAACATTACCCAAACAGGAAGTCAAAATACGGTATCCTTTGTATGGTATGAAAAGCAAGAAAATGGTTGGACAGAATTGCAGTCTGCTCCTGTAAATGCAGGTGAATATAAAGTGGTTGCAATTGTTGCGGAAGATACCAATTATAAGAGTGCATCTGCAGAAAAAACATTTCATATTTCACAAGCAAATAACGCTTGGAAGGATGAATTATCTATAACCGGCTGGACTTATGGGGAACCGGAGAATGCGCCTAATGCATCAGCACAATTTGGTACAGTAACTTATTCCTACTGTGATTCGGAAAATGGTATTTACTCAGAGCAGGTACCAACACAAGCGGGAACCTATTGGGTAAAAGCTATAATAGAAGAAAGCAATAATTATACAGGACTGGAAGCAAAGATTCCATTTGAGATTGCACAGGCAGATACCCAATTATCTATTAATAAAACCTTGGATCAAACATATAATGGTCAAAAAATCAAACTGGAAGATTCTGATTTGATGATACAAGGAAGTACGGGCAAAGTAACGTATCAATATCAAATATGGAATGATGAACAACAGCAGTGGATAGATATGGAAGATACTCCGGTAAATGCAGGTAAATATAAGGTAATTGTAACTGTTGCAGCAGATACCAATTATCACAGTGCTTCTGTAGAAAGGGAGTTTGTTATTTCCAAAGCAGGGAGTACATTTATCATTCATGACGTATTGGATAAAGAGTATGACGGACAGAGCATACAAATCCCCACGAATATCACACGTACAGGAAGCCAAGCTGAGCCAATTTATGAATGGTATATAAAAGACACAAATGAATGGAGAAAATTAGAGGCAGCACCAAGCGAGATAGGAAATTATAAATTAGTGGCAACCATACCGGAAGATGAAAATCATAACGGTATAACCACAGAAAAGGAATTCCGTATTACAGAACAAATAAATGTAAATCCGGATACCCCGACAAACCCAACGACTCCTGATGCTTCAGCACAAGATGATAAAACAGGAAGTATGAACCAGCAAAGTCAGTTAGATACTCCACCAACAGGAGATACGAACACCATAGCAATTGGTCTTTGGGCATCTCTAGCCGGTATTTCTGCTTCAGTATTGACTTACTTAGGCATAAAACGACATCGTTATAAGAAATCATAATTACAAAATTTTTTATTCCATACATTATCAAATGTGAATATTTCAATAAAAAAAGCAGCCTGAATATTCAGGCTGCTTTTTGATTCATAAATTTAAATTACGCGAACAAAGATAATTCCGTCATTATCATTGATTGCTTTTACTGTGTCATCATTTACATTTCCTGTTACATCTAAAATGGTGTAAGCATACTCTTTTTTAGATTTGCTTTGCATATTTTCGATGTTTACGCCGATATTTGCCAATACACCGGTTAGAGTGCTAATCATGTTAGGAATGTTTTGATGAATAATGCAAACTCGTTTTGCACCATTTTCTCTTGGCATAGAAACATTAGGCAGGTTTACGGAGTTTTTTATGTTGCCATTCTCCAAATAATCTTTGATTTCATCTGCTGCCATACATGCACAGTTATCTTCAGATTCAGGAGTGGAAGCGCCAAGATGAGGAATTGCCAATACATTTTCTACACCCAGCAGTGCATCATTTGGGAAGTCTGTTGCATATGCTGCAACTTTACCGTCAGACAGAGCGTTGAGTAAATCTGTGTTATTGACCAAATCGCCGCGTGCAAAGTTTAAAATGCGAACGTGCTCTTTCATTTGTGCAATGGTGGAAGCGTTAATCATTTCTTTTGTATCAGGTGTTAGCGGTACATGTAAAGAAATGTAATCGCAGTTTGCATAAATTTCTTCTAAAGTAAGTGCACGTTGTGTATTGCTGGATAAGCCCCATGCACCTTCAACAGATAAGAATGGGTCGTATCCCATTACTTTCATACCCAAAGCTTCTGCTGCGTTTGCAACAAGAATACCAATCGCTCCAAGACCGACAACACCAAGGGTTTTGCCTGCAATTTCAGGACCTACGAAAGAGGATTTTCCTTTTTCAACCAGTTTACCTACTTCATCGCCTTTTCCCTTTAATGTACCTGCCCACTCAATGCCGGGTACAATTTTACGGGAAGTTAATAACAAAGCGGCAATCACAAGTTCTTTTACAGCATTTGCATTGGCGCCGGGAGTATTGAATACTACAATACCTTCCTGTACACATCTTTCAACAGGAATATTATTGGTACCTGCACCTGCGCGTGCAATTGCAAGAAGATTTTTGTTAAATTCCATATCATGCATTGCAGCGGAACGAACTAAAATTGCGTCAGGATTTTCTATATCTTCTCCAACTTGATAGTTTTCTCCCAGACGGCTTGTGCCCAAAGGAGAAATTTTATTTAAACATTTTACTTGGTACATGTATGTCACCTTATTTCTTCATTATTTATTGTTTTGTTCAAACTCTTTCATGAAAGCAACCAATTTTTCAACACCTTCGATTGGCATTGCATTGTAAATGGAAGCACGCATACCGCCAACAGAACGGTGACCTTTGATGTTTACAAAATCATGTTCCCCTGCTTCTTTAATGAATTTTGCATCCAATTCATCGTTGCCTGTAACAAAAGGAACATTCATCAATGAACGATCTTTTGGAACAACAGTGCCTTTGAACAATTGGGATTGATCTAAGAAATCATAGAGGATTTTGGCTTTTTTCTCGTTTAACTCTTTCATTTTAGCCAAACCGCCAATATCATTTTTCAACCATTCCAATACCAACATGCACATGTAAATGGAATAGCAAGGCGGTGTATTGTACAAAGAGTCATTTTCTGCATGGGTTTTATATGTAAACATGGTTGGAGTTTTCTCCATTGGTTCGCCGATTAGGTCTTCACGAACAATTACAACAGTTAAGCCGGCAGGACCCATGTTTTTTTGTGCGCCTGCATACAGCAAACCAAATTTGCTTACATCAATCGGCTCGCTCAAAATGCAGGAAGAAATATCTGCTACCAAAGGAACGTCACCTGTTTCAGGCAATTTGGTGTATTTGGTTCCGTAAATGGTATTGTTGTAGCAAATGTGGAAATAATCTGCATCTTTTGAGAATGTAGATGGATCTAAATCCGGAATATAGGAGAAGGTTTTATCTTTAGAGGAAGCAACAATATTTGCTTCACCATAGCGAGCTGCCTCTTTTTGTGCTTTTGTTGCCCATTGACCTGTAATGACAAAATCGGCTTTGCCGTTTTTTGTCATTAAGTTCATAGGTACCATCGCAAATTGGGAAGATGCACCGCCTTGTAGCAACAAAACTTTGTAGTTATCAGGAATTTCCATTAATTCTCTGAGCAAAGCTTCGGTGTTTTTAATAATTGCATCAAAAGTTTTGGAACGGTGGGACATCTCCATAACAGACTGACCACTGCCTTGGTAGTCTAGCATTTCGTCAGCTGCACGACGAAGTACAGCTTCTGGTAGTACAGATGGGCCTGCGGAAAAGTTGTAAACGCGTTTCATAAATTTACCTCCAAAAGTACATAATGTCCAATGCATAAGAAAGCCCTTGGACAAAATGATAAGATAAAATAATTATATCTCTTCCTTAAAATGAAGTCAATCATACAAAAGAGTAAAATATAACATAATTTTATTTAAAATTTGATTTTTTGACTGCAATTTCACGAAGGAATATCATTTTTTAGATACTTGAATCTGAATTTTCAATTTTGTCATATTTCATTCTATGAATTTTGTTGGTATAATATTAATATGAATGTATCTATTCCATCATTATAAATAGCAACAATTGGAATGTATGTAATGGAGGTATTTCTGTGAAAATAAAAGATATTATCACGATTTTAAATGCGCAGTTATTAACTCCTCAGGCAGATTTAGAGCAAGAAGTGCACACTGCCTGCGGAAGTGACATGATGAGTGATGTTTTGGCATACGTAAAAGATCAGTCTGCTTTAATCACAGGACTGACAAATCCACAAGTGGTAAGAACTGCTGAAATGATGGACATGATTTGTATTGTATTTGTACGTGGAAAACTTGCAGATGATACCATTGTGAATTTGGCGACTCAACGAAACATTGCGATACTGCAAACACCTTACAGTATGTTTACTGCCTGCGGTATGCTGTACCAACATGGTCTCAGAGGCGGGGGTGAGAAGCAATGACTTCACTGCCGCTTCATTTTACTGTATTGGGAGATGATTTTACGTGTGCGGGAGAAGCTTCCAGTAAAGTAAAAAATAAGTTAAAACAGTTAGGGTACAACTCCGAAGCAATTCGTAGAGCTGCCATTGCCATGTATGAAGGCGAAATAAACATGGTAATTCATGGAGGCGGTGGCGAAATCTTTGTGGAGGTATATCCTAATCATATAGATATAAAGATGGAAGACAAAGGTCCGGGGATAGAGAACATTGAACAAGCTATGCAGGAGGGATACTCTACCGCACCGGCGAATGTACGTGCCTTGGGGTTTGGTGCCGGTATGGGTCTGCCAAACATAAAAAAATATACAGACAGCCTGCGTATTGAATCAGAAGTTGGAAAAGGTACTACGATATACATGACAGTTCAGGTAAATCAGTCTTGAGGAATCAGCTATGGAACGTTTTTATCATTCAGTTACATTAGATGTAGACAAATGTGTTGGTTGTACCAACTGTATCAAAAGATGTCCTACAGAAGCAATACGCGTGAGAGAGGGAAAAGCAATTATTACGCCGGAACGTTGCATTGACTGTGGTGTATGTATTCGTGTTTGTCCCCATCATGCAAAAAAAGCAAAGTTTGACCATTTGGAAATGTTGAATCGTTTTACATATAATATTGCGCTGCCGGCACCATCTTTATATGGGCAGTTCCGCCATTTGGATCATATAGATTTGATATTAACGGCTTTAAAACGCTTGGGATTTGATGATATTTTTGAAGTCTCCAAAGCGGCAGAGCTGGTATCGGATGCTACAAGAAAAATCATTTTGGATGGAAATATGCCAAAGCCGATTATCAGTTCGGCCTGTCCCGCTATTGTAAGATTAATTCGCGTTAGATTTCCGGATTTATGCGCCCATGTGCTTCCATTGCATGCGCCTATGGAAACAGCCGCGCTGCTTGCCAAGGAAGAAGCGCATCAAAAAACAGGGCTGCCAATAGAACAAATAGGAGTATTTTTTATTACACCTTGTGCTGCCAAAGTAACGGATATTAAGTCTCCTATCGGAACTACAATATCTCATGTGGACGGAGCAATTGCAATCAGCGAGATTTATCATCAGCTTGCAGATGCCATGAAGCATATTGAAAAAGCAGAACCGTTGTCTCAGTCCGGTGTGATTGGAGTAGGATGGGCCTCCAGCGGCGGCGAGGCATCTGCTTTGCTGAACGACCGTTATTTAGCGGCAGATGGTATGGAAAATATTATTGATATATTGGAAGGTTTGGAAGAAGAAAGAATTCAAGAGCTTGATTTTGTGGAATTAAATGCTTGTACAGGAGGATGTGTAGGCGGCATATTTTGTATCGAAAATGCCTATGTTGCAAAAGCAAGGCTGCAAAGTTTGCGAAGATATTTGCCTGTGGCCAAAAATCATTTACCGGCGCAAATACCTGCTTACATGAAATGGACAGATGACCTGGAGTTTGCTCCTGTTTTAAAATTATCCGATAATTTAGAAGAAGCAATGGATATGATGAATCGGATTGACAGTATGTGTGAGGAATTTCCGGGTCTGGATTGCGGCGCATGCGGAGCGCCCACTTGCCACGCTTTTGCAGAAGATGTGGTATGCGGTCTGGCAGATAAAAGCAATTGTATTTTTGTTATGAAGGAAGAAATCAAACAGGTAACGGATACATTGTCTCATATGGCTCATATGAATCCGCCATTGCAAAATAAAGGAAAGATTCAAAACCACAAGATACAAGGGGCTCATGAAAAGAATTCATCATAGAACAGTGTAAATATGATTGGCAAGAAGTAACGAGGAAGGGTGATTGTACATGACAGTACATCAATTAAAAGAATCACTGGAACTTACTGTTTTGGTAGAACAAGAAATAGATAAAGAAATAACCGGGTGTTACATTGGGGATTTGCTCAGTTGGGCAATGAGTAGGGTAAAGACTGGTGATGTTTGGCTTACGGTTATGGGAAATGTTAATGCAATTGCCGTAGCCGTTTTGTCAGATGCAGCTTGTATTATTTTAACAGATGCTGCTGCACTGGATGAAGAAGCCAAAGAAAAAGCACAGCAGCAAGGAATCACAGTATTTTCATCAAATGCAAACAGCTATCAGGTTGCAGTTCAACTATCGAGGTTATTGTCAGAATGAAACGAGTATACTATGACTTGCATCTGCACTCTTGTTTATCTCCCTGTGGAAGCGAGGATATGACGCCGAATAACATTGTAAATATGGCTAAATTGATGGGATACGATATGATTGCGTTAACAGATCACAATTCCTGCCTAAATTGTGAGGCGACAGTAACAGTTGGGAAGAGAAACGGTTTGACTGTAGTTCCCGGTATGGAATTGTGTACTGCGGAAGATGCGCATACCATTTGTTTATTTCCCACAGTTGCAGATGCAATGGAATTTCATCAATATGTCAAACAGCATTCTTCGATCATGAACAATGACGCAGGGACTTTCGGCAAACAGATAATTATGAATGATTTGGATGAGCCGATTGGAGAAGAAACACAACTGTTAATCAATGCTGCCAATGTTGGAATTGATGATGTGGTCGCACTGGTGAATCAATATCACGGAGCGGCTTTTCCCGCACATATTGACCGCAGTGCTTACAGTGTATTCTCAACATTGGGAGCAATACCGCCGGAAGCCAATTTTAAGGCTGCAGAGATTACACCTTATGCAGATGAAGTTTGTTTACTCAGAGAACATGCTGAGTTAAGAGATAAAATTTTACTTCGAAACTCAGATGCGCATTATTTAGAACATATGCTGGAACCAAATGCATGGCTTGCATTGCCTGAATGTACTCCCGAATGTTTAATAGCTGCATTAAACGGTGAAATAGATATTACATGGAAATAAAGTGAATCAAAAATTGCCGTGTGCAAGAGTATTTTTAATTCATTTAATAAATTAGCACGCGGTAACTTTTTATGACTATTTGTTTAAAATTTCACATTCTTCGTGTATTTTTTGTCAATCTCTCTGGTATTTGAGAAAAAACTGTGATATACTTAGCTGGATTGAACCCTATATTTTGTACAAAATATAGGGTAATTTAGAGATATGTAAACAATCCTGGGAGGAGAACTATTATGCAAAAGCGTATTTCTACCCTGCCTTTTCAAGGAACAAAGGAACAACAAGAACAGCTTTTTAAAGTAATTGACGAAAACGGCGGAACACATGGTTCCGTTATGCCAATTCTTCAAAAGGCGCAAGAAATTTATGGCTATTTGCCAATTGAAGTGCAAACCATGATTGCAGAAAAAATGGATGTACCGCTGGAAGAAATATACGGTGTTTCTACTTTCTATTCGTTGTTTGCATTGACCCCGAAAGGAAAATATAATGTTTCAGTTTGTATGGGAACAGCCTGCTATGTAAAAGGTGCGGCAGATGTTCTGGGCAAAATTTGTGAAGTGCTTGGTATTCAGCCAGAAGAATGCACACAGGACGGTAAATTTTCCATTACCGAATGCCGTTGTATTGGAGCCTGTGGTTTAGCGCCGGTTATGACCGTAAATGACGATGTATACGGGCGTGTTTCTGTGAGTGAAGTTGAAGATATTTTGAGTAAGTATGAGTAATTTTTATGCGTGAATTATCACTGAATGTTATGGATATTGTTCAAAATTCGATTTCGGCCGGTGCAACAGTTATTAAAATATCGGTTTTGGAAGAGAAAGAAAAGCTTACCATTGTAGTTACAGACAATGGTAAAGGTATGAGCAAAGAACAGGTATGCAAAGTAATTGACCCTTTTTTTACCACCAGAACAACCAGGAAAATAGGTATGGGAATCCCGCTGTTTAAAATGGAGGCGGAGATGACAGGCGGTAGTTTTGAAATAGAATCTGACCTTAATCAAGGAACGAAAGTGACAGCAACGTTC
Organism: uncultured Oscillospiraceae bacterium; assembly: GCA_900541905.1. Lineage (GTDB taxonomy): Bacteria > Bacillota > Clostridia > Oscillospirales > Acutalibacteraceae > UMGS1071. Next base: position 103,102 of record UQLQ01000001.1, read on the forward strand.
ATTACAACGCATTTGGATATGCTGCCTTTGGGCGACATTAATGCCACTGTATGGTTACTGATTACCTGCAATCCACATTTAGATTTTATTTTTTATCGAAGAATTGGGCATTTGGATTTTACTTTGAATACAAAGGAACTAAAAGATATTTTGGGAGAAATTCCTCTGAATGCACCTGATGTCAGTCAGTGGCTGAAAGATTATTTAACGGAACAAACCGCTTTACTACATGGAGGATGAATGAAATGAAATCATTAGCTGAATTACAAGCAATTCGAGAGAAAGCCCGTGCTCAAATCAGTGTAAGAGAAGGGCAGGAAGATGGAATTCGCATTTTGGTGGGTATGGCTACTTGCGGAATTGCCGCCGGTGCACGCCCGGTTTTAACTGCTTTTATAGATGAATTAGAAAAACGTGGAATTACCAACGTACAAGTGACACAAACAGGCTGTATCGGAATTTGCCAGTTTGAGCCGGTTGTCGAAGTGGTTGCTCCCGGAAAAGATAAAGTGACCTATGTAAAAATGACACCTGAAATGGCTGTTAGAGTAGTTAACGACCATATTGTAAATGGTAATGTAGTACAAGAGTTTACCATTGGTGCTCACACAAAATAAGGGGGAAAATGTAATGTATCGTTCCAATGTACTCGTATGCGGCGGTACCGGCTGCTCTTCCTCTAACAGTCAGGAGATTATGCGCAGACTGGAAGAAGAGATTAAGAAAAAAGGTCTTGAGAAAGAAGTCAATGTAGTTTGTACCGGCTGCTTCGGTTTATGTTCATTAGGACCTGTTGTCATTGTATATCCGGAAGGCTCTTTTTACAGCAAAGTTACTCTTGCTGATATTCCGGAAATTGTGGAAGAACATTTGCTGAAAGGAAGAATCGTAAAGCGTCTGTTATATCAGGAAACCATCGACAACGATGCAATTCATTCCTTGACGGATACACCGTTTTATAAAAAACAAAAACGAATTGCGCTGCGCAACTGCGGTGTAATTAATCCTGAAGTAATTGAAGAATACATAGCCATGGATGGATACAGTGCTTTAGGTAAAGTACTGACTGAAATGAAACCGGAAGAAGTCATTCAAGTCATCAAAGATTCCGGCTTGCGCGGCAGAGGCGGCGGCGGTTTCCCAACAGGATTAAAGTGGAGCCTTGCAGCCCAAAATGATGCTGACCAGAAATATGTTTGCTGTAATGCGGACGAAGGTGACCCGGGTGCATTTATGGACCGATCTGTGCTGGAGGGTGACCCGCACTCTGTTTTGGAGGCAATGGCAATTGCAGGTTATGCCATTGGCGCTACACAAGGTTATATTTATATTCGTGCAGAATATCCGATTGCAGTTGAACGATTGCAAATTGCAATTCAGCAAGCAAGAGAATTGGGCTTACTTGGAAAAAATATCTTTGACAGCGGCTTTGATTTTGATATTGAGTTACGTCTAGGATCCGGCGCTTTTGTTTGCGGTGAGGAAACATCTTTGCTGGCATCCATTGAAGGCCATCGCGGTGAACCTCGTCCTCGCCCTCCATATCCAGCAGTAAAAGGTTTGTATGGAAAACCTACCATTTTAAATAACGTTGAAACGTATGCCAATATTGCACAAATTATATTGCATGGGGCAGAGTGGTTCCAATCTATTGGAACAGAGCGTTCAAAAGGTACAAAAGTATTTGCTTTGGGTGGTAAAATCAAACATACAGGTTTGGTTGAGGTTCCAATGGGAACTACTTTACGAGAAATTGTGGAAGAAATCGGCGGCGGCGTTTCCGATGGCGGCAAATTTAAAGCTGCACAAACAGGCGGTCCTTCCGGCGGTTGTATTCCCGCTAAATTTTTAGATATTGAGATTGACTATGACAATTTAACTGAAATTGGTGCCATGATGGGGTCCGGCGGTTTAATTGTTATGGATGAATCCACATGTATGGTTGACATCGCAGAGTTCTTTCTCCGCTTCACTGTTGATGAGTCCTGCGGTAAATGTACTGCTTGTCGTATTGGTACAAAACGCCTTTTGGAAATGCTGGAGAAAATCACCAGTGGCAGAGGTGAAGACGGTGATATTGAGAAGTTGGAATCCTTGTGCCACTATATTAAAGACAACTCTTTGTGCGCACTGGGTCAAACAGCACCTAACCCCGTTTTGTCTACTTTGCAATATTTCCGCGATGAATATGTAGCGCATGTACATGACCATCGTTGTCCGGCAGGTGCTTGTAAAGAACTTACCATATTTAAAGTGTTGCCTGAAAAATGTATTGGTTGCACCAAATGTGCTCGTAATTGTCCTGTTGGCGCAATTCATGGTAATGTGAAAGAGCATCATTTTATTGATATGAACAAATGTATTAAATGCGGTGTTTGTATGGAAAACTGTAAATTCAATGCAATTGTGAGAGAATAAGAGAGGAGTGTGGCAACATGTATCAGATTAAAATCAATGGAATGCCTTTCTCCGTACCGGAAGGCTCCACAATTTTGGAAGCGGCAAGATTTGCCGGTATTAAAATTCCTACCTTATGTTTTTTAAAAGATTTGAATGAAATCGGCGCTTGCCGTGTTTGTGTTGTAGAAGTAAAAGGAGCGCGCTCTTTGGTCGCCGCTTGTGTACATCCTGTAAATGAGGGCATGGAGATTTTTACAAATACTCCAAGAGTGATTGAATCCAGAAAAACAACACTTCAATTATTGCTTTCTGTTCATGAAAGAAAATGTTTGTCCTGCGTACGTAACGGCACTTGCGAATTACAGCAGCTTTGTGCAGAGTTGGGTGTAGATGTTGAAGATAAATTGGACGGAGAAAAACCGGCAAGTGTACCGGATACATCTACTGCTCATTTGGTGCGTAATAATGCGAAATGTGTGTTATGCCGCCGCTGTGTTGCAGCTTGTGAACATCAGCACGTAGCAGTAATCGGTGCAAACAACCGTGGTTTCGATACACAAATCGGATGTGCGTTTAACTTGCCTTTGGCAGAAGTAAGCTGTGTCTCCTGCGGACAATGTATCGTAAGCTGTCCGACAGGCGCGTTGGTTGAGCGTGATCAAACAGCCGAATTATTGGCAGCGATTAACGACCCTGAAAAATATGTTGTAGTGCAAACAGCACCTTCTATTCGTGCTACTTTGGGCGAATGTTTCGATATGCCGATTGGTACAAACGTAAAAGGTAAAATGGTAGCGGCTCTGCGCAGATTGGGTGTAGATAAAGTATTTGACACTGATTTTGGAGCAGACCTTACCATCATGGAAGAGGCTCATGAATTTATACATCGTGTCAAAACAGGCGGTGTATTACCCATGATTACATCTTGTTCTCCTGGTTGGGTAAAATTCTGTGAACATTATTTTCCTGACCTATTGCCAAATGTATCCACATGTAAGTCTCCTCAACAAATGACAGGTGCAATGTTGAAAACTTGGTATGCTGAGAAAAATGGGATTGACCCTAAAAATATTGTATCTGTAAGCATTATGCCTTGTACTGCGAAAAAGTTTGAAATTGACCGAGAGGATCAGGATGCAGCCGGAGACGGTATTCAAGATGTGGATATTGTATTGACAACACGTGAAATTGGACGTTTGTTAAAACAATGCAACATTGATTTTGCAAATTTACCGGATGAAGAATTTGATCCTGCTATGGGAGTCAGCACCGGTGCGGGTGCTATTTTTGGCGCAACAGGCGGCGTTATGGAAGCTGCTCTCAGAACAGCGGCAGATACGATTTTTGGCGCACCTTTGGAAAATATAGAGTACCATGAAGTACGCGGCACACAAGATTATAAAGAGGCAACTTATAACTTAAATGGGCTGGAAGTAAAGGTTGCTGTTGTCAGTGGACTGGAAAATGCCAATACATTATTGGAAAAAGTACGCTCTGGAGAAGCGGATTGTCAGTTTATTGAGATTATGTGTTGTCCCGGTGGTTGCGTTAATGGCGGAGGACAGCCGATACAACCGGCAGAAGTACGTAATTTCACTGATTTAAAATCACTGCGTGCCAAAGCGTTATATGAAGAAGATAAGAATCTTCCGTTTAGAAAAAGCCATGAAAGTCCGATTGTTAAGCAAGTTTATCAGGAATACTTAGAAGAACCGGGCAGTCATATTGCGCATCAAATTTTACATACCACTTTTGTAAAACGAAATAAAACAGTTCAGCTGTAAATAAAAGACTCCAAAGCATCGGCTTTGGAGTCTTTTTACCGTTATAAAATATTTCTTTGTAATAATGCAGAAATCAATTTGCAGTCATTCCTACCTTATGGTATGATATAGTAAAATAGTCCCAATTGGAGAGGGGTTTATATGAAAGCGTTGTCTGATAAAAAAATGAATATAAAGTGGTACGAACTGGTAACCATAGCAGCAGGCTTTGCAATATTTATTTGGTTTTGTATTCCTTTTTTCTTTGGCATATTTAATATAGGGTCTTATTTTGGTATTGCTGTCAGCATTCTTGTTATGGCCTATTTTCCTGTAAAACGTTTTTGTAAAAGAAAATTGACTCAAAAACCATACTTTGTTACATTTAGTATTGTGAATTTTCTGGCTGTGATATTTGGAATTTGGATTGCATTTTTAACCGGTTTGATGATATTTGCAATCAATCAGGTACCTTTGGCGAATGTAACGGCAGTTGTATTGGGGTGTCCCCTTGAAGAAAATGAGTTGGGACCGTCATTAACAGCAAGGTTAGACAGAGCTGTAGAATATTTAGAGGAAAATCCAACGGTAAATTGTGTGGTGACAGGCGGTCTGGGAGATAAAGATACGCCTTCGGAAGCAGAGGCTATGTATGATTATTTGGTGCAGAAAGGAATTTCCTCCAAAAGAATTGAAAAGGATACCAGCTCACGTAATACAAAAGAGAATTTAGCAAATGCAAAACAGATTATTCAATCGAAAGGTTGGAACCAAAATATAGCGATTATTACTGAGTACTATCATGAATTTAGGGCAGGCAGATTGGCTGATGAATTAGGAATGCGTTCTTATGCAGTATGCGCTGAGACGCCGTGGTATATTTTTTCTTCTTCTTATGGAAGAGAAGTGCTTGCACTTACAAAATTTTTCTGTCATATTTAATAATGCACAAAAAAGACTTTAGTTCGCATCTGGAAGACTTTCTTTTAATATTTGTTTACTCAATATGCAGAGCGATTTTTCTTAGACGATAACAACCAGATAATAGCAACAAAACAAACATTGAAAGGAACATCTTTCAATGTTCAAATTTTGGCTATTATCAGAACGTTTTAACATTTATCTGTTAGAAATTGCGTAGCAATTTCTTTTATGTTATAACAACCTAGCAACAAATGCAAAATCACAGATTTTGATTGTTGACTAGAACGTTTTAGCGCTCCAACGTTAAAAATTACTTTGTAATTTTTTCTATGCTATAACAACCTAGCAACAGCTGCAAAACTAAAGTTTTGGCTGTTGGCAAGAACGTTTTAGCATTTGTCAGTAAAAAATTGCAAAGCAATTTTTTTAATGCTATAATATAAAAAACAGTGCAGAGAGGGAGCGTATAAAATATGGTGAAAATTTTAATTAAGAATGCTCATATATGTGACCCTGCAACAAATATGGATTGCGAGGGAGACATTTTTTTAGTAGACGGTGTGATAGCTGACATTGGTACTAATCTGGAATACGAAACAGAAGTTACCATAGACGCCAGTGGGTTAATTGCTGCTCCCGGTTTGGTAGATATGCATGTACATTTACGCGATCCGGGTCAGACCGAAAAGGAAGACATTATCAGTGGTTGTAAGGCAGCTGCTGCAGGTGGCGTTACCAGTGTACTGGCAATGCCAAACACAAATCCAACAGTAGATAATGTAGAAACAGTGCAGTATATTTTAAATAAAGCAAAAGATGCAGATGCCCATGTATATGTATCGGCCGCTATTACAAAAGGATTGCAAAGCGATGTGCTTTGCAACTTAGCAGCTTTAAAAGAGGCTGGTGCGATTGCCTTAAGCGATGACGGAAGACCTGTGATTAATACAGAATTTATGGCTGAGGCTATGCAGGCTGCGCCAAAGCTTGGTATGACGGTTGTGTCTCACTGTGAAGATTTGTATTTGGCAAAAGGCGGTATTATTCATGGCGGAAAAGTAGCAGAGGCATTGGGCGTAAAAGGAATTCCTGCTGCTGCGGAAGACTGTGGAACAGCCAGAGAAATCGCGTTGGCCGCAGCTTACAATGTTCCGATTCATATTTGTCATGTAAGTACTGCCACTTCCATTGCGTTAATACGCGACGCAAAAGCAAGAGGTGTGGCAGTAACGGCAGAAACGGCTCCTCATTACTTTAGCTTGACAGAAGAAGAGCTACTCAAACGTGATGCCGATTACAGAATGAATCCTCCTTTAAGAACGGAAGCGGATCGATTGGCAGTAATCGAAGCATTAAAAGACGGCACATTGGATGCAATTGCTACGGACCATGCGCCACATACACCAACAGAAAAGGCTGATTTTGAAAAAGCGCCAAATGGAGCTATTGGTATGGAAACATCTTTGTCAGCAGGTATTACAGCTTTGGTCAAACAGGGACATTGCACTATGTTGCAGCTGATTGAAAAGATGTCAACAAAACCGGCACAACTATTGGGTATTCCGGCAGGCACTTTAAAGAAAGGAAGCCCTGCGGATGTGATTCTCATTGACAAAGATGAAGAATGGACTGTTGATGTAGATAAATTACATGGTAAAAGCAAAAACTGTGTCTTTAAGAATAAACAGTTGATAGGAAAAGTAAAATTTACGGTGTGCGGCGGAAAAATTGTATTTAACGAATTGGATTAATTGATATAGTATTTGATGGTATGAAATCTGTTTCATACTTTCAAATACTATTTTTATGTAAGGAAAAATTACCGTTTATTATCCAATCAAATTACTTTAGAATCCTGTATGTTATTGTTTATAAAGTCTTTGCAAATATTGCGAATTTTGTTATAATCATTTTATATAACTTTTATCGCATGAAATGAAATTGATATATTGCATATTATAAATTGTTCGGAGGAAACAACATGTCTTTAGACCGTTTAATCGAAAATATCATCGAGAAACAAAATCCAACCGTAGCAGGGCTTGACCCAAAGCTTAGTTATATTCCAACCTATATCAAAGAAGCTTGTTTTGAAAAATATGGTCACACATTAGAAGGGGCGGCTGCCGCTTTATTTGAGTTTAACAAAGGATTAATAGATGCTTTGCATACCATTGTGCCTGCTGTAAAGCCACAGTGCGCTTATTATGAAATGTATGGTTGGCAAGGAATGAAGGCTTTGCATGATACCATAGCCTATGCAAAAGAAAAGGGTATGTTTGTGGTAACAGACGGCAAACGAAATGATATTGGTACAACCATGGAAGCATATGCGGTTGCGCATCTGGGAGAAGTAGACGTGCAAGGTGAAAAAATTGTACCGTTTGCGGGAGATTCCCTCACAGTCAACGGATATTTAGGCTCTGATGGTATTTTACCGTTGCTGGATATTTGCGATAAACAAGATAAAGGTATTTTTGTATTAGTGAAAACCTCTAACCCGTCCTCAGGAGAATTGCAGGATTTAAAGCTGGATTCCAATGAGAGTATTTATGAAACTATGGGACATATGTGTGAAGCATGGGGAGCAGAGCATATGGGTAAGTACGGTTACAGTGCGGTCGGAGCAGTAGTTGGTGCAACTTATCCGGAACAGCTGAAAGAACTGCGCGAAAAATTGCCGCATACATTTTTCTTGGTACCGGGGTATGGAGCACAAGGCGGCGGTGCTGATGATGTAGCTCCCGGTTTTGACAGAAAAGGTCTTGGGGCCTTGATTAATTCTTCACGCGGCATTATGTGTGCATGGCAAAAGAATCAAGTTGCGGAAACGGATTATGCCAAAGCAGCAGCGGAAGAAGCAATACGCATGCGTGACGAGTTGATTGCCCGCATTGGAAAAATTGGTTGATTCCTGTTCACGGAAAAATGGAGGATGTTATGAAATTTGATGTAAAAACATGCAGAATTATAAGCAAACAAAAAATAGCAACGGACACGTATGATTTTACTTTGTTTGCAGGTGAGCTTGCACAAATTGCACAGCCGGGTCAATTTGTACATATTCAGGTGCCGGGAAAAACACTGCGCAGGCCCATTTCCATTTGTGATGTCAATAAAGAAAATAATACCTTGCGCATTGTATTTCAAATTCGCGGAGAAGGTACGGAAATTCTTTCTCAATTGAAAACAGATGACACCATGAATCTATTGGCACCTTTGGGTCATGGTTATGAAATTGGGGATACAAAGAAAAAAGTATTGTTGGTAGGCGGCGGTATTGGCGTGCCTCCGTTGTTGTACTTGGCAAAACAATATGGAAAAAATGCAACGGTCGTAATCGGTTTTCGCAGCAAAGAATTCGTGATTTTGGAACAGGATTTTATAAAAGCAGGCTGTAACGTAATTGTAGTAACAGATGACGGTACCTATGGTCATCACGGTTTGGTAACGGACTGTATTGGTGACATTGTATTTGAAGAAATGTTTGCTTGCGGTCCAATGCCGATGCTGAAAGCACTGGCACATGTTGCGGATGAGCGTAATGTACCGTTCCAAGTATCTTTGGAAGAAAGAATGGCGTGCGGTGTAGGTGCTTGCCTTGGTTGTGCCTGCAAAACCAAAAGAGAAGAAAAACAAGATGAAACATACAGCCATGTATGTAAAGACGGACCAGTTTTTGATTATAAAAAGATTGTATTTTAACAAAACAAGGAATAGAAAAGGTGGTTTTAAGTATGGCTGATTTACGTGTAACAGTTGCAGGTGTCGATTTTTCCAACCCATTGATTGCAGCATCAGGTACATTTGGTTTTGGAAGAGAATATAATGAGTTTTATCCGCTTTCCACATTAGGCGGAATTTCAAGTAAGGGTATTACCCTGAAAGAGCGTTTGGGCAATCCTCCGCCGAGAATTGCAGAAGCCCCGGGTTGCATGCTCAATGCAATCGGTCTGCAAAATCCAGGAGTAGACTATTTTATTGAACATGATTTGCCTTGGTTGAAAGAACAAGGTACCGTAGTCATTGCCAATATTGCGGGAAATACTCCCGAAGAATACTGCGCTATGGCAGAAAAATTATCCGATACCAACGTAGATATGTTGGAAATGAATATCTCCTGTCCGAATGTAAAGGAAGGCGGTGTTCAATTTGGCACTTCCTGTATGGGAGTAGAGCAAATTACCGCAGCAGTACGCAAACATTGTACAAAACCTCTTATGGTAAAATTATCTCCAAATGTAACGGATATTGGTGACATTGCCGCATCTGCCGAAGCAGGCGGTGCAGATGCGATTTCCATGATTAATACCTTAACAGGTATGAGAATTGATATTCAAACCCGTCGCCCTATTATTCGCAATAATACAGGGGGTGTATCAGGTCCTGCATTATTGCCCATTGCTGTTCGTATGATTTGGCAGGCATATAATCGTGTGAAAATTCCGATTGTAGGTATGGGCGGTGTATCCAATTGGAAAGATGCCGTTGAATTGATGTTGGCAGGTTCTACTGCTTTGCAGATTGGTACTGCATTCTTTACCAATCCATATGCGCCTGTGGAAATTGTAGAAGGACTAAACAAATATTTAGATGAGCATGGAATTGCATCCGTAACAGAATTGACCGGCAAAATGATTCCTTGGGGAGAATAAATTGATATGACTCGTATTATTTTAATTCGTCATTGCGAGGCGGAAGGAAATATCAAACGTGTATTTCAAGGACATACAGATGCCGACATCAGTGAAAATGGAAGAAAGCAGTTGGACTTGCTGAGACTGCGCTGCCGTAATATGCAGATAGACGCCATTTATTCCAGTCCGTTAAAACGGGCCTATCAAACAGCGGAAGCAATTAACAGCTTTCGTAATTTAACGGTTCAAATTCATGAAGATTTAATTGAAATTAACGGCGGGGATTGGGAAGGTCATTATTGGAGAGACCTTCCCGGATTGTTCCCTGAAGATACAGTGTTATGGAATACAAGGCCATATGATTTTGCTCCGAAGAACGGGGAACCTATGCGTCATGTATATGAGCGCATGAAACATGCGGTATTGGAAATTGTAGAGAAGAATCAAGGAAAACAGATTTGTATAACTTCTCATGGCTGTGCCATTCGTAATTTTCTGTGCTGGGCAATGGGAAAGCCGATTGAGCAAATCAATGAGGTAGACTGGTGTGATAATACTGCTGTCAGTATCATTGATTTTGATGATGCATTTGAGCCTACCGTGGTACTAGCCAATGATGCTTCCCATTTATCGGGAGAAACATCTACTTTTTCAAAACAAACGTGGTGGAAACCGGAAAATCGTATCAAAACAGAATGGGATGAGGAGATGTTTCAATGAAAATCATGGCAGTTGATTTGGGCAAAGCGCGTACCGGAATTGCTATTTGTGATGAAAGTGAAATGCTGGCTTCTCCTGTGGCTGTAATACATGAACACAATGAGGAACGTCTGTTGGAAAAGATATCCCAAATTATTTCTGAGCAACACCCCAAATTGCTTGTAGTGGGTCTGCCCCGAAATATGGATGGCAGTGAAGGGGAGAGCGCACAGCGCTGCCGTAGTTTTGCAGAAAAACTGCAAAATAAGACGCAGTTGCCTGTAACCTTACGGGATGAAAGAGGTACGACCATTACCGCACATGGTTATTTAAACTCCACAGATACACGTGGCAAGAAAAGAAAAGCGGTGGTAGATGCCGTAGCAGCCACCATTATATTGCAAGACTATTTGGATTTTCGCAGAAATCATAAAAATTCCTTGTAGCAGGAAAAACAAAATACCCATCTGCTTTCTGAAAAGAGCAGATGGGTATTTTATTTTCTCTTTGTTCCAAATAAACTTCCGTTGTATTTTATGGTACAAACAATCATCCATACAATACCGACTATGATAAACGGTATCACAGTATAGTATCCCAATGGCATATAGATTAGGTTCAAATAAGGCATCATCAGTATACCAATGCCAAGGATAAAGTTTCCTATTCCCATCTTTTGGGTATAGGGCTTTTTGTCTTCCTCACTTACATTTTGATAATGGTAGGAATGCAAAAGCTGAATTTGACCTTTGCAGCCAATCAGATAAGCAAAAACAATCAGCAGAATCCCCAGCAGAGTTTCTATTATGATTTCAGTTATTTCCATACTGCGCCTCCAAATGAAACGATGATCCATAGACATGGAAGTAATTTATATAAAAGTTTTTATAGAAACATAGAACATTATTTTATCAGCTGTTCTATGCTGCCGGATTGTATGGCAGGAATATGCTTCTGTATTTTTTCTTTTGACCAATCCCACCATCGAATTTGAAGTAAAGTTTCTATTGTTTTCTCAGAAAAACGTTTTTTGATTGGCTTTGCAGGTACTCCTCCTACAATGGTATAGGGTGGTATGTCTTTTGTGACAAGAGCGCGTGCTCCAATTACAGCACCATCACCAATTGTAACACCTGCCATAATGACAGCTTCAAATCCAATCCATACATCATTTCCAATGACAATATCACCTTTATTGTTCCAAGACTTTGTTACATCACATGGGTTTTGATTCCATTCCTCGAAAAATAGTGGAAAGGGATAAGTGGATAAAGACATTAAGGAATGGTTGGCACTGTTGAATAAAAATCTTGTACCGCATGCGATAGAGCAAAATTTTCCTATGATGAGTTTATCGTGATTGATTGGATAATGATATGGTACGTTATTTTGTTCAAATAATGTAGGGTCTTTTCTGAAGTCGTGATACATCGTGTAATCACCGATGATAATATTTGGATTGGTAATTACTTGATTTAAATAAACCGTATGGTTATCTCCTGAGCGCGGATATATTTGTTTTGCCGGAGTCATCATTTACAGCCTCCTGCTGTATATTATATTCGAAAATGATTCCGGCTTTTACAATGCAGCGTTTCATGCCATACACCTCTTAGCTTTGCTGTGTTTTCTATCTGTATCATAAATCTCTTATTCTGTTTTGTCAATGTGTTGAGATACATGATATAGAACAAAAACACTTCTTCTGACCAATATGGAGATACGTCAGAAAAAGTGTTTTTGTGAAGTGATATTAAAATATTTAAAGTTCAATTTTATAAACAGCATCCAGCATTTCAGCTTCTGTTAGATCATGCGTTACAAGAATAACGGTTTTTCCCTGACTGCGCTGTTTTACATCAGACATCACCAATTCCTTTGTTTCTGCATCCAAACCTTTGAAAGGTTCGTCTAAAAATAAAATGTCATAATCAGCAAGCAATGCACGCAAGATTGCCACTCTTCTTTTCATTCCGCCTGAGAATTCTGAAATAGGGCAATGTGCATATTCTGCCAGGCCTACTTTATTTAATGCCTCTGCAATTGTTTCGTTTTGCAATTGAGGAGATGCCAGTTTAATGTTGGACAATGCGCTTAAATTTTCGCATAATCTGTCTTCTTGAAAAACTGCACTTTGTTTAAGACCGCTGAAATCTGAAAACTCACCGCTGTCAGCTGTTTCAAGTCCCATTAAAATACGCAAAAGCGTTGTCTTTCCTTTTCCGGATGGCGCGGTTAACAGTGTTACTTGCCCTATAGGAATGTTCGCACTGAAATCTTTCAGAACGATATGTTCGCCAAACGATTTGGATAAATGATTGATTGTAAGTGCCATCTTATATCCTTTCAAGCCTTTTTATGCCTTTGTCCAGAAAATAAATAAATAATTTTTCAAAAATAAGGCTGATTAAAATAATGACTACCGTCCAAGCAAATAAATCAGGAGTATCCAGATAAATTTTTGCGTTATATAAATTTTCTCCAATAGAATTTTTTGGAATTCCAATGACTTCTGCGGCTACGCCCGACTTCCAGCATAATCCAAGAGAAATGCTGCAGGCAGCGCGGAAAAAGGGCATAATCTGAGAAATATAAATGTAACGAATTTTTCTCATAGGAGAAATGCGGAATACTTGTGCCATCTCCAATAATTGTTTGTCGCATGATGAAATACCATCTTTGATATTGGTATAAATCACAGGCAAAACAATCAAAAAGGAAATAATAATGGATAAGTTTTTGGAAGAAACCCAAATTAGAATCAGTATGACAAAGGACGCTACGGGAACTGCCTTAACAGTCAGCATAAATGGAGCCAAGAATTGCTCCACATATTTGAATTTAGCGGAAAGAGCTGCCAAAAGAATTCCGGCAATGCAGGCAGCTAAAAAGCCGCCGATAATCCTTAACAGAGAAAATGTAATGGATAACCAGAATTCTCCGGTACAGGCCAGCTCAAACAATCTTTGGAATGCAGTAACAGGAGAAACCAACAGGATGTTCTGTCCGATGATTAAGGCACAAATTTGCCATATGATAAGCCATACGGCAACAGACCATAATTTAATTTTTCCCGGGCGCTTGTTTTTTTTAGGCATTGTAATAGAAATCGTCTGCCGGTAGTTTTCCGCCGATGGATTTTGCGTTTTGATCGTTTAATACGGAAAGGTAGCCGGAAAGTTTTTCTTTCATTTCATTTCCGCTGATGAAAGTAATGTTACATTCAGGAATTGCTTTTTGTGCCACTGCTTCTGTTACAATATCATACTTACCAACCAAAGCAGCACCTTCATTTACATTGTTATTCACATAGTCTACGGATTCTTGATAATGTTTTAGAAAATCTTCCACAGCTTGTGGATTTTGCTCAATAAATTCAGTTCTTGCAACTACCACACCTGTTACCAAAGTGGAAGGAGATTCTGCATTTTCTTGCAATTTGTCCCATTCTTCTGTTAAGTCAAGAGCAACACGCAGATTGCTGTTTTTGCTTTGTGCTGTTGTAACAAAAGGTTGTGGAAGCATTGCAATTGCATTTTCGGAAGCATTTAGAGCAGCCACACATTCAGAATGTTCACTTTTCCATTCAATGGTTGCATCTTTTGCAGGGTCAATACCATTTTGCTCCAGAATATAGTTTAGTGCATATTCAGGAGTAGCACCTTTACCGCTGGCATAAATGGTTTTGCCTCGTAAATCTTCAACGGAATGAATGGTATCACCGGATTCTACCATATAAAGAACGCCAAGTGTATTAATTGCCAATACCTTTACGCCGCCTTCTGTATTATTGTACAAAACAGAAGCTACGTTGGCAGGAACTGCGGCAATGTCAATTTCACCTTGTACAATTTTTGGAGTTACTTCATCAATGGAAGCAGCAATAGAAAAATTGTAGTTGTTATCTGTAATTGTTTCTTCTTCGCAGTCATTCATAAATTTAACCATACCCATTGCAGTTGGACCTTTGAGTGCGGTTACATTCATATCAACCGGAGTGGAAGTTTGTGCTTGGCTGGCAGTAGATGAATTGCTGCCGGATTCTGTTGAGCTACTGGAGGAACAGCCGGTCAATACAACTGCAACCAGCACACTCAATCCTAGTGCGAAAGATAATAATTTTTTCATATTCATACCCTCTCTTTTTTTGAATGTATTACAAGTCGGATTTAAGAATATATGGTATGTTCCAATCCAACCTGATTGATGATTTTAATTGTTGTGGAATTGACTTCAATCAGTTTTGCTTTTTGAAGTTCGGACAACTCCCTAAAAAGGGCTGCACGGCTAATACCAATGCGGCTTGCCAGCACTTCTCTGGAGCAATTTGGTATAATACAATTTTCTGCGTCCTGATTTGAAATTAGGTATTCTGCCAATTTGCTGCGGCAGCTTTGTGTAGAGATTAATTCGATACGTTTAATCAAAAATTGTATTTTTTTATTGCAAACCAAAGCATATTTCATCGCCAATGAAGCATCCTGTTCCATAGCTGTCACAATGATATTTTTTGGTATAAAGTATACAACAGCATTGGTACGGCTGCGAATGACAGTTTCCATTTGTGCGCAATCGAACAAATTGCAAATTCCAAAACAATTTCCTTTATGCAGAGAATTCAGCATAGTATCGCGTCCGTCAAGAGCAACAGAGTAAATGTCCAGTATACCGGAGGCAATTAGACCAATAAAGCCCTTACCATTGTTATTATCGCTTAAATATGCCCCTGCATTGTAAGCTTTTCGAATGACAGATGAAGAATCAAACGAACAGCCATTTAAGAAATCAGATGATGCAATTGCTTCCAGAAATTCTTTATTTGGCATAGTTCATCTCCCTTCGACACCAAGGTTAGACAATGCTAACTACAAAAATATTGTACCTAGCTTTGGTAACAATGTCAATATAAAAAGCTTATAAAGGGAGTCTCACATGATACTGACAGTTAGCAAAATACTTGGTAAGCTTTTGCTAACTTGTAACATTTGGAGTTGAGAGATTTGCTGAAAAAAGTTGTGCTGATTTCGGGAGGGGCTGCAGTTGGAAAAACTGCTGTACTAAAGAATATCATACCATTGCTTCAAAGTAAAGATTTGGCATTATCTGTGTGCAAAATTGACTGTGTTGCTACAAGAGACGGTTCGGTTTATCAAAATATGGGTATTCCTCATGTGGTAGGTATTAGCGGTGATATCTGTCCCGACCACTTTCTGGTTTCAAATCTTCCGGAGCTGTATCACTGGGCAGATGAGAAACAGAGTGATGTTTTACTGATTGAAACAGCAGGTCTTTGTCACAGATGTTCTCCTGCTACGGAACAGATGGCAGCGGGCTGCGTACTGGACTGCACTTCCAGCTGTCATGCACCGGCGCAGCTTGGGCCAATGCTGACTTATGCTGATTTTGTGGTACTTACCAAAATTGACATGGTGTCTCAAGCGGAACGGGAAATTATTTTGTGGAAAATTAAAGAGCTGAATCCTACAGCCAAATTATTTACTGTGGATGGATTGACAGGTTACGGAGCAGAGGGGTTGGCAGATTGGTTAAGCTGTTTTTTCAAAGAAACTAATTTTGATGATGATGTATTACGCCACAGTATGCCAAGCGGTGTTTGCTCGTATTGCGTCGGAGAAAAAAGGGTAGGAAGCGCGTATCAGCAAGGTGTAGTGGGAAAGATTGAATTTTAAGGCAGGTGAACATCATGCATAAGTTAACCATTTATGGGGGAAACGATAAATATGGAAATCCGGAAGGAATTCAGCGTTTAGATTTGTTTCGAGGTGAATTATATACCATTGTGGGCAATACAGGTTCCGGAAAAAGCAGATTGATTAAAGATATTGAGCAACTTGCAAATCATGATACCATTACGCAAAGAAGTGTGTTCATTGATGATAAAAATTTTTCATGGGAAGAGCGCCAGGAACGGTCATTGCATTTTGTTGCGCATTTAGGGCAGAATATGCGCTTCATGTTGGATACAACCGTAAAGGATTTTTTGAATTTACACGCACGTTGCAGAGCAAAGCAAATCAATTCCGATGAGCTTATCTGTCAAGCAAATCAAATTACACCGGAAGCAATTATGCCAAATCAAAGTTTAAATTTGTTAAGCGGCGGCCAAACAAGAGCGTTAATGATAGCGGATATTGCATGCATTTGCGACAGTCCGATTGTGCTAATTGATGAAATAGAAAATGCAGGTATTGATAAAGAAAAAGCGTTTGCGTTATTATTGTCCAAAGAAAAGTTAGTCATGATTGTTACCCATGACCCTCATACCGCATTCATGGCGAAACAGCGTATTGTCATGGAAGCGGGAGCAATCAAACAAGTGATACAGAGAAGTAAAACAGAAGAAGAAACGTTTCATCAATTAAGCAAAGAGTATAGAAAACAAAAAAATTTGCAGGATGCCATTAGAAATGGAGCGTGTTTTTAAATGAAGAAGGTATCGTTGTATTGGAATCATATCTGCATACTACATAATTATGAAAAAATGTTTTTAGAAGAAGTAAAGCAAGCATTACTCCCATATGATATTGAATTAAATGTTACTTATTTTGGCATGGGATATCCGGAACATATGTCTGAGTATCTTTATAAAAAAGATGCGGTACTACCTGATATCATCGTGTCTGCTGACTTGGAAGTATTTGAGGATTCCCGTATTTTTTCTAAATTGGAGCCGGATTTATATCCATGTCATGATTGGGTTTCTTTCAAAAACAGCACAGCACTTGAATTGGTAGAGCGCAGTCCGTATTTATTGCCCTTTATATCCATTCCGTTGGTGTATTTTACGACCAATCCGAATCATTGTAAAAACAAAAAAATGGATGAAATTCATCCGTTGGCCTTTGGAGGCATTAACAATTCCGCAGGAAAAACCGTTACAAAAGCCATTTGGAATCGTTACGGAAAAGAAGCTGCCGAACATGTTTTGCGTAACAGCATCGTAGAGGATATGCCAATCGGTGCATTTCGTCAGGTAAAAACAGGGAAGGTACAAACTGCCTTGGTACCGTCTATTTATGCCCTCAGAGCCGATAATACAGAAACATTCATGCAGATACCGCAGGAAGGACCTTTATTGATACCCTCCTACCTTTGCGTGCGCAACTCGATTGAGAAAGAGGTAGCGGTAACAGTAGTCAATCATATGATTTGTCAAAAGCTGTGCGAGTTCTATGCTACAAAAGGGGATTTAATTGTATATCCCGATTTTGATGTACCGCCCAGTCAACATGAAAGCGAAATTTGTTTCGCAGTAGAATCCCGTTGGTTGGAGCAGTTGTCTCCACAAGAATTTTATGATTTGTACGGAATCTGTCTTTCCAAAGCGAACACTCCCAATAAAAAAGGATGTCAGATTTGAATCTGACATCCTTTTTTTAAATGGAACGTTCTTTTCCCATATAAATGACGCACATAATGCCGTCACCCGTATGGCTTCCTATAATCGGACCTACAAATTGGATTTTAATATCTTTTACATTTGGTATTTTTTCTTTGGTTAAATTCGCTACATATTCTGCATCAGACAGACAGTCTCCGTGAACGACATATATTGTTTGTTCTTCCGGATTTACAATTGTTTCCGCCATTCTGTTCACAATACAGTCTAACGATTGTTTACGACCGCGGATTTTTTCTGTTGGAATCAATTCTCCGTTTTCATTTACTTGCAATACAGGTTTAATTCCAAGCATGCCGCCGAATAAGGCTGCTGCCGCAGAAATTCTTCCGCCGCGTTTTAAGTGGTTTAAATCGTTTACCGTAAACCATAAACGAACATACTTACGGTTTTCTTCTGCCCACTGGGCCGCTTCTTTCACAGAAGCACCATTTTTCAGCATTTCCAATGCATGAATTACAAGAAGACCTTCTCCCATACTTGGAGAACGAGAATCAACTGTATAAATTTGGCGTTGAGGATATTTTTCGCGCAGTTCTTCCACAGCTGTTACAGAGCGCTCATAGGTTGCGCTCAAGGCAGAAGAAAAACAAATATACAGCAAATCTGTTTCTTCTTTTAAGTGAGGTTCAAATATTTCTACAAAACGGGCTGACGTAATCTGAGTAGTGGTAGGCATGCTGCCATTTCTCATAGCTGCATAGAATTGCTCATTGGTCATTTCACGGCCGTCAGGGTAGTTTAAATATGTTTTATCATCCATTAAAAATTCCATAGGAATTACTTCAATGCCAAGTTGTTCAATTTGCTCAGGAGTAAAATCGGCGGTAGAATCTGTAATTACAAGATACTTGCTCATTCGGATGCTCCATTCATAATAATTTTTCACTTAATTTGATATGGCTTTATTATATATGATTTCAAATTATATGTCCATATAGGAACGAAAATGAAAAAAGACCTTTGGCCAAGCCAAAGATCTTTTGCTGTAAAAACAAGGCCCGCCCGGCCGTAATGTGCTAAGAGTAACCTGCTACTCAAGAGCAGGTGGGTGCCCTCCCACTGAGTTCGTACTCCCTTCTTCCGAAAAAACGGGAGGTCTGCAGTCCGTCAGCGGAGAACGGGCTCCCTAAAATAAAGGTGTAGGGTTACTTATGCAACGGTCCACGCACCGGGCAGGATTTTTATTTTCTGGAGTTATTATATCACGCTTTTTTTTATTTATAATTCTTTTTTGAAAAAATAGTTATGAATTTTTACCTAAAAAAGCTTATTCTTCGTCTGCGGATTCGTACAGCTCGTCAAAATGACTTTCAAAAATTTCTGCAAGCTTATCGAGTAATTCTTCGTCTTCCACTTCAGCCAATTGTTCTTCGCCATCTTCTTCAATTGCTTCAAAGATGTAGTAAGTACCTTCTGATTCAATGGAAGCAGCCGGATCTTCAAATGTTGGAAGCAATGCATAAAAACAGCCGTCATCGTTTTCAATTACATCAAGAATTTCAAACTCATGTTCTTTGCCTTCATCATCTATTAGGGTAATTAGGTCTACTTCAAATTCCTCGTTATTTGTATTACTCATAATTCTCCTCCTAAACTGTTTGATTCTATTTTACCGTTCAGCCAACGTGAAGTCAACCAAAATTATAATTATTGAAATTATGACTAAAACTATAATTAAAATATAGTTAGAATGAATAGATTTTACTTTTCTGTTTCATTCTGCACCATTTTAGTGTATAATAGTACAAATAAAAGTAAAGGAATGATTCAATGGCTACAGAGATATATGATGTAATTATTATCGGCGGCGGACCGGCCGGATATACAGCCGCAATTTATTGTGGGCGTGCAGCAATGAAAACATTACTTTTAGAAAAATATATGCCGGGAGGTCAAATGGGAATTACAGCTCATATTGATAATTATCCGGGCTTTCCTGAAGGAATTGACGGTTTTACACTGGCGATGGATATGGAAAAACAAGCAGAACGTTTTCAAATAGAGCACAGAACAGAAGAAGTAAGTTCTGTTCAATTAGACCAAAAGATAAAAGAAGTGACTGTTTCCAATGGTACTGTATATAGCGCCAAATCCGTTATTATCGCCTCCGGTGCATCCGCAAGAGAGTTAGGCTTACCTGAGGAACGTGAATTAAGAGGAAAAGGAGTTTCTTACTGTGCCACTTGTGACGGTGCATTTTTCCGAAATAAGACGGTTGCAGTCATTGGCGGGGGAGATACGGCGGCAGCTGACGCTGTATTTTTATCAAAATTATGCAAACAAGTATATGTGGTACACAGAAGAGATACGCTCAGAGCTGCAGCAGTTTATTATGATGTGTTAAAGCAGACAGAAAATGTAACTTTTGTATGGGACAGTACAGTAGAAGAAATTCTGCACGATAACACAGTCACCGGAATTCGAATTAAAAATAAACATACGGGTCAATTACAGACCATAGATTGTCAAGGCGTATTTGTAGCCATAGGCAATGTTCCAAACACCAAACTATATGAAAAGCAAATTGAACTGGATGGAAACGGTTATGTAATTGCGGAGGAAAATACAAAAACATCTCAATTGGGGGTGTTTGTAGCAGGTGATATCAGAACCAAACCGTTACGGCAAGTAGTAACAGCAGTAGCAGACGGTGCTGTAGCCGCATATATGGCAGAAGAGTATATCCAATTACAAACAGCAGAAACGGAATAATAAAAACAGCTTTGGTTGAATGTGTAAACCAAAGCTGTTTTATTTTTACAATTTTAAAATAGAGATGACCGTTTTTCTTGACAAAAGAAAAACAGTTTGTTATTATAACAGTGTTATATAACGCTGTTATATGGAGGCGATTGGTTGACTGCAGAAGAAACAAATACATTGTCTAGTATTTTAAATGCAGGGAAAAAAGAGTTTTTGGCAAAAGGATTTCGTTCTGCATCTTTACGCAGTATTGTAAAAGAAGCGGGCGTAACAACGGGTGCTTTTTACGGTTATTACAACAGCAAAGAAGACTTATTCCGCGCATTGGTAGATGAACCGGCACAAACATTTTTGTCCGTTTATCACCATGCGCAAGACTCCTTTGCTGAACTTCCGCCGTCAGAACAACCGGAGCATATGGGAAAAGTATCCGGTCAATGTATGGACTGGATGGTCACATACATTTACGAGCATTTTGATGCTTTTAAATTGCTGATATGCTCAGCAGACGGCACAGAGTATGAGAACTTTATTCATACGTTGGTAGAAGTAGAAGTAAAAGCAACTCATCAGTTCATCGCAGTTTTAAAAAGCTTAGGGTATCATGTGAAAAAAATCGACAGTCAATTAGAACATATGCTGATTAGCGGTATGTTTTCCGGATTTTTTGAAATTGTTGTTCATGATATGCCACAGGAACAAGCCGCAGAATATATCAAAGAACTGCGTGAATTTTATACGGCCGGCTGGACAAAGATTATGGGGCTTTCATAAGGGAGCTCTATCATTTTTATTCTTGAGTTAGCTATTGCTAACCTGGATTTATATTCCGATTGATTCTATTGTAACAGCAACCATACAAAATATAAGGAGGAATGAAACGTGAAAAAAGAGTCTAATCTGAAAAGACTTTTGGGATATGCAGGGAATCATAAGTATCTTACTTATGCATCATGGGCGCTTTCTGCAATAGGAGCGTTATTAGCGTTGGTTCCATTTTGGTATATATGGAACATCATCCGTGAGGTATTGGAAGTAATGCCCCATTTTGAAGAGGCAACTATGCTCACTTATAACGGCTGGATGGCAGTATTATTTTCTGTATTGTCTATTTTGGTATATATAGGTGGACTGATGTGTTCGCACTTGGCAGCGTTTCGTATTGCTTCCAATATCCGTATAGATGCAATGCATCATATTGTAAAATTGCCCCTTGGATTTGCCGAAACATTTGGAAGCGGCAAGCTGCGTAAAATAGTAAATGAATCCAGTGCAGCCACCGAAACATATTTAGCGCATCAGCTTCCTGATAAAGCGGGAGCAATTGCAACGCCAATCGGTTTGCTGGCACTACTGTTCCTGTTTGATTGGCGCTTGGGTCTGTTAAGTCTTGCACCTGTAGTACTTGGATTTTTAATTATGATAAATATGACAGGTGCCAAAATGAAAAAGAAAATGGAAGAATATCAAAATGCTTTAGAGGACATGTCCAATGAAGCAGTGGAATATGTACGTGGTATTCCTGTTGTGAAAACATTCGGTCAAACTGTATTTTCTTTCAAACGTTTTAAGGGTTCCATAGACCGTTACGGAAAATGGGTCATTGCTTATACAAAAGAGTTGCGAGGTCCGATGATGGCCTATACCGCAGCGATTAACAGTACATTTGTATTTTTGATTGCCGCAGCGCTTATTTTCACGCAAAATAATATTACCAATGAATTTATTTTAAATTTAATGTTTTATATCATTATAACGCCAATTATTTCTATCACGCTGACAAAAATTATGTATCAAAGTGAAAATGCCATGATTGTGGAAGATGCATTAAAACGCATTGACAATATTTTTCACGCAAAACCGCTGGATTATACCAATACGTCAGAACATCCAAAAGACAGTTCTGTAGAATTAAAACAGGTAAGCTACAGCTATGACGGGGAGAAAAATGCGCTAACAGATGTATCTCTACGTATTGATGCAGGGCAGACCGTTGCTTTTGTGGGCCCTTCCGGGGGAGGGAAATCTACCCTTGCAAATATCATTGCAAGATTTTTTGATCCCCAGACTGGAAATGTTCTGATTGGAGGAGTAAATGTAAAAGACATAAAAAAAGAAGAATTGATGGATACGGTATCTTTTGTATTTCAAAACAGTAAATTGATTAAAGCGTCTATTCTGGACAATGTCCGTTTGAGTAATCCGAATGCTTCCAGAGAAGAAGTAATGAAGGCATTAACATCAGCACAATGTATGGATATCATTGAAAAAATGCCGGATGGTGTAGATACAGTTATTGGAGCCAAAGGAGTTTATTTGTCCGGAGGTGAGCAGCAGAGAATTGCCATTGCCCGTGTTATGCTGAAAAATTCTCCAATCATTATTTTGGATGAGGCAACTGCTTTTGCTGACCCGGACAATGAAAGCAGGGTCCAAAAGGCATTTTCCATGTTATCCAAAGAAAAAACTGTGATTATGATAGCACACCGTTTGTCTACCGTTGTTGGAGCCGATAACATTTTTGTTCTGCAAAACGGTCATGTGGTTGAGCAGGGAACTTGCCGGGAACTGGTGGAACAGAACGGTTTGTTTTCACAAATGTGGCATGATTATCAAACTTCCGTTAAGTGGAAAGTAGCAAAGGAGGGTTAACAAATGATTACACGTATTCAGAAAAAATTTGCACTTTCCAGACAAGGTGCTGTAGATTTGATAAAGGGCTGCATTGCTTGTATGCTGCAAAATTTATCTCTTATGCTCCCTGTAGGTTTACTGTACTGGCTTGTAAGCGACTTATTAAATCAAACTGTTATAAATACAGGCAGAGTCATCTTTTACTCTGTTGGTTGTGCAGTGGCAATTGCTCTGATTGTGCTAACCACTTGGTTTCAATATAACGCAACCTATTTTGCAACTTATACGGAAAGCGGTAAAAGAAGAATCTCACTGGCAGAGCAGTTACGTAAAATTCCACTCTCCTTTTTTGGGAAAAAAGATCTTGCCGACTTGACCAGCACGATTATGGCTGACTGTACTTTTTTGGAACAAAGTTTTTCCCACTTCATCCCTGAATTAGTCGGTTCCATGATTTCTACCACATTGATTGCCATTGGCTTATTTGTATATGATTGGCGTATGGCTTGTGCGGCATTGTGGGTATTGCCGGTATCTTTTGCAATTGTATTTTTCTCTGCCAAAGTACAGGAAAAATTAAATAACAGACAAATGGAAGCAAAGATGGCTTGTGCGGACGGTATCCAAGAATGTATTGAAACAGTACGCGATTTGAAGGCCAATAACGCAGAAGAAGCTTACTTAAAGGGATTGGACAAAAAAATTAAAGCTGTAGAAAAACGTGCCATTATTTCAGAATTGGGTACAGCGGTATTTGTGGTTTCTGCAACTTTAATTTTAAAATTAGGTATTGTAACGGTTGCTTTGGTAGGTGCTATGTTGCTGGTGAACGGTACATTGGATGTTTTGACATTCTTCTTATTTCTGCTTGTAGTGGCGCGATTATATGACCCTTTGCAAACAGTATTACAGAATTTAGCAGCGGTCATCAGCACCCGTACCAACATTCGCAGAATGAAAGAGATTTTAGATCACCCAATCCAAACAGGTTCCGATACACTTACCAATCAGGGATATGATATTGTATTTGACCATGTAGGATTTTCTTACAACACAGGGGAACGCGTTTTGGAGGATGTTTCTTTTACGGCAAAGCAGGGAGAAGTTACAGCATTGGTCGGCCCGTCCGGAAGCGGTAAAACAACTGTATCCAGATTGGCATCTCGCTTTTGGGATATCCAGCAAGGAAAGATTACGGTAGGCGGAATGGATATTTCGCAAATTGAACCTGAAACACTGCTGTCTTTATATTCAATTGTGTTTCAGGATGTGACATTATTCAACAATAGTATTATGGAAAATATTCGTGTTGGCAGAAAAGATGCAACCGATGAAGAAGTATTGGCAGCAGCAAAACTGGCAAATTGCGAGGAATTTGCACGTAAATTACCGGAGGGTTGGAATACCGTTATCGGTGAAAATGGATGCAGCCTTTCAGGCGGCGAACGTCAAAGAATTTCCATTGCCCGTGCATTTTTGAAGAATGCGCCTATTATTTTGTTGGATGAAGCTACAGCGTCTCTTGATGTTGAAAATGAAACGGTCATTCAAACTGCATTGTCACGATTAATCCAAGACAAAACAGTATTGGTGATTGCTCACCGTATGAGAACAGTTGCATCTGCAGATAAAATTGTTGTATTGGAAAAGGGAAAAGTGGTGGAAGAAGGTACTTCTGCCCAACTGCTGAATATAAACGGTATTTATCATCATATGGTTACTTTACAGACAGAGAGTCAGAACTGGACTTTGGAATAAATTATGATAGTTATGTACTGTATTATACACCTATATAATGATTATGAAAGTAATAAAAATATTCCTGTGATGTGTAACACATCGTTTGGGCAGTATCGGTACAAAATCAAACATAAGAGGCAATAGTGTATTCCTTAGAAAACCAATCATTTTGGCTTATTGAGAAATTGCAATCAACAAGAAATTGATTATTGCAGTATAGTCGTGTTAAATAAAAGCAGTTTTTCACTGAACATAAAAATTGGAAGAGGAGAATATAGCGATGTGTATCACAGAAGATGTAAAAAACAGTTATAAATTTCCGTTCGGAACCGAAGGAAGAGAAATGCTTGCAGGAATGAACGAACACCATGCTCCTGTAACCACTTGGACATTAGAACTAATGAAACCTCAGTCCGAAGATGTCATTTTGGATATTGGGTGCGGAGGTGGACGTGCACTGAAACGAGTATCGTGTTTGGTGGAAAAAGGAAAACTATACGGTGCGGATTATTCAGAGACTTCCGTACAGTGTACGACAGAAGAAAATGCTGCCGATGTGGCAAGTGGAAAATTAACGGTTGTACAGGCAAGCGTGTCAGAGCTTCCATTTAAAACTGATATGTTTGATAAAGTGTATTCGATAGAAAGCTACTTTTTTTGGCCGGACTTGGAAAACGATATCAAAGAAATTCTGAGAGTTCTCAAACCGGGAGGTAAAGTATTCATTGCATCAAATGTACAGACAGAAGCTCTCTCTGAAGAACAACAATCAGAAATAGAAATGCTTCATATGCATATCGTTTCATCTGAAGTGTTTGAGAAGCTGATGAAAGATGCAGGTTATTGTAATATAAAAGTTTATGAGCAAGATAATGGACGGCAAGTGTGTGCAGTAGGTATGAAGCCTATGTAAAAATATTAAAATGAAAAGAGAGCCTTTGATTATATCAAAGGCTCTCTTTTGCAATGAAATGCAGTGGCTTTATCAAACGCCGGCTACATGTTTGGTCATTTGTTCCAGTAATTTTTTTTGGTCACAAAGTGCATAAAGAATTTTGTTTGAAGCCAAATAATAATCAAACAACATCTGTTTGTCACCTCTTTGAATCGCCAGGAGACATTTATCAACCAAACCATAACTGAGAAGATCTGCAATACAGCGTACATTTTCCGCCGCATATCCATTTTGCAGAAGAATTTCGGAGAAGATTTCATTTGTCATATTTCTCCAATGAACTAAAAAGAGAGGATCCATATTTTCAATAAGCAAACAGCGAATAACGTGGCTGTTTTGCATGAAAAACTTTGAAAAGTAGTTTGCCATGGTGAGAGGAGAAAGTTCGGAAAAAGTTAGAATTTTTTGCCGTTGAATGTCGTTAAAATGGTGCATGGAAGAAATATATAATTGATCCATCTGTGTAGAAATAGAACACATTAAATCATGAGTAATTGCATGCCATACTTTGGCCATATTTTGAAAATATTTATAAAAGGTGCTGCGTGCAATATTTACTTTCTGAATTACCATGCTTACCGTGATATTAGCACATGGTACGGTTTGGCTAAGTGCAAGAGTCGCTTCTTTGATATGCAATACAGTAGAAGTTGTTGTCATTATTGTAACCTCCCTATTTTACGAACTGAACTTATGATAACGCTCTTTTGTGGAAGGAACAAGTTGTTTTTTTACTAATGAGAAATATTAATCATTAACAAATAATTTGATGTTTTATGTCTAAATCACATCAAATGTAGCGTGGACAAATGGGTGAGAATGTAGCCTATGAAAAAGAATTTTTTTAATATACTGATTGCTTTTTCTCAATAATTGGTTGAAGAATATTCAAAATTTCATTTTAATTATATCGGAAGCTTTCAAAATCAGTAGAAGAGGGGGGCTGTATTTGAATCAAAATAGAAAGGCAGACATTGTATGGAAAATTGTTCTAAGATGTATTGGTTTTATACTAATCATGTTTTTGCTGTCCATTGTCGTCTTTTACTTTGCGCGGTTGGCACCGGGAGATCCTCTGGAATCCTTTTATGGTGACAGGGTTGAAACAATGACTCCGGTAGAATTGGAAGCTGCTCGTGCACGTCTGGGATTGGACGGACCAATTTGGATGCAATATATTCATTGGTTAAGTGGAGTATTTCAAGGAGATTTTGGTATTTCTCTAAAATATAAAATGCCGGCTATGCAGGTAATAGCGCCGTTGATTGGCAATACGTTAATTTTGGGATTTACAGGCTATGTTCTGGTATTTGCGCTTGCAATTTTGCTGGCAATGGTTTGTGCAAGATTTGAGGACAGCTGGCTGGATAAAATCATCTGTAAAGTGGGTACTGTCAGTTATTATATTCCTCCGTTTTGGCTTGGAGTTGTACTGATTATGATTTTCAGTATAAATCTGCACTGGCTGCCCAGCAGTGGTGCGTATGATAACGGTATGGCGGGCGATATTGGAAATAGAATTTCTCATATGATTTTGCCTTTGGTAGTTATGATTACAAGTCATCTATGGTATTATACCTATCTGATTCGCAATAAATTACTGGATGAAGTACGAAAGGATTATGTTCTTTTAGCCAAATCTAATGGCTTGGGAAAAGAGCGTATCTTATGGGGGCATTGTTTGCGAAATATAGCACCTACGATTGTAAGTGTAATGGCTATCTCTATTCCTCATGTGCTTAGTGGTACGTATATTGCTGAGTCTGTATTTAATTATGCGGGCATTGGCGCTCTGGGTGTGGAGAGTGCAAAGTATCATGACTATAACTTATTGATGCTGGTTGTTTTGATTACCGGCGTTTTGGTTATAGCCAGCAGTTTAATTGCACAATCCATTAATGAGGTGATTGATCCAAGAATGAAAGTAACGGGGGTGTCCATATGGAAGCGAAAACGAAAAATACGAAGTTAAGTGATGATTTGTTTACCATTGTGGGGGCAGGTTATCAAATACACACTCCTGTATTGAAAAAACCAAATTTATGGTATCGATTGAAAGGCAAGCCCATTGCTTCTATTATCATTCTTGTTCTCATCATTGGAGGGTGCATTTTTGCAGAGCTGATTATGAATCATGATGCATCCGAATTTTATTTGGAGCATTTAAATGAAGCTCCAAACAGTGAGTTTTTCTTTGGTACCGATTCTATGGGACGTGATATATTTTCACTCATTTGGTATGGAGGCAGAGCATCTATCATCATTGGTTTGCTCAGTGCAGCAATCATTACGGTAATTGGTATTGTATATGGATGTATCAGTGGTGTATCAGGCTCTTTTCTGGATTCTGCAATGATGCGGGTAACAGAAGTAGCAGGAAGCATACCGTCTATTTTATTGATTTTGTTAATTACCGGCTTTTTTAGCAGCAATAACGTTTTAACGTTGTCTTTGGTAATTGGAATTACCAGCTGGTTTAACCTAGCCAGAATTGTTCGCAGTGAAGTAAGACAAATTCGTAATCAGGAATATGTACTGGCCTCTCGATGTATGGGCGCTCGTTTTGGACATATTATGCTGCGGCATTTGATTCCCAATTTTGTTTCTGCCGTTATGTTTGTTATCATTTCCGGTATCAGTACCAGCATGACAACGGAGTCCACCTTGAGCTTTTTGGGACTTGGTCTGCCGGTAGAGGTAGTATCTTGGGGCAGCATGCTCTCTTTGGCAAATCGTGCATTATTGCTGAATACTTGGTGGGTTATTATGATTCCGGGGTTATTCCTGGTTATCACTTTGCTCTGTATTACAAATATTGGCCATTACTTCCGTAAAGAAGTAAATCGCCGTCCAAGTAATTTGTAAAACGAAATTATTTTGAATTTTTATGGGGGTTATTATGAGAAAGAACACAAAAATGAAATCCTTTCTGTCCATTGCGGCAGTTTCTGCACTCATGCTTGTTACCTTGGCGGGCTGTGGAGATGCAAGCGGTTCTGCAGGAACCGGAAATACCGTAGAGGCGGGGGTGATATCAACGTCAAATACAGGTACATCTAAAAATACTTTGGTATTTGCAGGTGAAGGACAGAGTGTGCTCAATCCATTGCTGAACAACACAGATGACATTCAGTCAATTATTTTTTCCGGTTTGATGAAATATGATGGAAACAATAAACCGGTTGCGGATTTGGCAGAAAGTTATGAATATGATGAGAATACCAAAACATATACGTTCCGTTTGCGAGAAGGTGTAAAATGGCACGATGGAGAGGCTTTTACTGCCGATGATGTAGTGTTTACATACAAGGCACTTACGGAAGATAAGAGTTTATCTTCCGGCATTACCAGCAACTATGAAGATATTAAAAGTATTACCGCACCGGACAAAAATACAGTAGTAATCCAAATGGAACAAGACAATGCTGCAATGTTGGATTATTTTACGATTGGAATTATTCCAAAACATTTATTGGAAGGAAAAGACCTGAATACAGATTCCTTTAACCAAAATCCTGTTGGAACCGGTCGCTACAAACTGGTATCTTGGGATACGGCTGCAAACCAGATTACACTTATAAAAAACGACGATTATTACGGTAAAGTACCGAATATCGAAAATATTATCTTTAAAAATGTTACCGATGAAAATACAAAAGCGACCATGATGCAGGCAGGAGAAGCGGACCTTGTCTGGCTGAATGCATCTTATGCATCCACATTTAAAAACAATCCATCTTATAACGTTACAGAACATCCATCTGCAGACTGGCGCGGTATTTCTTTAAACTTTAAGAAAGATTTCTGGTCAAAAAATAAGGACAGCGCCGCAGTATTAAATTATGCTTTAGATAAAAATGCAATTCTAAACGCTGTAGTAGAAGGTGAAGGCGAGGCGGCTTACAGCCCGATTCAAACAAACAGTATGGGCGGCAACACAGATGCCGATATTTACAGTTATGATCTCAACAAATTTGCGCAAGAAATGGAAAAACTGGGCTGGACAAAAGGCAGTGATGGTATCTATGAGCGTAACGGCCAAAAATTCCGGTTTAACCTAATGGTTCCGGAATCTGAAGTAGAACGTGTGGACATTGCCAAACTTGCAGCAAAACAACTGCAAAGTGCAGGAATTGATATGAAATTGGAAGTGGTCAGTGGCTGGAATTATACCGATTATGATGCTTTCCTAGCAGGGCAGGCTTATCCTTATGATGCAGATGCTTTGTATGCGGCATTGACTACAAATGGCAGTGGTAATTCTTTGGGGTATTCAAACCAAAAGGTAGATGAGCTTTTGGAATCAGCCAGACATGAAACAGATGCCAATCAGAGAAAAGAGCTGTATGGAGAATTTGAAGAAGCATTTTCACAGGAACCGGGTTCTGTTTTAATTTGCTATTTAGATGCGTTTTACGTCAGCGATGCGGGTATCAAGGGAATTGATACGAATAGATTGTTAGATCACCATGCAAGAGGCATTCTGTGGAACGTAGAAGAATGGACACTAGAATAACTATTTCTGAAAAGGGGCACAGAAATGCAACCTGTTTTACAACTTACGAATGTATCAGTCAGTTTCGAAACACCGTATGGAGAAGTAGAAGCCGTGCGGGACGTCTCCTGGAGTTTAAATTCGGGAGAGGTGTTGGCGATAGTAGGAGAATCCGGCTGCGGCAAAACAGTAATGGTTCAATCCATTATGAAGTTGCTTCCAAAGAATTCTAATTTAAAGCAAGGGGAAATTGTTGTAGACGGAGAAGATATTACACATTACAAAGAACGGAAAATGCGAAAATTGAGGGCCAATGCCTTTTCTATGGTATTTCAGGATCCTATGTCTTCCTTAAATCCGACGATTCCTATTGGCAAACAGATGGTAGAGGCCATCAAAAAACATCATAAAATCAGCACAGACGAGGCAAAAAAGCGTGCAAAAGAATTGATGCGTATGGTAGAGATTGATGATGTGGAAGAACGTTTTCATTTGCAGCCCCATTTTTTTTCAGGAGGTATGCGGCAGCGATGCGTTTTAGCTATGGCATTGGCATCCGAACCAAAAGTGATTTTTGCCGATGAGCCTACCACTGCGCTTGATGTAACGGTGCAAGCCAAAATTCTAAAACTGATTCGTGAGCTAAAAGAAAAAACAGGTGTGTCTTTTGTGTTTATTTCCCATGATTTAGGTGTGGTAGCCGGTGTTGCGGATCGTGTTGCGATTATGTATGCAGGTAAAATTGTAGAGATTGGTACAGCAGAAGAAATTTTTTATACGCCTCGCCATCCTTATACATGGGGATTATTATCTGCGTTACCTGCTTTTGCAGATAAAAGTCAAACACTGCAAAGCATTCCGGGTACGCCTCCAACTATGATTGATTTGCCGAAAGGCGATGCTTTTGCAGTTAGAAATAAATATGCCATGAAAATTGACTATGAAGAAATGCCTCCTATGTTCCAAATTTCACCAACTCATTATGCGGCAACTTGGCTTTTGGATTCACGTGCTCCTATTGTACAGCCTCCAAGAGAGGTGCTGCGTTATGCATCTGAAATTGGGGAAGAGGGGTGTTAGAAAATGGCTGAAACTATTTTAGAGGTACGTAATCTGAAACAACACTTTCGTATTAATTCTCACTTCACAGTCAAGGCTGTGGACGGTATCTCTTTTTCTATACATAAAAATGAAATTTTTGCTTTGGTGGGAGAAAGCGGTTCGGGAAAATCGACGGTAGCGCGTGCCTTGATTGGAGCATATCCGCCTACAGACGGAGAAATTTATTTTTATGGAAAAGATGTTACCGACAGAGCCAATCGCCGTAAACATTCAGAGATGCTGCACCGCAATATGCAGATTATATTTCAGGACTCCTCTGCCGCATTGAATCAGCGGATGACAGTGGAAAAGATTATAAAGGAACCATTGACAGTCAATCATATTTATAAAGACAAAAAACAGCTTGAGTCTCGTGTAGATGAATTGTTGGAACAAGTAGGTCTGAATGCCACTTATCGAAAAAAATATCCTCCGGAAATATCCGGAGGACAGCGACAGCGCGTTGCGATTGCAAGATGTATTGCGCTTCAGCCTGACTTTGTCATTGCTGATGAGCCAATTGCTTCTTTGGACGTTTCCATTCAGGCACAAATTATCAATTTGTTTAAACATTTACAAACAAAACACCAATTTTCTTTTTTGTTTATTGCACATGACCTTGCAATTGTACGATATATCAGTGATAAAATTGGAGTGCTCTATCATGGAAAATTGGTGGAGGTTGCTCCTACGGAAGAGCTGTTTAAGAATCCAATTCATCCTTATACAAAATCATTGTTGTCAGCAGTTCCTACACCAGATCCAAGGAAGGAAAAAAATAAAATATTGGTTCCGTTCGATGGGACTTCCTTTACAGGTCAAGGAGAAATGAAGGAAATTTCACCGGAACATTTTGTGCTGTTATAGATATAAAAGTGGTATATAACAATTACGGATATCTATCTTCTTTTTTCATATGATAAATAAAAGCAACTGCCGGACAAAAGCTTGTTTCCGACAGTTGCTTTTGGTTTGTCCGTTATATTTGTTCTTTTTATAAAGACTATATATACCATATAAAATTAATGATATGATTGCGCTGTTATAAAATAAACATTTTTCGGATATAAAAACAGCACAGCAGTTTCAACTGCTGTGCTGTAAAGTTCATTTATTATAGTGTGTTTCAGATAACCATTATTGCATTACATGAGTTTTAATATACATACGCCATTCTTTACATGCAGCAGCGGTCAGGTGAATACCGTCAGGTGTTTTATCAGCAGGTAGAGCGCCGGTATCATCTTTAAATGCTTCGGCAG
Organism: uncultured Oscillospiraceae bacterium; assembly: GCA_900541905.1. Taxonomy (GTDB): domain Bacteria; phylum Bacillota; class Clostridia; order Oscillospirales; family Acutalibacteraceae; genus UMGS1071. The sequence continues at coordinate 135,838 of UQLQ01000001.1, forward strand.
CGTTTAAGTAAGGAATCCCTTTTTCTGCAGACATGTTAATAATCATATTGTTTAAATTCTCTATTTTTGTGTTGTTATACACTTCGTCTGTTTCAGAACGTTCTGCAGAGACAGGAAGAATGGATTGTACACAAATTTTTGCATTTGGCTGAAGTGCTTTTATATCATCAATCAGTTGAGCGTATTGTTCAATGAACATATCCGGATATACCCATCCCAACTCATTTGCACCCATTAAAAGATAAATTTGGTCAAACTGTCTTTCTTTCAAGGCATCCATTACTGTTTTTTCTCCTGTACTGTCTGAATTGGGAGAATTATCTGCATTTACAATTTTCATTCTGTGAATACTTTCTACCGTCATACCACGACCTTCATAATATGTTGGTGTATCCAAACCTGAAAATTCTTTGAATCCTTCTGTAATGGAGTTTCCGATAAATAATGTATTCGAAAAATAAGTATCATCTACTTCGGCAGACTCCGGAATGAAGTGAGCAGTGTTCATTGTAATTGTACCGGATGAGGATGCATTTGATGATGAATCTGCAGGAGGAATTGTCTCTCCTGGCTCTGATTGATTAGATGTAATTTCAGAGGTAGTGCTTTCCGGAGTTGCAACCGTCTCTTGACTACTCGGTTTCATAGTAAATACACATATTAATACAATGGCAATTGTAACAAGTACCATGGCGGCAATTATTATTATCATAGGAATATATCTTTTTTTCTTTCTTCTTGGGGGGTGAGTTACGCGTTTCATTTTTGCCTCCGATATGCTGTGATTTTAAAGTGCTTATTCATTATAGGAAATGCAATCACAATTTACAAGGTATTGTTTTATATTGTCACAATTTGTTATTTATCTGTAAGATAATTAACAAAAACGTATATTTTTGCCGTAAAAATAAGAAAAAACAGACATAATTTATGCCTATTTTTTCAATGCTGTCATTTTTATAATTAAGCTGCTTTTTTTCGTATCAAGCCGGCGGCAAAACATAAAAGGAACACAATTAAATTGACAATTACAATACTTGCTCCAGTCGGCGTGGAAAATGCATACGATGTAACCAAACCAATGAAAAAACAAATAATGGAAATCACAGCAGATGCAATTACAACAGAACGAAATTGTCGAAAAATACGCATAGCGGATAATGCAGGGAAAATGATTAAGCTGGAAATTAGCATAGTACCCATAATACGCATACCTACAACAATGGTAACTGCTGTCAGTAAAGCAATCAGCATATTATAGAGATTTGCACGGGTTCCTGTAGCCTTAGCAAAATTTTCATCAAATGTAACGGCAAAGATTTTATTGTAAAATACGATAAATAAAATCAATACGACTACAGAAAGTGCAATGCTGACATAAACATCACTTTCTTTCATAGCTAAAATACTTCCGAACATGTAACTGTACACATCTGCATTTTGTCCGGAGGCCAAAGAGATGACCGTAACACCAATTGCGAGAGAGCTGCTTGCAATCAATGCAATTGCAGAATCTCCTTTTATTTTGCTGTTTTCGCTTAATCGAAGCAATAAAAAAGCTGCGACCACAACAACAGGAATTGCAACAGGAAGGGGAGCCCAGTTAAACGCCATGGCAACTGCCAATGCACCAAAACCAACATGAGAGAGCCCGTCTCCAATCATGGAATACCGTTTTAAGACTAAGCTCACGCCGAGCAGAGCTGCACAGAGCGAGACCAGAGTACCTACAATCAATGCCCTTACAATGAAGGTATAGGAAAATAAATCATGTAAAATTTCTAACATAATGTGTGCCTCTCTATATTAGGAACATTTCAAAAAGCGCTTTCCAAGTTCCGTATTTACATACGATTTCGTATCTCCGTAGAATAACAGAGATTGATTGATATGCAGTATTTTATCTGCATACTGTATGGATGAGGATATATCATGAGAAACCATAATAATGGTAACACCAAGGTCTCTGTTTAATTGCTCAATCAGTTGATACAATTCTTCTGTTACCAAAGGGTCCAGCCCTGTAACCGGTTCATCCAGCAGCAACAGTTTATCAGTCGCGCACAAAGCGCGGGCAAGTAAAACTCGTTGCTGTTGACCACCTGAAAGTGCGCTGAAAGAACGTTTTTTAAAGTCGCCGATGCCAAGACGTTCCATATGCTGCATTGCTTGTTCTTTATCTGCTTTGCTGTAAAAAGGTTTCAGTCCGCGACGGTTTAAACAACCGGACAGTACAACTTCATAGACGGAAGCTGGAAAATCCTTCTGTATATTGGTTTGCTGAGGCAAATATCCCAAACGTTTACGGTGTACCTTGGGACCAAATGAAACAGAACCGCATTTTAGTGGCACCAACCCCAATATGCTTTTGAGCAAGGTGCTTTTTCCGGAGCCGTTTTCACCGACTATGCAAACATATTCGCCTTCGTTTACTTCAAAAGAGACATGGTCAACCGCTATTTTGGAATCATATGCAACAGTCACATCACGACAAGATAATATCATATAGTTATTCAAGTCCTTTTTTCAAGTTTTCTACATTTTGTTTCATAAGAGATAAATAAGTTGCTCCACTTTCAAAGTCTGCTTTTGAAAGATTATGACAAGAATGGAACAATAACATTTCCGCACCTGTTTCTTCACTGATGGAGCGAGAAATTTTGGGGTCTGTCAATTCTTCATAATAAATGACGGGGATTTGCTTTTCTTTGACTTCATTGATTAATTCAGATACCGTTTTAGCACTGGGTTCGGCTTCTGTGGAACAAGAATCAAATGCAGATTTATATTCCAGTCCGTACTCATGGGTAAAATAAAATAGTGCAAATCGGCTTCCAAATACAATTTCTTTGCGGTTTCCGTTTGCTACAACCGTACGAATTTCTTGATCTAACTGATCCAGCTGGGATAAATAGTCGTTTGCGTTTTCAGTATAATAATCGGCATTATCCGGGTCAACTTCACATAATGTCTGCAAAATATTTTGCACCATAATTTTGGCATTGACAGGGCTGGTCCAAACATGAGGGTCATATTGATTTAATTCATCTGTATTTAACTCTTCTGATGTGTGGTCGTGGTCATCTTCTGCATGATTATGTCCACCGCTGGGACTTTTCAACAAAGTAATGCCTTGTGACACATTTAATACATGTACAGAATCAGGCAATGATTCAATGATATTATTTGCCCATGTTTCCATATTAGAGCCTGTATATAAAAAGACGTCAGAATTATGTATGGTAATAATATCTGATGGAGAAGGGTCAAAGGTATGACTTTCTACACCGGGGGGAAGAATTAACTCAATATTGGCTTTATCACCTGCTATTTGTCGTGCAAAGTCATATTGAGGAAACAAAGTGGCAACAATTGTAATTTTATTAGGGTCATTTTCAGTGCTTGTACTATTGTCGGAACTGGTATTGGAAGAGCTGCATCCCGCTAATATTCCGACAGCAATGATAGCTACAGCAAATAAGGCAAAAAATTTTTTCATATTGTTCTCCTTTTTAGACGGATTGTTTCATACAGTTTTCGCACTGACCGTAAAATACGGTTCGGGAAGAGTCCACTTGAAAGTGATGTTCTTTTAAAATATGCTGTTCAATACCGTTCATAAAGTCACAGTTTAGGTGAATTAATTTTTTGCAGGTAATACACTTTAAATGAAAATGAACTGCACATTCTTCCTTGTTGGCAGCGTATTGATAGCATGCGCTGGAATCCTCCAGTAAAAATTTTCGCACATCTCCTTGGTTTACCAACTTATCCATGTATCTGTACACAGTGGCTTTTCCAACAGGATTTCCGGATTGTTTCAGGTGGTCTACCACATCGTCAACGGTTACGTGGCGTGATTGATTTTCGATTAGAAACTGTAAAATATGGTCGCGCTGTTTTGTTTTATAACCTTCGGATTGAGCCATATCAAAACACCTCAATTTGAAATTGATTTTCAATTTAATTTTTATATTACAATATTTTTTTATTATAGTCAATAAAAGTGAAAAAATAAACAAGAGAGGATATATCAAAAAAAGACTTCCAATTGGAAGTCTTTTTTATCGAAATTCTATTATGAAATGCGCCTCATAATAGAACGAGAGGTACTTAAATGAATTCTGTCTTTTTCACTTTTATGCATATATACATTTTGTACAAGACCAAAACCCAAATACAAACAAGCAGCGGAGGAGCCTCCGGCACTGAAAAACGGTAATGTAACGCCCATAACAGGGAGTAGACTCAGACACATACCAAGATTAATAACAGATTGAAATGCAATCATAGCAAAAAAACCAAAACACATATAAGTGCCTAAATCATCGCAGGATTTTCTGGCCGCATTCATGGTGCGCAGCAACAATAATATAATTAGTATCAATATGGCCATTGCTCCAATAAAACCTAACTGTTCAGAGGCCACAGAGAATATAAAGTCGCTTTCTTGAACAGGTACCACACTGCGCTGTACGCGCGGGGCGGTAAATAAACCACGACCGATCAATTCTCCTGAACCAATGGAGATTTTTCCCTGAATTTGCTGTAAACCTGCTCCTAACGGATCGGATTCCGGATTAAACATATTCAGAATCCTATTTTTTTGATAATCGGCCAACAAATATTGCCATGCCAAGGGAAGAATGACGATTAAACTTCCGAATAAAGCTGCAAAATAACGTAGTTGTACACCTGCAATAAACATCATAACCAGGAACATAAAAATAAATACAGCTGCCGCACCATCGTCACCTTGCAGATGGATGAGCACAACAGGAATCAAACAGTGGATGGAGAGGAACAGGATTTGCAGCGGGGAAGTAATTTTTCCTTTTTCCTTTACAATAGATAAATGTTTTGCAAAGGTAACCATAAATCCGATTTTCACCAATTCCGAAGGCTGAAAAGTAAGTCCACCCGGCAGTTTAATCCATGCCCGCGCATTTACACCGGCATCACCCGTAACGGCCTGACCGAAAAATAAGGTATATAAAATCAGAATAATGGATATTGCACCGATAAAATACCATGCTTTTGCAATGGAACGATAATCAATTATCGTTAATACAATAGCACCTACATAGCCGATGATAATAGAAACTAACTGAACTGAAAAATAGCTTCGACTTCCCTCCGGTGTGGGCACTGTTTTTAACAGAAGCAAGCTATATGCGGAGATGACCAGCATAATACCCCAGAGCAGTTTATCTGCCCGTTTAAAGTAATTCAATAATGCGTTTCCTACCTTAGACAAAATGCACCTCCTTGTAGTAAAACATGCTCGTTTTTCTTGTATACGTCAATATGTATTCTTATCTTTTTTGTCACTATGAATCCATTATATTATTTCTATCCATAAAGTTCAAGTATGGGCTTTTCTTCAATTTCGTAATATGGTATACTTTACCCAGTAATATTTGTGTAAGGAGACAATAACATGCTTACAGACATCGAAATTGCCCAACAGGCAAACATTCTTCCCATTCGAGAAATTGCGTCAAATCTTGGATTAACGGAAGATGACTACGAACCATATGGTAAGTACAAAGCAAAATTAACAGAAGAATTGTTCCAAAAATTGGAGAACAAACAGGACGGTAAATTGATTTTGGTTACCGCGATCAATCCAACACCGGCAGGCGAAGGTAAAACAACCACTACGACCGGTTTAGGTCAAGCAATGCACAAGATCGGAAAAAATGCTGTCATTGCTTTGCGCGAACCTTCTTTAGGTCCTGTATTTGGTGTAAAAGGCGGCGCGGCAGGCGGCGGATATGCACAGGTTCTTCCAATGGAAGACATTAATTTGCATTTTACAGGCGATATGCATGCAATTACTGCTGCCAATAATTTATTGTGTGCTTTATTGGACAATCATATTCAGCAAGGCAATGTATTGGGAATTGACGCTCGAAGAATCAATGTGTCCCGTTGCATGGATATGAATGACCGCGCTTTGAGAAGCGTTGTAGTAGGTTTGGGAGGAAAGCCAAACGGTTTTGTACGTGAAGATGGATTCTGCATTACAGTTGCCAGTGAGGTTATGGCTATTTTGTGTCTTGCAGAGGATTTGGATGATTTAAAAGAACGTTTGGGAAATATTTTGGTAGCGTATTCTTATGACAACAAACCAATTTATGCTCGTGATTTAAATGCCAATGGAGCTATGGCTGTATTGCTGAAAGAAGCAATCAAACCAAACTTGGTTCAAACTTTGGAGGGTACCCCTGTAATTATGCACGGCGGTCCTTTTGCCAATATTGCGCACGGATGTAACTCTGTACGCGCAACCAAACTGGCTTTGAAATTGGGTGACTACTGTATTACAGAAGCAGGCTTTGGTTCAGACCTTGGCGCAGAGAAATTTTTTGACATCAAATGCCGCTATGCCGGTTTAAAACCAAGCGCGGTTGTTTTGGTGGCAACAGCTCGTGCACTGAAATACAACGGAGGCGTTCCCAAAACAGAAACAGCTCATGAGAATTTGGAAGCATTAAAAAAAGGAATTATCAATCTTGGTGCCCACATTGACAATATGAGAAAATATGGGGTTCCTGTTGTAGTTGCAATTAACCGCTTCCATACAGACAGTGATGCCGAATTACAATTCATTGAAGATTATTGCCGTGAACATAATGCGGAATTTGCGTTGTCCGAAGTATTTGCAAAAGGCGGAGAAGGCGGAATTGAACTTGCTGAAAAAGTATGCAAGGCAGCAGAACAAGGTTCTGATTTCCAACCATTGTACGATACAAGTTTGACCATCAAAGAGAAACTCAACCGCATTGCAAAAGAAATTTATGGCGCAAGTGAAGTTGTATTTACAAAAAAAGCAGAAACTTCTTTGCAAGCAATTGCTGCTTTGGGAGGAGATACCTTGCCTGTTTGTGTAGCAAAAACACAATACTCTTTGTCAGATGACCCTACTTTATTGGGACGTCCGGAAGGCTTTAAAATTACAATTAAAGATTTGCGTTTGTCCAATGGCGCAGGATTTATCGTTGCATATGCAGGCGATATTATGATTATGCCCGGTTTACCAAAAGTACCGGCAGCAAACAAAATTGATGTGGATAATAACGGAGTGGTTTCCGGTTTATTTTAATGATATGATTAGAAAGGAGGTTTTCCCTTGTCACAATTTCTGAGCCATTCTGCGGAAGAAACAGAAGATTTCGGTTTTCGTTTGGCACAACAGTTAAAAGGTGGAGAAGTCATTGCCATGTATGGCGGAATGGGAATGGGGAAAACAGCCTTTACAAGAGGGCTGGCGCGAGGATTGGGGATAGAGCATGGTATATCCAGCCCTACCTTTGCTTTGGTTCATGAATATAAAGGAAGATTGACGGTCTATCACTTTGATATGTTCCGTGTGGAGAGTTGGGATGATTTATACTCCACAGGTTTTTATGACTATTTGGAAACAGGTGCTGTTTTGGTGATAGAATGGAGCGAACATATAGAAGAAGCTTTGCCAAAGGATTGCATTAAAATTCAAATTGCACTTGGAGCGCATGAAAACGAGCGGATATTTACCGTAGAGGGAGGCAACCTATGAAAATACTGGCGCTGGATTCCTCAGCGGTGTCGGCTTCAGCAGCCGTTTTAGATGATGATAAAGTATTGGGTGAATTTTTTATCAATACAAAGCAAACACACAGCCAAACACTGATGCCTATGGTTCAGCAGGTGTTGATTCAAACAAAAACAAGTTTGGAGGAAATTGATTTATTTGCTGTTTCTGCAGGTCCCGGCTCTTTTACGGGAGTGCGCATTGGTGTAGCATGTGTAAAAGGAATGGCATTTGCACAAAATAAACCTTGTATTGGTGTATCCACGTTAGAAGCAATGGCTTATCCGCTTTCGATGTTAAACGGTATCATATGCGCAGTGATGGATGCAAGATGTCAGCAGGTTTATCATGCTTTGTTTCGTGTGAATGGAAGTAAAGTGGAACGTATTTATGACGATTGTGCAGTTGCAATCAGCGATTTGGCGGAATCTTTGCGGCAATATTCCGATGAAACCATATACTTGGTTGGAGATGGCGCAAAACTATGTTATGAATCGGAAGCGTTTCAGCCATTGCAGGTACAATTAATTGCTGAACATTTACAATATCAGCGTGCAGTAGGAGTGGCACAATGTGCTATCATGCATTTAAAACAAGAGGCCTGCACAGTAACAGCAGAACAATTGGCGCCCGTTTATTTACGGCTGCCACAAGCAGAACGTGAGTTAAAAAAGAAGTTGGAGGGTACAACATGATAGCGTTGGGAGCAGACCATGGCGGCTTTTTGTTGAAGGAAGCAGTCAAAGCCTATTTGGAACAAGAAAATATTGCATACCATGATTTTGGAACCTACAGTGAAGATTCTGTAGACTATGCGCCGATTGCAGAACAAGTGGCTCATGCGGTTGCAAACGGAGAGGCGGAAAAAGGCATTCTTTGCTGCGGTACCGGAATCGGCATTTCCATTGCAGCCAATAAAGTAAAAGGAATCCGTGCGGCTGTGGTAACCAATGCATTCTGTGCAAAAGCAACACGTGAGCATAACGATGCAAATATTCTTTGCATGGGCGGCCGTGTGATTACAGAAAAAGATGCTGTCGAGTTTACAAAGATATTTTTAACCACAGAATTTGAGGGCGGACGTCATCAAAGAAGAATTGACCAAATTGCTGCGATTGAGCAGGAAAACCAATAAAAAAGAAGCTGTCATCTGAAAAGATGACAGCTTCTTTTTTATGCCAGTGTTTTGAGAAATGTTTGGTATGCATCATTATTGTTTGGCTTTTCTGTAATCGTTGTGTGGAATAAAGAAAAGTTTTCCACATGTTTTACGGTATCCTCCGGTTCAATACGATACAATGGACTTTGAACCGTTAATTCCAAGAAGTCTTTACTGCTGTAAACTTGGCTGGAAGCATCATTGTCAGGATAAACCGCTTTTGCATCATGTACATATCGTTTCGACAGTACAGTATTGCCGTTTACATATGAAATCCAACCTTGCATATTGTTGTATCCTATTTTAAAAGGATAATCCATTGTTGCGTCTTGTTGAACAGTCATGAAATCACTGTGCATATCAAACCGTGGGTCGTGCAGTCTTGTAAAAGGCCAGTATACATAAACACGGTCTGCTACAAAGAATGCATTGCCTTGATTTTGAGGCAGTACAGCAAATCCTCCCGGTTTTACCATAGTGCTGGTGCACAAAGCTACACGCTGTGTATCAGCGGAATGATTGGCAGTAGTGTGCACAATCATAAAGTCAGAACCTGTTTCACCCAACATAATTTTATAGGATAATTGAAGACCTGAAGTTTTTTGTGTGGGAGCTTGGAAGAGAACGCCGTCATCATCTATGCTGTACACAACAGCTTCGTTGTCAGGATAGCGTGCTTCCGGTAAATGGGACGGACTTAAATAAAAGCGGTGTCCTCCATATAGATAATGATACGCTGTTTGTCCGCATATTTGAGAAATTTCGTTGTTTAGAAAGAAGTGTTTTTGTTCTTTATCTTGGAATAAAATATTTTCTTCGCCGATAAAGCCCAAATAGACAATACGAGGGCCTTTTTCTACCGTAACAATCAGTTCAATGGTCTGATTGCTCATCGAAATGCAAGAACCGTAATTTTCATAGTTGATTTCTTTGATATTAGTCATAGTGAATCACCTTTCGTTGTATAACGCGGTTACAATACCTTGTGTGAATTCTTTGCCGCAGGGCTGTACCTGCGGAGTGGATAATCCATATAAATCCGTCGCAGTTGTTTCCAATTCAAACAGTGTTTTTGCGTACGGTGATAACTTTCTCAATTGATTGTACTGAGTAATGACTGGTAAGGCAGCTGTTTGTTTTATAAGGGACAACAGCTCTTTTCCTTTTTGATTAAAACCCAGTACATGCAAATATGGAGGAGGAGTTTGCGTATAAGCTGCCTGTATATTTAAAAATGCACAAAGTGTAATACGACGAATACGCGCATGCGTATAACGTTTTGTTTTTACATATGCATAAAAATCGGTTAATGAGACAGCCGTTTTTGCCGCTTTATATAGTCTATGCTCCAACCCTTCGGAAACGTCAGGTAAATTTGCAAATTCTTGCAATGTCATTGTTCTTAATTTTGCAAGGATTGCTCTTTCTAAGCGTTGTATAGAAGCAGGGGCTGTTTTATTTTGCATTGCACTTGCCAAATAGGGATAAGTTTCTTTTGGAACATAAGTAGCATACTCCTTCTTTCGTTCAATCATACGTCGAATTTGGGAGGCAGATGCAATTTTTTTCGGCGGAAGTGTAATGTCATGATGTGAAGCTCCGATTCTTTTTATGGTAAATGGCTGAATTGTAGAATTGATATCTTTTAATGCGTTACAATAAGCAATGGCAAGAATATTATTTGGATGTTCCAATAATGAAGCTGTCTCCTGATTTGTAAGAGACAACATAGCTGCCTGCCGTGCAGATGCAAAAGTAACTCCTTTTTGCAGTTCCACTTGTAATGCCTGAGAAAACTGCTCTGTTTTTAATATGTCAGCAACCACAGACAGTGCTTCAATATCACCGCATTCGCTGCCAAAGCTAAGTTGATGAACACATCCCAATGCATTGGCAATAGATACGCCTCCGGCAGCAAACGTTTCAGCGCCTGAAACAGCCCAGGGAAGCGGCAGCTCAATGACCAAATCAACACCGGCACTTAAAGCTGTTTTTGTGCGTACCCATTTATCAAAACAGGCAGGCTCTCCTCGTTGTACAAAATTTCCACTCATAATTGCTACAATATGAGTCGCCCCAGCTTGTCTAGTTTGCACAATGAGCGATTGATGCCCCAGATGATAGGGATTAAATTCGGAAATTATACCAGAAATTTTAAAATTTTGCGTCATTTTTTAATCAAAAATCCTTGAATTTTATTATTGTTTATAATATAGTATAGTGTATATGATTCCTGACTTAGATTCAATAGTTAATTAACCTATAGGGGGAAAAACAATGAAAATTTTGGTCATTAATGCAGGTAGTTCTTCTCTGAAATATCAATTAATCGATATGGAAAATGAATCCGTTGCTGCAAAAGGTATTTGTGAACGTATCGGAATGAATGACGGTATCTTTTCACATAAAACATTTGACGGAAGAGAGAAAAATCTTACCACAGATATGGAAGATCATACACAGGCGTTCCAATTGGTAAAAGACGCTTTGATTGACGGCGAAGTAGGCGTCATTCAAAGTTTAAGCGAGGTTGCTGCCATTGGACATCGTGTCGTGCAAGGCGGTTCTATTTTCAGTAAATCTGTTTTAATTACAGATGACGTACTGAATGGCATTGAATCACTAAATCCTTTGGCACCGTTACATAATCCTGCTCATGTGCAAGGAATTCGTGCATGCCAAGACGTTTTTGGTACAGAAGTTCCTCAGGTTGCCGTATTTGATACAGCCTTCCATTCCACAATGCCACCAAAATCTTATACATTTGCAATTCCTTATGAATATTATGAGAAATATGCTGTACGCCGCTATGGTTTCCACGGAACTTCCCATAAATATGTCAGTCATCGCTGTGCGGAGATTATGGGAAAACCGATTGATAAATTAAAATTGATTACTTGTCATTTAGGTAATGGCTCTTCCATTACAGCTGTACAGGACGGACGTGTTTTGGATACCACTATGGGATTAACTCCGTTGGATGGTTTTATGATGGGTACTCGCTCCGGTACACTGGATCCTTCCGTTGTAACTTTTATTATGGAAAAAGAAAATTTAACTCCGAAAGAAATGGATACTATTTTAAATAAAAAATCCGGTTTGCTGGGTGTTTCAGGTGTATCAAGTGACGCCCGTGATGTTGCTCAGGCAGTGGTGGAAGGCAATCCAAGAGCTGTTTTGGCGCAGGAAATGTTGGTATACCAAATTGTAAAATATATCGGTGCATTTGCGGCTGCCATGAATGGTGTTGATGCCATTGTATTTACAGCAGGTTTGGGTGAAAACCATGTCATTGTACGCCAAAGAGTGTGTGAATCCTTAAAATATTTAGGTGTTACTCCTGATATTAATTTAAATGAAAAAATGACCCGCGGTAATGAAGGCAAAATTACAACAGAAAATTCCACAGTAGATGTATACGTGATTCCAACCAATGAAGAATTGGTGATTGCACGTGATACGAGAAGTATTTTGGAAGCAATGCAATATGCAAATCTATAATGAAAAAGCTCCTTACACCAACAGTGGTGTAGGGAGCTTTTTTTAGCGATGGTGGGGAACACCTACATCTGTATGCTTTGTATCATGATCGCGGTGTTTCGGCCTGTCCAAAGGAGAATGTTCTCTGAACAAGAAAGAAATACACCAGATGGCTGCAATCGCTACCAAGCAGAATACAATTCGGCTTACAATGGCACCTTGTCCTCCAAACAGGAATCCAACAATATCAAATTGGAAGATGCCAATGGAACCCCAGTTAATTCCGCCAATAATTAACAGAACCAACATAATACAGTCTATAATAAACATTTGCTCACACCTTTCTTTAAACTTGGGTGACAAAAATGAAATCTTAATATAGAATGTACCGTTTTGCTGTAAATATTCTTTTATTTTATAACTTATTTGTATTTCACATTTGAAAGATATGAAACACAAGAAAAAGCATAAAAACATAATATTATGTTTTTATGCTTTTTGTTATACTATAAATTCAAATACATTAAAAAAGAGGTATATTTTATGATTTTGGAAGAGTTTAAATATTTTTTGATTGAATCGGAAAAAAGCGAATCAACGCAAAAAAACTATTTAAGAGCAGTGAAAAGAATGCTGATGCAACCTGGTTACGAGAATAGTAAAGAATGGCTTTTAACGTATAGAGAAGATTTAAAACAACATTATAGCGGCGAAAGTGTAAATAATCATATTGCAGCATTAAATCAGTATTTGGAATTTTTAGGTATTGATTGGAAAATGAAATATATCAAAATACAAAGAAAATTATATATTGATGAAGAAAAAGATTTCACATTGAAAGAATATGAGCTAATTTTAAAAGAATGTAAAAAAGATGACAGAATGTATCTATTAATTCAAACACTATGTGCTACCGGAATAAGAATTAGCGAACTAAAATATGTTACGGTGGAATGTTTAAAAACAGGTAGCATTTATTTTAACAGTAAAGCAAAGTATAGAAAAGTATTGCTGCCCGATTTATTAATAGAACGCTTAAAATGCTATTGTATAAAAAAAGAGATTACCTCCGGTGAAATTTTTATTACACGCACAGGTAACTCTCTGAACAGAAGCAATATTTGGCATAGCATGAAAAAAATTGCAGTCAAAGCAGACATTAACCCCAGCAAAATATTTCCCCACAATCTGAGGCATTTATTTGCCAAGGTGTATTATGATAAAGACAAAGATTTATCGAAATTGGCAGATATATTGGGGCACACCAATTTAGAAACTACAAGACGCTATTTAATTACCTCTGGTAAAGAACATAAAAGACAAATTAACAGTTTGGGCTTGGTTGAGTAAGCATCTAAAAAATCACAACATAATGTATATTATGTAGTTATAATATCTAAAATGGTACGAGAAGTACACTTTTTGTACCGCCTTATTTCTGTGTAATAAAGGAAGAATAAATAGGCAAAATTGGCGAAAAATTTTATATTACAAAAAGTGTACTTTTTTTATACATAATCATTCCGATTCATTTTATATTCATGAATATAGACCGTATTAATAACAGAATTTCGGACAAATTTTGTTATACGGGCTATTTATGTCATAAAACACTACTTCTCCGATGGAGGTTACAGGAATATAAAACCATATTTGTGCTTTTTTATATTATGTTACTGAAATTTATCCATAAATTTAAGAAGCAAAACTCATTCATAACTTATAACAGCAGTTGCAACGGCAAAATGTATTTGGGAGGGAAACAATATGAATAACAGCAAACATCAGAAAAAAAGCTCTCCAAAATATTTAGTTATTGGCATAGTTATTGCAAGTGTCATTACAGCAATTGGTATAGGGTTAGCCATATGGCTGTTCAGTGCTGCACCGCAAGAGACACAGACTCAAGCGTCTCAAAGTGGTATTGAAAGCAGAGCTGACAGTCAAATATCCGGTCAGGTTGAGGAAAAACGAACGTTTACGGAAGAAGAAAAAGCCAGACTGGAGGCACAAGAGGGTGTAACTGTTCAGGAGGACGGAACAGTTAAAATAGATATAGGAACAGAATGGGAGTAAACAGTTTGATGAAACATTTTAAGTTGTTGTGTACTTCTGATAATTTACATACTGGAAAGGAGGTGAGATTATGATGAAACGAGGTATGAAAAGTTTAGTGGCAGGTATCTCAGTATGTCTCATTTTATTCACAGGTATCAATATTGCAAATCTGCAATCTGTTTCGGCAGAGGAATTAAGCGGATATCGAATAGATACTGCTTATTCTGAAGATAAAACAGAAGCAATGTTATCCGGCAATTTGGATAATGTGCCCCAAACGGTTGAGCTGACTGCAATTACAGACCCCAACGGTGATACGCATAATCCCATGAATTTTCAGTATACAGTTTCTGAAAATGGAGAATATCAATTTGTATTACAATATAAAGAGATAACGGAAGAAGCTGTGATTGAACAACAAGAGGTTATTCGCGTAACAGTAAATGAAATTGCGGAAACTCAACCTGAGGAGAGTGTTGCGACGGCAGAGCAGCCTGCTCAAGAGTCTGCGGACAGTTCACAGGAACAGGTAGAGTATCAAGAGCCGGAAACACCTGCTCCGCCCACTTTGCCTTTATCAGTACTTGAAAAACAGGTATTTGCCGATGATAGGCCTGAAGAATATTTTATACAAGGTTATCAGTATGCAGCAGAAGAAAAAGGTATTAAGTTAAAGGACCAAGCAGTGTCTTTTTCAGGCGGTGTACTTACTGCAGAAACAGCACCTGCATATTCAGGTGGTTCTGTAGAACGTGTCTATAGCAGTGCAGCGTATGTATATAAGGAAGATCCCAATACCATTTATCCAATTACAGGTTTTTTTCCGATAAAAAACGGTAATCGAGTAGACTGGTATTATACAACGCAAGAAGTGCAAACCGGTCAGGGCAGTTATGATAATATAACTGTTGGTTACTTGCTTGATATAACAAAGGTAGAAATTAGATTTTACTACTCAGTTGCGAATCAACAGTCATTTAACATTACTCCGGTAGATCAGAGTACAAGTCCCAATATAGGCGAATGGAAGGTACAGAACAAGAAGAACGCAAAACAAGGCGAAAAAGTAGTTGTTCAATTTACATTGCCTGTAAAATATAAATCTGCGAAAATATGGGTATACTCTGGTGGAAAAGATTACTATATTTTTGATACTCAAAAACTAGGAAATGGAATAGAAAAAGGAAACGAACCGTACAGCTACATTTTTACGTTTGAGATGCCCAATGGCAATACAGAACTGCGTTTTGTAGGTAATATATACGATAAAAAAGAGACGCGGTATTTTTCAGCGTTTTCAGATAACGATCAGTGGCAGACGGGAGAAAGAGGACGTTCCCTGGTTTATACCACCAAAATAGGCGATAAGGTTATTTCTTCACCTATATATGATAAGTGGTCCAGTGAGATTTATGGTTTGGGTGACTATATAAGTGGCGGTGAACCATATTTCCTCCGTGAACAATATGATAGAAAATACGGTGCTGATCAAACCGACCATCAGAATGTGCAAAAAGGTCAATATTCAATGAATGTTGTTTCAAATCCAATCTCAGGTAAAAAAATGACGGCTCCGGTTAGCACTTTTGTACCGGGTGAAGAGGTAAAATTTATTTTTGAAACAGGACGTGGTCATTCGAGCTTGGGATGGGGTTGGAAACCATATATACTGAATGTGGATGTCTATGAGGGAGCAGATAATTTTGAAACGAGCAACTTTAAAAGGGAACAAATCGTATTCCCAACTAAAGTAAACGATACAGTTTCCTTAGACTTATCAATGGGTGGTAACGTTACTGTTAAATGTCTTGAATATAATAATACAAGACCTGACAATGAGTATAAAAGAGAGTTACACTGGTATAAGTATGAGGTAACGGTAACAGGTGTCAGTTATGCATTTAAATTAGTGCAGAGTGAGGCGTCTTCTGCTCAAGTTAACTACGTTGTAAATCAGATGGATGGAATAGAAGAGGGAGAAGGAACGAGGAAAGCAAACAATTCTAAGTCTGACATAAATGGAAGCTATGTATATTATAAAGATGAGGCAGGCTTAGGTTTTGGTCCTTTAAAAAATAATACATCTCTCTTAGCACAGAATGTAATTAATGATAAGCAGATTTATTACGGTCTTAAAGTGAAAGAAGGTTATTCTCTTCCCAGCGCTACACTGAAAACCTATGACTCTAAAGTTAAATTGTTACCTCCTGAGAGTGCAGTGCCGGATGAGCAAGGAAGATATATGTATACATTGGACCGTACAAATAATAGTGGTGATCAAGAAAATTTTAATTCCCCATCAACGCTATCATTTGTCTCCGAACCAATTAACTTCAAGATAGAGTATTATTATAATAGCCAGGAATATGGCAAGCCATCCGGTGGGAACCCAATATTGACAGTTAATAACCTTGAAAACTATGTAATTGAAAATAAAATTCCATCTCTTCCTCAGGGTCAGTATCTAGAGGGATTTGAAGTTTTAATTCTGCCGAACGGAAATTTCGATGAAAGTTATAAAGTGCCACGGCTGGCAACAGGAACAAATAATGTCTGGCATTCAGGCGATGTTATCAACGTAAACAATATTTATGATTACATCTCGAAAAAAGGATGGCTGAAAGCAGGAGTGACCAGTTACAATATTAGAATTCGTGCGAAGACAACAACTTCGTCGACGAATAGCTGGCTGCCAAACCTGCAGTACAAGATATATGAACAAAAGCAGTATAATTTATATAACAACGGCAGCATTACAGACCATTACAAACCTGCAAACTTTACAGAAGTAAAAAGTGGTACTGTTGGTGGATATCAAGGTTCATCCGTAGTTTTGGGCAGATATCCGGAAACTGTAGAGAATGACAGAGGCAAGTTTGTGCTGGGTGGATTCAGCCAAACTGGTACCGACAGAGTTGAAAGTAATGGACAGCTGATAGGTCAGCTGTTCTATATCAGCGCAGCAAATGTACAGGTAGATTTGCAAACTTTAAACAACTCACTGTCTCAGCAGGACAAAAACAGTTTGAAGAATGCATTAAATGCTGCAAACACCTGGAATACAAACAATGCACATACGCTGTTTACCGGCAGCAACCAAGAACAGCACGTCATTGATATTAATTCCATTCACAGTCAGATGCCTGCAACGCTTTCAGACGGAAGGAAGTTTAAGGGTTGGACTCTGAAAAAAGCAGACGGCGGAACATTTGATTTCGCAATTAACTTCAGCTCTACCCTGTCAAACTTGAATTTGTACCTCATGGGAAACGGAAGTCAAAATTATGGCGGTGAGCAAGGTAAAGCTGCTTGGAATGAAATTTTTGGAACTATGGTAAACGGTAAACGTCAAAAGGGTACAGGTCAAATTACACTTGTTCCTGTTTATGAGGATACCACTAAACCGATAGGCTCCGTTCAAAGTCCTACAGCTACTAAAACCGTTTATACCAAAACAGGCTTTGACATTGTAAACTCCTATACTTACACAGGAAACTGGGAGACGCAAAAAAATGATTTTTATGTTGCTCTATGGAGGGACAAAGGAAATCAGTCAGAGCTATGGGTGAAAAAAAGCGGTCCTGTAAATGGTGGCGCCAATAAAGTAACCTTTAACGCTGCAACTGATATTGTGGCAACTCCTACAAATACCAACAAACCAGAAGAAGGTGGTACTGTAACGGTTACTTACCATGTAAAAGGTCATAATGATATTGTAAAGAGTAAAGAAGACCAGGCAGTATATACTGCTTATGCATGGAATAGTAAAAATGGCAATGGGCAGCAGATAACGGCTGACAATAAGGAGTCGTTAAAGCTTGCTGCTAAGTTTACTACCAATGTTACAATGAAACCTCTCGCAATTCAATCAACAAGCTCGAATATGCATCAAGAGTTATCCACTATGACTGTACATCCTGAGCAGGACTTTGAGTTGTCGGCCGCAACATTTAAATATGATACAGGCTATTATGAAGGAAACAATCCACAATCAATTGCAGAAAGCCTAAAATCTGATTTAAATTTAGCGTTATATAAACAGCCTCCTAACCAAAGTAATACTTATAATTTATGGGCAGATAAAAACGGTGGTACCGCATCAGGTATGGAAGGCAGTCAGTCAAAGGTAGCGGCACCTACGATTAGTGTGGATACCGCAGCGGGTACCTTTAGTGTTTCTTATCAAATTAAGAACATTGTAAAACAGAATAAAACCTCAACCGTTGACTGGTCATATGACCATAATGCCAAATATAGAGTGTATGCATGGAACGAGACAAATGGTAATTATACATCAAACAATGTACATACAAATGGTCAACAGAGTGTTCCAAGTATTACCACTCCAACACAGATGGCGTTCCATGAGCCTGAGTATTATGTAGAAGTGCCAAAACAACTTGCGCTTACAGATGACCAGGGTTTCGTAGAGGGCGAGCAAAGCAGCAGCTATGCAGGTGTCTTAAGTAAAGTAGCTTTTAAAACAAAAGAAGATGGAAGTCAAATTGCCAATACGTTGCCATCTATTCGAGTGAAGGTAGAAGATAAGGCAACTATGACAATAAACGGAACTTCTGCCGGCGCAGATGCTGATACCCGAGAAGTTTTGGTATACGACCAAGACGGTAATCGGAATGAAGGTACTAACCAAGACGGCAAATTGTACTCTGATATAGGAATACTTTCTCAAGATACTCAGTCTCTGCCGTTTAGACTGAATACATTGCGTTCACCTACTCTGGGAGTTACTTATATCGCAACAATCCATTATCTATTCGAACCAATACAAACAACGCCTTAGATAAGGGAGGAATTTTAGTATGAGAAAATACAAGCATGTTTTAATTTCCTTCTTCCTTTGTCTGTTAACGGCAGTTACGGTTTGTGCCGCCCAAGTATCTGCAGCTGAAAGCAGCGATGAAGGCAGCATGGAGGTAAGCTTTGTTGTTGTAAATAACGACGGCGCTGACAATCCAATTATTGTAGATAAAGGAGAGCCTATTAAAACAGGTGACAACAGTAATCCGCAAGTGTACTTTTATTTCTTAGTTGCAGCATTACTCATTATGCTGCTGATATTGATTATCAATAAAAGAAGAGAACAAACTTAGCAAAAATTAAAATAATCAGTATATTAAATTTTCTATTGAAAATTTATATAAAAAATTTAAAACATATTTAAGGAGAGATTATATCATGAAAAAATCAAGTAAAGTATTATCATCCGTATTAGCATGTGCAATGTTGGCAGCAGTAGCAGCAACAGCGGTATCAGCAGCGGAGCAAAGTACGACAGTAGGGTACAGAGCAGGAACAACGGATCCGGGAGGAACAGGAAGTTACCTTGTGGAAATTCCCAAAGATGTAACATTCACCCAAAAAGGTGAAACAAAAGATTTTAGTGTAGATTTGCTGGTGTGGGATGAAACGATAAACGATTATGCACAAGCAACATCTACAACATTTTTACCTGATAAGCAGGTAAATGTAAAGGTAAAATCAGATTATGGTTTTAAATTGAAGAAATCAAATACAGATGCAGATGAAGCAGCCGGTGTATATACCTACAAAGTAAAAGCAACAGAAGGTGCTGGCACATATGATACCAATATCAAAGGAGCAGCTAAAACAGCAGTAGAGGTAGGTAATTTGTCTAAAGACAGAGTAGATATTACCGGGCAAGTAACATTGACAGATTTGCCAAAAGCAGCAGTGAAAGGAGATGTCTACAAGGATACATTAACGTATGTGCTAACAGAACAGCCAAAAGGCGGTAGTAATTAACTTGTAGAAAAGTAGGAATGTCGAAGGTGCAGGAAAAAGTAGAATAGCAAGAAAAGCAGGAAGTGAAAGGAGAAGGAAGCAGAGTCAAACAAAGTAGGAAGGTAAGAAGAAACGCAGGAGTAAGCAAGGAAGCAGAAAAGGGGAGCAAGGAAGAAGAGAGCAAGCAGCAAAAGACGGGGAAAAACGTCAGCTGCAACAGCGGTATCAGCAGCGGAGCCGGTAGAGCAAAGTACGACAGTAGGGTACAGAGCAGGAACACCTGCTACAACAGATGCAGATGCAGGTACCTATCTGTATGAGGTTGACAAAGCCAGTGAATGGACAGCGATAACAGCTGAAAATGCGAATACCGCGGTAGCAGTAGGAGAACGAAACAGTACTACAGCAAGTATAGATGGACGAGTATCATTAATAAAGGAGCCGGTAGGAGCAATTAAAGGAGAAACATACAAAGATACATTAACATATGTGATAACAGAAAGACAAAATCCTGATAATTCACATAAAGAAAAGTAGGAATGTCGAAGATACAGCAAAAAGTAGAATAGCGAGAAAAGCAGGCAGGATAATGTAAAAAGGCAGTAGCCATATTCATATATTAACTGAAGAATTAAGAAAGGAAGAAACCTAATATGCGGTATCAAGTAAAAGAAGAGATAAACTCTGAAAAGCAGTTTATAGATGAGAAAGGTAAAAGATGGTCCTATATTACGACAAACCAATATAGGCAGCTTCCGGAAAATGAAAAAAGAATTTGCGGAGATTTGCGCAAAAAAGATAGCAATAGTACGGAACGTATTCTATACACCAAGGAGCAAGAAATTGGGCTCTATCCGTATAAAGTAGCTCCCAAATGGAATGAAAAAGTAATAGGATATATTCGAGTGGATACAGAAGATAGCACAACCGAAGCACCTGTTTGCTGCGTTCGTATTCTACAGATATCATGGTTAAAAGCTTTGTTAATTCCGGCAATTATTGTTTTTATAATAGCGGGTATAATAGCAGGTATTAGTTGGTACGTAAATAAAGACAACATTCCGGGATTAGATGAAACTACAGTTGCGTATCAGCCAGCAGGTGTAGAAAATAAAGATCCAAGTAAAATATCAATTCCGGGTATAGGTACAATTACGGCGAAAGAAAATAATCCGCATGTGGAACAGACATTGCTTAATCCAAAAGGCAATCAATGCTACTTTATATTCCGACTTGTACTTTGTGATACCAAAGAAGTTTTATACGAATCAGGTATGGTAAAACCGGGGTATGCAGTTATGGAATTTGACATGAAACGTGGACTTAGCTCTGGCATATATGATGTAATTTTAGAAATTGAAACAAGAGATATTAACAATTATGAAAGCCAGCTCAATGGAGGAAATATCAATATTAAATTAGAAGTAAATTAGGAGATGAAATTAAAATGAATAACCAACACCTTGAAATGAAAAAAATACGGGACAATCATAATCATGTATGGCAGTATATTCCCTTAAATTCTGCAAGTAGAATCCATCATAATCAAGTTGTAGGTGATGTTTTGTGTAGGCGCAATCAAAAACCGATTGGTACATTAACCCGTACAACTCAAGATGGAGAAACACAAGTTTTAGATATCTATCCCTATAAGGAAAAGTTAGGCTATAGTGATAAAATAGTAGGGTATATTATTTACGAAGAAAATGATATTGAAACTAAATATGTGCGTATTGTAAAAAAATCTGGTGTAAAAATATGGATTCCTATCTTGATTGCTCTACTATGTTTGGGCATTGCGGGAGGTGTTACTTGGTATATATTAGGGAATACTTCCGGGCCAAATTTAGACAAAGCGGCAATTGCCTACCAACTTCCGGGAGGAGCAAAAAATACAGACCCTAACAAAATTTCAATTCCGGGATATGGCACTCTTTCTATGAATCAACAAACTGGAATGGTGCACACTGTTTTGTTAAATCCGGAAGGAAATCCATGTTACTTTACTTATATTATTAGATTAAAAGATACAGGAGAAGAGTTGTATCATACAGAATTGATTGAGCCCGGAAAAGCAATTCAAGAATGGAAAATAAATAAAAATCTGGAAAAAGGTGAATATGCAATTGAAATACAGATAGATACAGCTGCGCTGGAAGACTACACACAGGCAACTAATGGTAGTATTATAAACGCTACATTAGTAGTGGAATAATAATTATATAGAGGGAAACATGTTGAGTACAAATTTAAACATTTATCAAAAAAATAAAACATCAACTTTATATATCATAAAAAAAATAACTGCATATATCCTGATTATGTGTTTGTTCTGTTTGACTCTGGTAGGATGTGGCGAAATACATGCGAAACATTCTATTGAGGGCAAAGGATTTGAAACGATACATCTGGACACTTTAGAGTTTCATGGAACCAAATCAGAGTTTATGGAAGAGGTAAAACCACCTGAACCCGTAGAATATTATAATTATTTTGAGCCGCATTCCGGATACCAATATTTTGTAATATCAGGAACTTTGAAAAATAATGGTGATAGTCAGGTTTTGCCCGATAACTGTAAAATAACTGCGCTGTGCGGAAATACAGTAAAAGACGGGAGAATGGTTGTTTTGAATCAAGAAAAATCAAATTTTGTAGATACCATTCAAGCAGGAGAGGAATCTCAGTGTTACATTATGGTACTGTTGAAGGATGAGGAACCGCAGCCTTCTAATATTACTTTTTATTACAACCAAAATTTTTCTAAAGCTGAAAATAACAGTTTTGACTATGAATATATTTGTCAATTATAAAAAATATACCGTTTACCAAGTACTATAGCTAAAAGTTAACGATTGCTTTTATACAGTATTCCTTGTCTGCTTTATATATTTAATTTATAAAAGATAGAAATTTTTCTCTAAAAATTTGATTAATTAAAAATTAAGAATAGAATGAATATACAGAAGATTATACAACTTCAGGATATTCATTCTATTTTTTATTAATAAGGTTTATCATATTATATTTAATACCATTACTCCTTTTTGAGTAGGTTTGCAAATAAACACGGAGTTTAATTCTTGCTTTAGGATATTGGAGCAAAAAAGCGCTTGCTGTTCTGTTTCAAAAATCCCGAATACCGCGGAACCACTGCCGCTCATACAAGCGCCGAGCGTGTTGCTTTGCATCATAAGCTCCGTAATCGTATGTACATCTGTAAGGGACATAGCCTCTTGGAACACGTTTTTCATATTTTGTGAGACAGCTGACAAATTTTGTTCTTTTAGCGCCTTGCATATGATTTGTGTGTTGGGACGCTGTAAAATAACTGCGTTGTCTACGGTATGATATGCTTCTTGTGTGCTGACCGAAACAGGAGGTTTACAAATTACAATATAACAAGACGGAAGAGCAGGAAGGGGAGAAAGCTGCTCTCCAATTCCTGTAGCAAGCATCGTGCCGCCGAATATACAAAATGGTACGTCCGCACCAACTTGTACCCCTATTTCACATAGCTGATCCTGTGTAAGATGGGTTTGAAACAGCCGGTTTAAACCATGTAGCACAGCGGCTGCATCAGCGCTTCCTCCGGCCAAGCCTGCCTGACTGGGAATGTATTTTTCAATATAAATGGAAACAGAAGGTTTGATATTACAATACTGAAAAAATAAATCCGCAGCTTTATAAGCAGTATTTTGTTCCATAGGACAAAGAGAAGGCAGGGAACAAGAGACTGAAATATTTTGGGAGGAACCCATATCTGTAATGGTTACTTTATCGTGTAAAGATACAGACTGCATAATCATTTCCAATTGATGATATCCATTTTCCAGTACGCCTGTAATATCCAAGGATAAATTAATTTTTGCAAAAGCTTTGAGTGTAAGGGTTCGAGGATATGACATAATCAGCCTCCTGTTATAAGTTAAATAATGCAAGTCGCTTAATGTCGATAATGTGTTCGGGACACATTTCGTGGCAGCAATAGCAGCGTATACAATTGTTATATATAATATAAGCTTTTTTGTTCTTGATTTCAATGGTATGTTGTGGACAGCTTTCAGCACATTTACCGCAGCCGATGCATTTGTTCGTGCGGATTTTTGGGACAGGTGTGGCAATTTTTGCGGCAAGCGGTCTCAAAAAAGAAGGCAAATACTGAATAAAATCGCTTGATTTCGACTGTGGCGGCAAAAAGTCAGAAATGACAGTTTCGGTTAATGACGCACCCAGAATCTCTATTTCTTCTACGGAATTTGGACAAATCCCGCGTTCCATGGCAGAACGTAGCATAAAAATTTCCGAAGGCTTCAAAGAGATAACAGAAGCGCAGACCATATCCACAGCATAAGGATTGGTGCCTCCGACAATTGTTCCGATAAACCTTGGTTTCCCGCCGGAAGGGCCGTTTCCTTCCATACCCATAACTGCGTCCATAATTGCAATGTGCGGACGTATTGCCTCAC
This sequence comes from uncultured Oscillospiraceae bacterium, assembly GCA_900541905.1. Classification (GTDB taxonomy): domain Bacteria; phylum Bacillota; class Clostridia; order Oscillospirales; family Acutalibacteraceae; genus UMGS1071. The sequence continues at coordinate 160,343 of UQLQ01000001.1, forward strand.
ATAAATCCACGAGCATTTCACTGAACTCTTGTTTATCGGGAAAACGGCAGTGCAATTCCGGTTTCATCAGACCGGGAACCACTCCAAACATGTTTTTCACAGCGCCTGACATTCCCGTCATACAGTGTGTTTTTAATTTTCCGACATCAATGATGAGGTCTGCGTCCAAAATAGGGGAGATGACCTGGAATTCTTTGCAACGGACTGCCTTGCGTGCTTTCAAAGAACGATAAGAACAATCTGTATTGAGCAGGAAACCGTACTGCTGTGCTATATTTGTATATCCGCAAGACTGATAAATATGTTTTACCGTTGATGGAGTATATCTTCCTCCCGAGCTTTCGGCAATGGTAACCTTTCCTCCAAGTTCTTTCACTTTAGTGCCTACTGCAGCCACCAATAATGGGTGAGTAATGATAGCAGTGTCAGGGTTGCATTTCATGAGCAAATTTGGTTTTATGATGACATTTGCACCCTGAAACAAAAAACGGTTTAGCTGAAGATGGTCAAATATGTCATCCACTGCCTGTTTTAACGACCCATATTGATATTCTGTACACGAGGCTAAATATACTTGTTCCATTTGATATGCTCCTGTCAGTAAGAAAAATAAAAAAGCTTCACCTTGCGGTGAAGCTGGCAAGGCTAATTGCTGCCGCGTTCCTTCAAGAAACGTTGAATGCGGCTGAGCGCCTCAGTAATATGATTTAACGAATAGGAATAAGAAACACGGAGGAAACCTTCTCCGCAGTCGCCAAAAGCGTTTCCGGGAACAACCGCAACGTGTTCTTTGCGCAGCAGTTCTTCTGCGAATTGTTCTGAAGTAAGCCCTGTACTTTTGATACATGGGAACACATAGAAAGCGCCTTCCGGTTCAAAACAAGTAAGACCCATTGCATTGAAAGCGTCTACGATTAATCTGCGACGTGCATCGTATTGACTGCGCATATAGGCAATATCATCGTCACCGTTTTTCAGCGCTTCTGTTGCAGCATATTGCGCCATGGTTGGAGAACTCATAATTGCATATTGGTGCAGTTTTGTCATAGGGTCTATGATTTCATGGGGACCAACTGCATATCCGAGTCTCCAGCCGGTCATAGCATACGTTTTGGAAAAACCGTTTACAACTACAGTGCGTTCTCTCATACCTTCGATTTCAGCAAAACAAACGTGACTTTCTTTGCCGTAGGTTAACTCGCCGTAGATTTCGTCTGAAAGTACCAACAAGTTGTGTTCACGTACCACCTCTGCAATTTCTTCCAAATGTTCGCGGCGCATAACGGCGCCTGTTGGGTTGTTTGGAAATGGCAGAATCAACAGTTTGGTTTTCGGCGTAATTTTCTCCCGCAATGCTTTTGCTGTTAAGCGGAAGTTATCTTCCATTTTGGTTTCTATGGTAACAGGAACGCCTTTTGCCATTTCTGTCATAGGGACGTAACATACAAAGCTTGGTTCAGGGATTAATACTTCATCTCCGGGATTAATTAAAGCGCGGATACAAAGGTCAATGGCTTCTGAGCCGCCAACAGTAACAAGCACTTCACTTTCGGGATGATAAGTTACATGATATTTTCTCTCAACCCATTTACAGATTTCTTGGCGCAGTTCAAAAAAACCGCGGTTTGGAGAGTACCATGTTTTGCCTTGTTGCAATGTATCGATTGCCTCCTGACGAACATGCCAAGGAGTAGAAAAGTCAGGTTCCCCGATACTCAAAGAGATAACGTCTTCCATTTCATTTGCAATATCAAAAAATTTACGAATGCCGGAAGGCTTTACTGCTTTTATTTCATGATTCAGTAAAGATTCATAGTCAATCATTACAGTAGGTTCCTCCGATCTTCTTCTTTTGGAGAGGTTAAAATAACGTCTCCCTCTTTATAGCGTGTTAAAATAAAGTGAGTTGCGGTGGAAAGAACAGAATCCAAAGGAGATAGTCTTTTTGCAACAAACATTGCAATATCCTGAATGCTGTCTCCGTGTACCATAACAGCCAAATCAAAGCCGCCTGACATAAGGTAAACGCTTTCTACTTTACTGAACTGCATAATTTTTTTTGCAATCTCATCAAAGCCGCTTTCTTTTTTTGGCTGTACTTTTAATTCAATCAAAGCGGTGGTTTTATGATGGTCTACTTTTTCCCAGTTAATCAGCGCTTTGTATCCTTTGATAATACCTTTTTGTTGGTAATCTGCTATTTCTTTTTCCACTTCTTCTTCCGTTTTGCCAAGCATCACTGCCAGCTGTGCATTGGTAAGACGTGCGTTTTCGTTTAATAGGCTTAATAAATCCATAATGACACTCCTTTATTTATGTGAAACATAATATCTGTTATTCCAATGGTAATAATACAGGTTCGCGGTTTACAAAGATGGTAATGTGGTCAAAACCGGCGCTTTGCGCAATTTGGTATCCTTCTTCCACACCGGAACCGATATCCGCCCATCTGTGGGCGTCCGAACCAATGGTAAGATATTTACCGCCCAATTCCTTAAACCGTTTAATTACAGTTGGACAAGGCATTGTTTTACCAATTGCCTGTCTCAGACCGGACGTATTTAATTCCAGTGCTTTGTTTTGATCAATCAGTGCTTTTAAAATATCATCTACACGGTCTTTGTAAACTTCATAGCTGACTTCTCTGTGTTGTTCACCGACAATATAACGTAACGGATACGTTAAATGGGTCAAAGAATCAAATTTGCCCCATGCAATCAGTTCCATAATTTCATCAAAATACGTACAGAGCAAATCATGTATGTCCAGTTTGTTATAATCTAGCAGATAAAAATCCTCCAGACCGCGAATGTTGTGAAGAGAGCCAAGCACAAAATCAAAATCACATTCTGACAAAATTGATTCGGCAGCCTGTAAATTTTGCGTTGCCTGCCCAAGTTCAATTCCTTTATATAAATGCAGCTTGCCGTTTAACGCGGCCGCCGCTCGTTTGGTCTCCACGAAAGAATCTTTGATAGTTTTTGCATAATTTCTTTCTTCATACATATTACATTCACAATGGTCTGTGATGGTAAGTGCATATAATCCCATTTTCATGGCATAATCACATAGCATCATGACAGGGTCATTTCCGTCATGGGAAAAGCAGCTATGTACGTGTGAATCGGAAATGGTAGTATATTTCATCATATATCATTCCTTTCATTGGAGAATCTTATCATTTTTTATTAGAATATATGGTTATTTTCTATCATACCACATACCATACTTTTTTTGTAGATAAAAATGAAAAAAAGCAATCGTTATTTTCCTAACAAAGTTTTTACGGTCTTGTCGAATTGCTCCGTCGAAATAGAAAGAGATTTCGGGTTTTTGTCTTGACAGAATAGGGATTCTCCTTCATAATTATGAATAACTTATGAAATATTTTTGGAGGTATTGTTTATGCGTGCTGTTATTACAGTATTAGGCAAAGATATGGTTGGTATTTTGGCAAAAGTTTCTGCAAAATGTGCAGAGGTAGATGTGAATGTCATTGAGGTGACACAATCTATTTTACAGGATTTGTTTGCGATGATTATGATGGTGGATATTTCAAAATCAAAAGTTCCGTTTGATGAATTGGTAGACAGCCTAAAGAAAATCGGAGATGACATGGGATTGAAAGTACACGTAATGCACGAAGATATTTTCAATTCTATGCACCGCATTTAATTTGTTATCATAGGTAAGCTTCTTTTATCGCAATAGGAAAGGATTTGAAGTATGGTTAATTCACGTGACATATTAGAAACCATCAATATGATAGACAACGAACATTTGGATGTACGTACCATTACAATGGGTATCTCTTTGTTGGATTGTATTGATTCTAATATCCAAACAGCTTGTACAAAAGTTTATGATAAAATTTGCCGCTATGCCAAAGACTTGGTAAAAACCGGTGAAGATATCTCCAAAGAGTATGGGATTCCGATTATTAATAAAAGAATTGCGGTTTCTCCGATTGCTATGCTGGCAGGTGCATGCAATGGAAAAAGCCCAATTTATTTTGCGCATGCTTTGGATAAAGCTGCAAAAGAAGTTGGCGTTAACTTTATCGGTGGATATTCCGCTTTGGTACATAAAGGTTTCAGCGCAGGAGACTATGCATTGATTTCCAGTATTCCGCAGGCTTTGGCTGAAACGGATTTCGTTTGTTCCTCTGTTAATATCGGCTCTACAAAAGCAGGTATTAACATGGATGCTGTTGCCAAAATGGGTAAAGTGGTGCGCAAAGCAGCAGAACTGACCGCTGATAGAGATTGCATCGGTGCAGCAAAATTGGTAGTGTTCTGTAATGCTCCGGAAGATAATCCGTTTATGGCGGGTGCATTTCATGGTCCGGGAGAACCGGACTGCGTTATTAATGTTGGCGTTTCCGGTCCGGGTGTAGTGCGTGCGGCTGTTGCACAGGCAGGCGATTGTGACATCACCGAAATTGCCAATATTGTAAAGAAAACTGCCTTTAAAATTACACGTACCGGTCAATTGGTAGCACAGGAAGCTTCCCGCAGATTGTGCGTACCATTTGGCATTATAGATTTATCTTTGGCCCCTACTCCTGCTGTGGGCGATTCCGTTGCTTACATTTTGGAAGAGATGGGACTTGAAAATTGTGGCGCGCATGGCACCACAGCAGCGCTTGCATTGTTAAATGATGCCGTAAAAAAAGGCGGTGTCATGGCATCTTCCCATGTTGGCGGTTTGTCCGGCGCATTTATTCCTGTATCTGAAGACGCAGGTATGATTCATGCTGCAAGAGCAGGCGCCCTTACCTTAAATAAACTGGAGGCAATGACAGCTGTTTGTTCTGTTGGACTGGATATGATTGTAATTCCCGGAGACACAACCGCTGATATTATTTCCGGTATTATTGCAGATGAGGCTGCTATTGGTATGGTGAACAGTAAGACAACGGCTGTTCGTTTGATTCCTGCGATTGGTAAAAAAGCAGGAGAAGAATTGGATTTTGGAGGCTTACTGGGTAAAGGACCGATTATGGAAGTAAACCGAAATTCTCCAAGTACTTTTATTAATCGCGGCGGCAGAATTCCTGCTCCGCTGCAAAGCTTAAAAAACTAATTTCTTTTTTGCTAAATTTCGACCGCAAAGTTGAGTTCTGTACATTTTAACTAAAATTTTTCACATGTTTTTTCATACAACGTAGTATTTACAATTTGTCAATGCAATAAAGTATGAATTATTTAGGTTTAATATGCGATTATGGTTAAAAATAGGCTTGATTTTGCGGTTGTTATTTGTTATATTTAATGAGTATTGTCAAGAGTGCGGCAAAATGGTGTTATTTGTTGCTATTCACAAATTCAGAGGTTTTATTTTAGAGCTCTACATAGCAACTTAAACAATATACGCCTCACATTTATGCAAAGTCTGTTAATAATCAGTTTAATTGGTATTAATAGTTTTGCATGCGACATACATTACATATTATACGAGAGGTGTTGGTTTGCAGGACATCAAATGAATGAATGTTTTATATTGGTTTTATACCTTTGCGGATAAAAGCTTGCTTTTGCTGTACCGCTTGTAATTGTCTTTTATTACATATGTGATTTTGTCATTTTAACATAAGAGATAGTATATATTTATATTAAATAAGTATTGCTAGTTAAGTGAACAAAATAAGGTGGGGTGTAAAGCAATGCTTTTTAGAAACAATGTTATAATTCCGTATGGAATTTTTGTTGATTTAATGTGTTGTGAATTGGCATTTGGCTCGTTATAATATATTTGTATCAAGCTCAAGCAAAGCTCAAATTTGTTGCATTTAAAAGGAGGTGCGGTCAAAGTGCAGGACATAGTCAAACAAATAGTTGATATGGACCGTAAAGCCAGAGAGATTACTGCCGCTGTTGAACAGGACAGATTAAACTCTGAAAAGGAAATTGCTCAAAAACGCGTTGAACTACGCGCTGAGTACCTTGCAAAAGCTAGAGAGGCTATTCCTTCTAGTGAATCCCAGGAACGCGCTGCCGCTGAAAAAGAGTGGGAGATTGTTGCGAAAAAACATGCAGATCTATCACGAGAACTGGACGAGCTTTACAGCAAAAAGGGTGACGAATGGGTTAATAACATCGTTGCACAAGTGATAGGGGAGTGATTGCATGCTTGCCAGTCTTTCTTCCAATGCTGTTTCAGCAAAAGCGAGAGGTATGCACGGTAAACGTCTGACAAACAACAATTTTATGGATCTCCTAAATTGTAAAACTGTTCATGATGTTGCCTACTACCTCAAAAACCGCACAAGCTATAACAAACTCCTTGCAGGAATCAACGAGAACGAAGTTTCCCGTAGTGAACTTGAGGTTTTGTTAAAGCAAAAAATCTTTGACGACTGCTCCGATCTTGGTAGGTATGGAGCGTCGGTAGGAGAACGTTTTTCAGATTATTTAATCATGCGTAGTGAGATTGAACAAGTGATGCATAGTTTAATTCTGTTAAACTCCGGTAAAGATGACGGATATGTAAATTACATGCCTGAATTTTTGCAGAAGAAAACAGGAATCGATTTGGATGCTCTTAGCCAAATCAAAACTTATGACGACTTGCTCAGAGCATTGGGCAACACCCCATATGCAAAAGTAATCGCTCCATTTAAACCGGAGCCGGGTAAATTGCTCGACTACACCAAGATTGAAAATGCCCTTTACACATTCCTCTATAACACTGTTTTCACAATGATTAAGAAGAATTATAAGGGTGGAGCTGCAAAACAACTCCGAGATATTTTCAATTCCTACCTGGATTTGGATAACTATGTGCGTATTGTTAGAATGAAAACATTCTACAAAGCGCCGCCGGAGGCAATTCGCGATGCGCTATTGCCGTTTACTACCATTAGAAAGCACTTTATTGATGCGATGATTGAGGCCAAAGATGAAGAAGAAGTTCACGCTATCATGGCACAAACTTCCGTTGGTAAACGCTATCTAAAGGGTACAGAAGGGTTTGAAGATGATATTCCTTTGCGTGTTCAATATGATACCGCAAACCACCACATTCATTTTTCCACACACCCTTCCGTAGTTTTGTTATCCTATATCTTTGTAAAGCAAGCTGAAGTATATGATATCATCACCATTTTGGAAGGCATCAGATACCATCTTGCACCAAGCAAAATAGCAAAATTACTTACCATCGTCAATTTTCAATGAAAGGAAGTGTCGAGTAATTGGCTGTTGTAAAGCTGAAAGAAGTAAGCATTATCGGCAAGCTGTCTGAGCTGGATAAAGTAGCAACAATCTGTGGTCAATCAAATGTATTCCATTCAGATAATGCTATGAATTTCTATGCAGACACTCCGGATTTCACTGCTTACAATGAAGACAATCCATATGCAGAGCCATTGCAACAACTCAACGATGCTATTGTCAAGGCAAACAAAACTTTGACTCTTTTAGACACCAAAGAGACAAAGAACATTCATATGGATAACGATGCAATGATTTCTTATGCAAAAGAAATTGCTGCTCAAATCAATGAATGGGAAAAAGAAAAGAAAGAAGCCGAAGACAAAATTAAAGAGTACACATCCGTAATTGATGATATGGGTCACTTTGTAGGCCTAAACCTCAATTTGGATGAAGTAAATTCTTGTGAGTTTGTTCAGGTTCGTTTTGGTGCATTGCCAAAAGAGAATGTAGAGAAACTGGCTGTCTATAAAGACAACCCAGACGTTATCTTTACTCCATGCACAACTGACGATAAGTATCAGTGGGGTGTATATTTTACGCCAATCACTGCAGCATCATCTGTTGACCGCATTTTCTCAAGCTTAAAGTTTGAGAGAGTAGAGTTAAACGAGCTAAAGGGTTCCCCTGAAGCAATTGTGGCAGATGTTCGTGCAAAGCGTGACGCCGAAGTTGCCCTTGTAAAAGAGATTGAATCTAAAATTGAATCTCTTTGGAGACAGGAAGGTACTAAACTACAACAAGTATTTTCTCTTCTGACAGAGAAAAACGTTTACTTTACATCTATCTGCCGCAACGCAGCAAGATACGATGACAACTTTGTTGTTGTAGGTTGGATTCCTGCAAAAGCGGAAAGTGCATTAAAAGCTGAACTAAGTAAACTGAATTTGATGGAAGTTTCCTTCAAAGGCGGTCAAGAAGCGAAAAAGCACAATCCACCAACAAAAATTAAAAATGCTGGTATTTTCAGACCATTCGAATTCTTTGTTGATATGTATGGTATGCCTAACTACAATGAATTCGATCCAACTCCATTCGTTGCAATTACATACACCATTTTGTTTGGTATTATGTTTGGCGACCTTGGACAAGGACCTTGTATCGCAATTGTTGGTTTCTTAATGTGGAAACTGAAGAAAATGGCTATCGGTAAAATCTTGATTCCTTGCGGTATTTCATCTGCTATATTCGGTATGATTTACGGTTCGGTATTTGGTTTTGAAGAATGGCTTAACCCAATGTACGAAGCAATGGGAATTGCAGGCGCTCATGGAAAACCAATCCATGTAATGGATGGCGCAACTTCTCAGTTAGTTATTTACGCAACCATCGGTTTTGGTGCTTTGCTAATTATGATCGCTATGGGTATTGGTATTGTTTCAAATATCAAACAAGGTCACTTAGAGCATGCACTATTCGGTGAAAGCGGTCTTGCTAGCCTTATGCTTTACATTGGTATTATCGGTTTTGGTTTGACTCAATTCTTAGGTTGGCCAATTGCAACTTTTGGTGGAAGCGTTAATATTTGGGTTTGGTTATCCATCTTAGTATTCCTACCATTAATCGCAATTCTACTGAAGGGTATCCTTGGCCCATTGTGCGAAGGTAAACCTTGGAAACCTGCAAGCTGGGGCGACTACTTTATGCAAAGTTTCTTTGAAATCATTGTTATGTTCATCGAATACTTGGCACACACCATGTCTTTCCTTCGTGTAGGTGCATTCGTTCTTGTTCACGCCGGTATGATGCTGGTTGTATTCACACTTGCAGACATGGCAGCAAGCATGATGCCAGTTTACATTATTATCGTAATCATTGGTAATATCATTGTTACTTGCCTAGAATGTCTACTTGTATGTATTCAGGTTCTTAGACTTCAATACTACGAACTATTCAGCCGTTACTATGATGGTAGCGGACGCAAGTTCGAACCAGTTACAGTAAAAGCTGCTGAATAATTATTGCAGTGATACTAAATAAAAAACAAAAAATACTTAAAAAACTTTAAAAATTTTAATTGTTAAGTTTTGGAGGAAATATTATGACTTACGTATTAATTGCTTTGCCACTTATCGCTATTATTGCTTCCGTATTTTTCGCAATCAGAGCTGTTAAAAAAGGAAAGAAAGCTAAAACAGCATTTAAATCTCAAGTTATCGCATTTGCTGCAGTTGCAGTATTGACATTCGCAATCCCAATGGTAGCTTCCGCTACAACAGCTGCTGAAGATGCAACTCCAGCTACAACAGCTGCAGCTGCTGAAGAAACAACTGCTGCTGACACACAAGATAAAAACTTCCAAAATGGTATGGGTCTACTAGCTGCTGGCTTCGTAACAGCTATCTCCGGTATCGGTGGTGGTATCGCTGTTGCTGCTGCTGCTCCAGCTGCTATCGGTGCAACTTCTGAAGATCCAAAAGTATTCGGTAAAGCTTTGATTTTCGTTGCTCTTGGTGAAGGTATCGCTCTTTACGGTTTGCTTATCTCCATCTTGATCTTGAACAAAGTTGCTTAATTTTAAGAAAGCAGGTGGCATCACATGCGCTTTCACCTTGTAAGCGATAATGAGGACACCCTGGTTGGTATGCGTTTAGCAGGTGTTGACGGTGTTTTAGTCAAAGAACCTGAACTCGCACAAAAGGCTATAAACGAGGCAATGAACAATCCAAGCGAGATTGCTGTTGTATTATTAACAGAAGGCGTTGTGGCTATGTGTTCAGAATTTGTTTATGACCTTAAACTAAACCGCAAGCGTCCGCTTATTGTGGAAATTCCTGAAAGGGGCGGCAACGGTCGCGCCAAAGATTCTATTACCCGTTATGTCCGCGAGGCTATCGGGATTAAGATTTAGTTTCTATTTTGCAGCTTGGCCGCTATTGCGGCGGAACGGGGGTTAATATGGCTTCAAATGTCGATAAATTGAGCAAATTCAACTCCGCCATTAATCACTATGCTGAATCACAACGTGAGAAAATCTTGAAAGATATCGCTGACTATCAAGCAAGAGAGCTGGAAGAAACAGCTAACAATGCTAAAATTGAGGCAGATCGTCTTTTGGTTAAAGAGTTGGCGGAAATGCGTGATCGCATTATGCGTGAAATGTCCCATCGTGAGATGGATTCTCGCAGAGAATTGCTTACTAAACGCCAAGAAATTTCTGAGAAAGTATTCGAAAGAGCTGAAAAAGCTTTAATCGAGTATACACAAAAAGCAGAATACGCATCTTTAATGGAGCGTTATGCTGCTAACATTGCAAAAGTATTAACTGAACCAGGTACCGTAGTATACGTAAAATCTGGCGATGAAAAATACAAAGCACAAATTGAGAAAGCTTTTGGCGATACTGTAACAATTGCAGTAGATGATAAGATTAAAATTGGTGGACTTCGCGCTGAAAACGTAGCAATGCGTTTGGCCGCGGATGAAACACTTGATTCCATTCTTGCAAGTAAACGTGGATGGTTTGAAGAAAATTCGGGAATGGCTGTGGTCTGAGCCGGAAATACCCATTTATAATGGAGATGAGTTTGATGGAAAATCAGAATGTTATATACGGCATTAATGGACCGGTTGTTACCGTAAAAAATGCTCGCAGCTTCTCTATGATGGAAATGGTATTTGTTGGACACGAGCGTCTCGTTGGTGAGATTATCGGTATTAATGACAAATTTACTACAATCCAGGTTTATGAAGAGACTACCGGGCTAACACTCGGAGAGCCAATCTACGGTACTGGCAGTCCAATGAATGTTACATTAGGTCCTGGCATTATGAGCAACATCTTCGATGGTATTGAAAGACCATTGAAAGAGATTGCGAAAGAAAGCGGAACTTTTATCAATCGTGGTAGTACCGCTTCTGCTTTGGATGAAGAAAAACTATGGGATGTTACATTAAAAGTGCAAGTAGGCGACACTCTAAAAAGCGGTGACGTTTATGCTGAAGTGCCTGAAACACTTTCAGTTTTGCATAAATGTATGCTAACACCTTTAATTCCAACAGCTACTGTTACTAAGGTTATGCCTAACGGACAGTACAAAGTACATGATACGGTTGTTGAGGTAGAAGATGCAAACGGCAAAAAGCACGAGCTTACTCTTTGCCAAAGATGGCCTATCAGAAATGCACGTCCTGTTTCCAAACGTACAACTTCAACTGTACCGCTAATTACAGGACAAAGAATTCAAGACGCTTTATTCCCAATCACCAAAGGTGGTACTGCTTGTATTCCGGGCGCTTTCGGTTCCGGTAAAACAATGACACAGCACCAACTTGCAAAATGGTGTGATGCTGACATTATTATTTATGTTGGTTGTGGTGAGCGTGGTAACGAAATGACTCAGGTACTTGAAGAGTTTGCTGAGTTGATTGACCCAAGAACAAATAGATTGCTGACTGACCGTACCGTGTTGATTGCGAATACATCCAACATGCCTGTTGCGGCTCGTGAAGCTTCTATTTACACAGGTATTACACTTGCTGAATACTATCGTGACATGGGTTATCACGTAGCTATGATGGCTGACTCTACTTCCCGTTGGGCGGAAGCTCTTCGTGAGATTTCCGGTCGTTTGGAAGAGATGCCTGCTGAGGAAGGTTTCCCGGCTTACTTGCCATCTCGTCTTGCAGAGTTCTATGAGCGCGCAGGTTATGTACATAACTTAAATGGCACAGAAGGTTCTATCTCTGTTATCGGAGCGATTTCTCCTGCCGGCGGTGACTTCTCTGAGCCTGTTACACAAAATACCATGCGTTTTACTCGTTGCTTCTGGGCGTTGGATAAATCTCTTGCATATGCTAGACACTTCCCAGCAATTGACTGGATGGCTAGTTATACAGAGTATCTAAATGACTTGGAACCTTGGTACATCGAGCATCTTGGCGAAGAATATCTTGAATACCGCAGTGTAATCAATAATCTTCTGCAAGAAGAAAACAAATTGATGGAAATTGTTAAATTGGTTGGTGCAGACGTTTTGCCTGACGACCAAAAATTAGTCATTCAAATTGCTAGAGTTATTCGAATTGGCTTCTTACAACAAAACGCTTTCCATCCGGATGATACTTATGTACCAATTGAAAAACAGCGCGATATGATGAAGGTAATCGTTCATCTTTATAATAAGAGCAAACAAATTGTTGCTGCAAACGTTCCATTGGATGATTTGTTGTCAACTGGTTTGTATGAAAGAATTATTAAGATGAAATACGAAGTACCTAACAATAAACTTGAAATGTTTGATAACATTATTGACGATATCGATCGTACAATTGCTGGTGTTCTTAACGCATAAGATTGACGCCGATAAAATTCTTATCATTTCCCGTGCGAAGGTGATAAGAATTACTCTAGTCTATAGTCGCACGGAGAAGGCGGTTATAATATGATTCTTGATTATATTGGCGTAAAAGAAATTAACGGCTCTCTAATCGTTATCGATAATGTTGAAAATGCTTTCTATGAAGAAACAGTTGACATTCGCCTCGATGATGGTTCCATGCGTCAAGGTAGAATTGTGCAAATGGATGGCAAACGTGTTGTTATCCAGGTTTTCGAAGGATCTCGTGAGATTTCTCTAGACAATACCCGCACAAGACTACGTGGCCGTGCAATGGAGATGCCGCTTTCGCCAGAAATGCTAGGACGTGTTTTTAACGGTGCTGGTGACCCAATTGATGGACTCGGTGAAATTTATCCTGAACAAAGAATGAATATCAACGGTGCACCAATTAATCCGGTATCCCGTGTATATCCAAGAAACTACATTCACACTGGTATTTCTTCTATTGACACTCTAATGACACTAATTCGTGGTCAAAAATTGCCTATCTTCTCAGGTTCCGGTATGCAGCATAATGAGCTGGCTGTTCAAATTGCCCGCCAAGCTAACATTACCGATGCAGAAGGCGAAGGCAAATTTGCAATCGTATTTGCTGCGATGGGTGTTAAAAATGACGTTGCGGACTACTTCCGCCGTTCATTTGACGAATCCGGTGTTTTGCAGAAGGTTGTTATGTTCTTGAACTTGGCTGATGACCCAATCATTGAAAGAACACTGACACCACGCTGCGCACTAACAACAGCTGAATATTTGGCATATGAAAAAGACATGCACGTGCTTGTTATTATGACAGATATGACAGCTTATGCTGAAGCTCTTCGTGAATTTAGTTCTTCTAAAGGTGAAATTCCTGGTAGAAAAGGTTACCCAGGTTACCTATATTCCGACTTGGCTTCTCTATATGAACGTGCTGGTATGGTTCATGGCAAAAAAGGTACTATTACTCAGTTACCAATTTTGACCATGCCTAACGATGACGTTACTCACCCTGTACCTGACCTTACAGGTTACATTACAGAAGGCCAAATTTCTTTGGATCGTTCTTTGGATGGTAGCGGCATTTATCCACCAGTTGGTATTCTGCCATCTCTATCCCGTTTGATGAAAGACGGTATTGGTGCAGAGTTTACTCGTGATGACCATAAAGGTCTGTCAGACCAATTGTTTGCAGCTTATGCAAAAACAATGGAAGCTCGTTCTTTGGCATCTGTTATCGGTGAAGAAGAATTGGCTACTTCTGATAAGAGATATATTGAATTCGGTAAATTGTTCGAATCTCGTTTCATTACACAAGGATTCAACGAAAACCGTACAATAGAACAAAGCCTCGATCTGGGTTGGGAATTGCTTTCCACTTTACCACGTGTTGAATTAGACCGTGTACAAGAAGAACTTCTGGATAAATACTATATTGAAGGTCTTTGCAAATAAGTGTGGAGTTTTTAACTCTGATGAATGAGGTGAGCTATATTGAGTAACCAAGTCGTACCAACCAAAAGTCAGTTGCTTGCCACAAAGAAATCTTTAAAACTTTCCAAAAAAGGTTTTGAGATTCTGGACCGTAAGCGTAACGTACTTGTTCGTGAGATTATGTCTTTACTCTCAAAAGCTGCCGAAGTTCAAGATAGAATCGACACTACTTATGAAGTGGCTTATGAAGCGCTTGAAATGGCTAACATTACATTAGGCAATACAGGCGAACTTGCAAGCACAGTACCATTCGATGATAATTTGAATGTTGCATATAGAAGTGTTATGGGTGTAGAGCTTCCAATGGTTGCTCTAGAAGATTCTGAAATAGGTGGAATTCCTTTCGGCCTTATTTCCAGTAATGCACCGCTAGATGACGCTTTGGTAAAATTTACTGAAGTGAAAAAACTAACTGCGGAATTAGCTGAGATTGAAAATAGTGTGTTCCGTTTGTCTGTTGCGATTAAGCAAACAACCAGACGTGCAAACGCGCTTAAGAATATTATGATTCCTCGTTTCAAATCTGAAGTGAAATTTATTACTGAGGCATTGGAAGAAAAGGAAAGAGAAGAATTCTCACGTATGAAATTGATTAAAAAGAAAAAAGTTAGAGATGCTCTGGAAAACGAGAGCGCATAACAATTTTCGACAGGAAGCATTTGCTTCCTGTTTTTTTATGCCTATTTTCAGTAACTGATGGTGATATCCAAAATCTGCTATGGCAGTTTTCGGCATATTTTATTGTCAAATTAGAAAAAAACGTATATAATTGAGTAAAAGGAGGGACGAATACCTATGGATTGGAAAAAAGACTGTTGGAGTAAAGAACATTACCAAGATTTTAAAAATTACTTGCTGAAAATTGCAGAGGAGGAATATCGTAAATTTAATGAAAAAATCATTCCGTGCGACCATCCGATACTGGGAATTCGTATGCCTGTTTTACGTAAGTTGGCAAAAGAAATTGCCAGAGGTAATTGGAACTCTTACTTGAAAGTTGCCAAAGATAATAGCCATGAAGAAATTATGCTGCAAGGTATGGTAATCGCCTCTGTAAGCCCCAAAATTGAGTTTTCGGAAGTATTGAGATATATTACTTATTATGTGCCTAAATTGTCTAACTGGGCTTTGGTAGACGCTTTTTGTGGGGACATGAAAATAGTTGCACACCATCAAGAAGAAGCTTATTTTTTTATTGTGCATTATTTAAAATCTACTGAAGAATATTCCGTACGATTTGCAATTGTTATGCTGATGAATTATTACTTAGATGCGCAGCATATCAATGCTGTTTTTGGGTTGTTTGATTCTGTACATCATGATGGTTATTACGTAAAAATGGCTTTGGCCTGGGCAATTTCTCTTGCTTTTATCAAGATGAGGGAAGAAACAGTTCAATATTTGAATCATAACCATTTGGATAACTGGACTGTTCAAAAAGCGATGCAAAAAATATTAGAATCTAATCGAGTTGATAAAGAGACAAAAGATATGATTCGTAATATGAAGAAGAAAAGAAATTATGAATAAACAAAGTATCGTATATCAGATTATTCGCTGTAAACGTAAAAGTACGGCACTTTATGTGAAAGAGGGAGGAAATGTTGTTGTAAGAGCTCCCTTTTTTGTTTCTAATGAGCAAATAGATGGATTTGTCCAGTCACACTATCTCTGGATTTTACAAAAACAGAGTGAGCAACAGAATTTACAGCAGAAAAAAGAACGTTTTTCAGTTACTGACCAAGATACTCTCACAGTGTTGGGAAGAGAGTATCCTGTGGTTTATGGCAACCAAGTTCATTTTAACGGAACAGTATTCGAAATACCGCAAATACCCTTTTCACAAATAAAACCACAAGTGATAGCTGAGTACAAACGGCTTGCAAAAGAAATTATTACGGAAAGAGTTCATTATTTTAGTGAATTAACCGGCTGGAAAGCAGAGTCAATCAAAATAGGAAACGCTAAAACACGCTGGGGTTCCTGTTCGGGAACGAATAGACTCAACTTTACTTGGAAACTCATTTTTTCTGATTTAAATACAATAGATTATGTGGTATTGCATGAGCTTGCTCACACAAAAGAGCACAATCATTCACAGAGATTTTGGAATTTGGTAGCAGAGTATATGCCTAATTATAAAGAAATCAGAGAACGTTTGATTGCGGTACAGAAAAAACTCATGCAGGAAAACTGGGATTGATGTGTCAGATTTGATTTTGTTTTTATTGATAAAAAAGAGGATGCTATTTGGCATCCTCTTTCTTTCAGTTTGTTTTACTTTTTATGTGATAGCTTTCTATACAATAATTCTTCTTGCGGCATTGTGGACAAGTGAGATTGGTTGCTCTAGGTGTGTGCATTGCAAAAAAGAATTCTTTGAATTTTGGTTTAAATACTGTACTGCATGTTGGGCAAATAAAAGCAATGCTTTGATAGTATAAGGTAGTTAATAAGCAACCCAATAAAATGACAATTGGCATTCCAACAGCAAATGGAATCCAATTTCCGGTTACAGTCCAAAGAGTAATGGAAACAATTTCAATGGAACTCATAATCATACCAATGCCCAGCATGAATAGATGGACAGTTCTCAATTTTTTTTGTCCTTTTCGGATATGTTCTATGTCTTGAATAGATTGAAAAGAAATCGTGCGAGATTGATGGATATTTTGCTGTACCAATTTTATCGTTTGAATTTGATTTTGTTTTTCGTCTATATCCAATTTCAGCTGTTTTAATTGCTCATCGAGAATGGACAGAATAATATCGTTTGAGTCTGCGTGTTCTAAAATTTGTTTGATTGCCTCTAAATTCAGACCAAGGGTTTTGAGAAGACAGATAAAAGACAGTTTTTTTACATCAGCTTCAGTATAGAGACGACGACCTCCCTCGCTAATCTCCGAAGGTTTTAGTAAATTTTTCGTATCATAAAATTGTACAGTTCTTACCGATACATTACATAATTTTGCTAATTCTCCTGTGGTATATTTTAGCATAGATACACCTCCCAGTTATTATTGTAACTTACAACGTAACGTCACAAGCAATAGATAACGCAGGTGTATTTTAAAGTTTATCATATTTTTCTCGTGTATGAAGCCGTTTTTGGTATTGGGGACACACTTTCATGCAAATTCCGCATACTGCACCGCGACCAATATGCTGGAATTGTTTTTTCATATATTGACTGCAGGTTTCAGCGGAAAAAATTTCTTCTCTTGTGATACCAATGTGCCATTCTTTACCGGATATTGCACCACTCGGACAAGCGCTGGTACATAAAGTACAATCTTTACAAATGGAAACAGGAGCATGATTTTGAACCGATACGGGACAATTGGTAAATAAACTTCCCAAACGTACACGAGCTCCGTATTCTTTATGAAGAAATAAGGAACTTTTTCCAATTGTGCCCATTCCTGCTAAACATGCTAATTTCTTGTGAGAATAGCGTCCATTGTAATTCCAGCCATTCAGATTGATACTTTGAGAAGCTCCGACTGTTATATAGCGATATCCTTTTTGTTCCAAATATATTCCAAGCTTTAATAATGTTTGGTCAATAAAAGTGTTTACAGTGCGATAATGATGAAAATAGGTGTGGGTAGGGGCATCCGTAATTTCGTCAATAATTGCATCGGATAGTTTGATTGCTATACTGATTCCATAGATGCAGTCTCCAAAATCCATGTTGCATTGTTTTAATAGCTTTATATCTTCCTGTTCCAAATGTGCAAAGCCTACAGATTGGATTCCTTGTTGGTTTAAAAATTGGGTGAGTTCCTGTTGTATTGACATAATTCCTCCAAAGAGATATAACGATTTCGTGCCTAAAAGATATGTTTATTATAGCATTAAAGAAATTGCTATGCAATTTCCAACTGATTAATGCTAAAACGTTCTCATAACAACCAAAATTTTAATTTTGTTATTGTTATGGGGTTGTTATAACATTAAAAAAATTGCTAAGCAATTTTTAACATACAGGGGTTAAAACGTTCTAGCCAACAATCAAAATCCTGAACATAGAAAGATGTTACTTTCAATGTTTGCTTTTTATTATAAGATTAAATAAAAATAGAAAAAACAGTAATTCTCTATTTATGCCATAGATTTATGATGGTACATGAGGGCACTAAAAAATTACTGATATTTACCCAGAAAACAGTGAAATCTAGGCTGATTTGACTGTATACCAGCTATAAAAGCGAAGAGATTGGAATATAGCTGTAAATCGAGGTTTTACGCTTGCAATCTATTGTTTTTATGCTATAATAAATAAAGATTCATACTCAGTTTGGAGGTGGCATTGTGAAACCAAAACCTGGTGAAAATCAATATTTTTGCAGTGCAATGCCGGTTGGCTTTGTGCTGATATAAACTGAGAGGGTGAATGGTATTGATATCTTACTTTAAATCAATGAATGGCAAAGTGACAGAAATTGAATCATGTGAACCTGGGTGCTGGATTCGCTGTATTGCGCCAACTAATGACGAAATTAACAGTTTAATTGCTGAGTTTGCAATTGAGCCCGATTTTTTTCGTGCGGCAATGGACGAAGAGGAATCTTCCCATATTGATATTGAAGACGAAAGTACATTGTTAATTGTCGATATACCTGTTCTGGATCGTCCTCATGAAAAGATTACTTATTCTACAACCCCGCTGGGCATTATTATCACACAATCTAATGTCATTACGGTTTCTACAAAAGAAAGCCCAATTTTATCAGAAATTGCTGACGGTGCGGTAAAAGATATTCAAACAAATTTAAAAACACGCTTTATTCTTAATATTTTGCTGCGTGTGGCCACCAGATATTTGCAATATTTGAGACAGATTGATAAAATCTTCAACCAGTTAGAAAAAAAGCTTCGTAAAACTATGAAGAATAACGATTTAATTAAGCTGTTGGATATTGAAAAATCTCTGGTATATTTTTCTTCTTCTTTAAAAGCAAATGAAATTACCATTGAAAAAATTATGCGTGGACGAGTTATCAAAATGTACGAAGAAGATCAAGATTTAATTGAAGATGTTTTAGTTGAAATTCGTCAGGCAATTGATATGTCAAGTATTTATCTGAACATTTTGTCAGGAACAATGGATGCGTTCTCTTCTATTATTTCCAATAACCTGAATATCGTGATGAAAGTGTTAGCCTCTTTGACACTGTTAACTTCTATACCTACTGTTGTCTCAGGTATTTATGGTATGAACGTCGATCATTTACCGATTCCGTTTTTTTGGTTTCCGGTTACGCTTTCTATTGTATGTATGGTTGTTGCATTTATTATCCTCAAAAAGAAAGACATGCTTTAATTCAAAGAGCTGCAAAGCTCTTTTTTTATACGATTATTTAAAATTAGGAGAATTTATGAAGCGATATAAAACAATTATCCCTTTAGAAACTTGGGATAGAAAATTTATTTTTGAAACATTTTCCCAAAGAGAATTTCCTTATGTAGGAATTACAACACCAATAGATGTTACAGAGCTGAAAAAAACAGTGAAAGAAAACAGTTGGTCTTTCTATGGGGTTATGAGTTATGCTGTATCTATGGCTGTTCATTCCGTTTCTGAATTTAGAAGAAGGATTGAAGGAAAACAGATCGTAGAGTATGACAATATAGACCTAAGTTTTACGGTTTTAAATAAAGCAAACAACTGTAATTTTGCACATGTTCCTTATACAACCGACTTCAAACGGTTTTTGCGTTTGTTTTCAGAACAAAAACAAAAAGCAGAAAATGCTATGTTACCGGTTGGAGAAAGTACGCTGTCCTGCGTTTATGTCACTTGTGTGCCGTGGTATCGCACGACAGCCGTTATCCAGCCGGTGGAAATAGGAAAGGATGATACGGTGCCGCGTATTGGTTGGGGAGCCTTTTTTCAGCAAAATGGAAAGGACATGGTCGATTTTACAATCCAAGCCCACCATGGATTCGTTGACGGATATCACATTCATTTGTTTTTAGAGGCTTTATCCAAACAAATGGATCAAATCACTAGGCTATCATCAGATGAAAATATCGAATTATATGAACCATCTTTTTCATAATGCTGTTACGGCTTACCTGAAATTAAGTTTGTTAATGTATGCTAACAAAAGTTGCGCTATGTTTATCGGTATATGATAAGGTATAATAAAACATAGCATCACATAAAAGGAGAAACTATTTTGGAAAGAAAACATATATATACGAATGAATTACAGAAAACAGCCAAGACTTTAAATGCAGGGGATACTATTTTATTAAGCGGAATCATTTATACAGCCCGTGATGCTGCTCACAAACGAATGTTTGAAGCGCTGGATCATAATTTGCCACTTCCCTTTGATTTAAAAGGTGCATCTATTTACTATGCAGGGCCAACACCGGCTCCCACAGGTATGCCCATTGGTTCCTGCGGTCCTACTACGGCGGGCAGAATGGATAAATTTGCACCCCGCCTGTGAGACTTAGGTCTTACTTGTATGATTGGCAAAGGAGAACGCTCTCAAGAGGTCGTAGAGGCTATTGTAAGAAACGGTGCAGTTTATCTTTGTGCTATCGGTGGTGCAGGTGCTTTGGCAGCACAATGCGTTAAGTCTTTGGAAGTAATCGGATATGATGATTTGGGCTGTGAATCTGTAAAGCGTTTGGAGATTGATAACTTTCCCCTTATTGTTGCTATTGACAGCAAAGGCAATAACTTATTTTGCAGAGATTCATTTGAGGTGTAAATGTGACGAATCTATTGGCCCGATTATTTATTAAAGATTATAAAAATACGGACAATTATAAAGTACGGGAACAATACGGTAAATTAGCAGGTATTACCGGGATTATCACCAATTTATTGTTATTTGTAATGAAAATAACGGTTGGGGCTATTTTTAACAGTATTGCAATTATTGCGGATTCTATCAATAACTTATCAGATTCCGCTTCTTCCATTGTAACCGTGGTTGGTTTTAAGCTTTCGGGAAAGCCGGCTGATGAAAAACATCCTTACGGCCACGCAAGAATTGAATATATTGCAGGTATGATTGTTTCATTTATTATTTTAATGTTGGGACTGCAGCTTGGAAAATCTTCTTTTGACAAGATTTTGTCACCGGAAGAAACGGTATTCAGTTACGTGACCGTAGGAATTTTGGTTGCCTCTATTTTAATCAAAGTATGGCAATGTTTGTTTTATAGAAGAATTGCAAAAACAATTGCATCTTCCACATTAAAGGCAACATCAGCTGATAGCTTCAATGATGTAATTGCAACTACGGTTGTTTTAATTGGAGCGATTATTTCTCAGTTTGCAGGATTTAATTTAGATGGTTATATGGGAATGGCAGTTGCATTGTTTATTATTGTTTCCGGCGTACGGTTGGTAATAGAAACAGCCAATCCGTTATTGGGGCTTCCTCCAACAAAAAAATTGGTAAAAGAATTGGAGCAAAGAATTACAAGTCGTGAAGAAATTTTAGGAGTTCATGATCTAAAAGTGCATAATTATGGTGCTTCTTCTTGTTTTGCTACTGTTCATTGCGAAGTAGCGTCCGACCAAGATATGATTTCTATCCATGAGGTTATAGATGGAATTGAACGTGAAGTATTTAAAGAGATGAACATCAACTTAGTAATTCATATGGATCCCGTGGTTATAAATGATGAACGGGCGAATGAGTTGAGACAGACGATACAAGAATTTTTAGGTAGGCTTTCGGAAAAGATTCAAATACACGACTTTCGTGTGGTATGGGGTGAGGAAAGCAGTCATGTTATATTTGACATTGCAGTCCCTTTTGAGTTTGAATATACGGACGAACAATTGGAATCCATCATTTCAGATAAAATAAAAGAACTGGATGACAGCTACAGTGTAACATTGGTAGTAGACCATGAAGGGGAATTTACAGATGATGAAACCTAAATGGTTGCATCTATTTTATACGATTTATAAAAAGGACAGCGCGGAAAACCGGCTGTCCTTTTTTATCCGAATATACTTATTTTTTGAAAAGGTGTACTTTTACAAAATCACCATTTAATTACATAATTAGAATAATACAACATGTAAACGAAATTTTCAAGTGCTTTTTACACCGAAAATATACTTTTTTGCATATTTTTTACCCTTTTGCAAAGGTACACTTTTTGGAAGTGTTTCGTTGTAAAAGTACACTTTTATAAAAGTGTATTGGTATATTTAAATGGAGGAAAGCACAATGAAGCACAGAACAAAGTTTACAAAAACAGCGGCATTTACACTTATTTTTACTCTTGTACTTTCGTTGTTTCCAACAGCGGTACTGGCCCAAAACATCAGTGTAATTTCTGCAGAAGCAGGTGTCCAAACGACAAATGATGAGCGATTATCAAATGATAATGCGTCTGGGGAAGGCTATATTTGGAATGAAGAATCGAAAATTCTTACCATTACCCAGAGCACAGAAGATTATACCACTTCAACTTATAAGAATCGTCCATGGCAACAATATGCAGATACAGCAGAAAAAATTGTAATTGATAATTCGAATATTTACATTGGAAATTATGCGTTTTATAATTTTTCTTCTGTTATTAATTTAGAAATTAATAATTGCGGAGATATAGGCAAATACGCTTTTCAAAACTGTTTAAAACTGGAGAATGTTACAATTAAAAATTGTGGTAATATTGGCAGTTATGCATTTGGAAACCTTATGTATCTATCCGGTTGGGGAGTAGACGAATCCATAAAAACAGTAGTGATTGAAAACTGTGGAGAGATTGGAGATTATGCATTCGGTGCGTTGCCTGCTTTGGAAAGTGTAAAAATTGACAATTGTACTGCAATTAAAACAGGTGCCTTTACACGTTGCAGTGCATTAAAGTCTTTATCTATAGCAAATTGTAACACGATTGGAGACAGCGCTTTTGATTATTCGACTTCTTTAACCTCTTTTTATCTTGACGGCTGTGAAAGCATTGGAAGCGGTATTTTAAATGGTTCGAGTGTAGAATCTATTGAGCTGGAAAATTGTTCAATCATAGGAGATTATGCATTTCAAAACTGTCATAGTCTAAAAACATTGACATTGACGGATTGCGGAACCATTGGAAACTATTCTTTTGGTGGTTGTGAAAATCTAACAGATGTTACTATTACAAATTTAGATACAATTGGCGAAGATAGTTTTGCAATTCATGATGAAGGTGTATACAGCAGCTTAACCAATTTAACATTGCATAATGTTCGCTATATTAGCAGCGGAGCATTTGAAAATTGTACAAAACTTACTTCAGTAGATTTAGATGGATGCGAATATCTCGGAGGAAATGCATTCAGCGGTTGTACAAATTTAACGGATATTGTCGTTCCTGATTATATCCGTTTGGGTTATAGCGATATTTTCGTAAATTTTCCTGATATTATGGCACGTATGGAAGCGATTTTAGATGGACAATTTGATTTGGAAAGCGCTCAAGCCATTGATGAAATATTACCGCAGGGATGGACTTCCTATCAAATAGGAGAACAAAACAGCGCTGTTTCTTATGAAGGGGATACTCAATTAACAAAAGAGGCAAAATGGAGCGATGAAGATAAAACGATTGCCGATGTTCTGATACAAGCTTATTATACTGCAGAAAAACAAATGGATTTTGTATTTGTAGCTGATTGCAGTAATTCCATGGCAGGCATCGGGAATGATTATGATATGAATTCTAAGTTTTATGATATGCAATCAAAATTATTGGATGTAACCGAACAGCTATTAACCACTCCGGGATATGATTGCAAAGTGGCATATGCTACTTTTGGAGAGAGTGAATCTTCAGCCTCTCAATTTTATGGCACAACTGAATTGAGCGATGCGCAAGATTTTATTACCAATGACATTGTAGATTATAAATCGAATACCAATTACAGCAGCGGATTGGCACAAGCATTGGAATTAGTCAAAAGTAACCAAGGCAGAAACACCACTGTCATTTTTATCTCAGACGGTCAGCCATATGGTGGTACTACTACTCCTGACAGTTATTATGGAACAGAAGAAGCTGCTGCTATCAAAGCAGCCGGCGTGCAAATCATAGGTGTGTTACAATCTGTTTCAGACAGTGAAGAAGAAACTGCTGTAGCAAATATGCAGGCAATTTGTGACAATGTTTTTGTCTCAAAAGATACGCAAGGATTTAGTGAAGCCGTAAATGATGCAATTGCGAATGCGTACGGTACTTATACCTTAATAGATACAGTTGACTCTGATTTTGAGTTGGATGAATCCAGTATTCAGGTATCAGCAGGAAACATCGCATTGGGAGAAGATGAAAACGGAAATACAACCATTACATGGACTATTTATGGTATGCCTTTTACGATACATACCCTGTCTTTTCAAGAAAAATTAAAGGACGAAGATGGTGTGTATCCAAGCGGTATGTTTGATACCAACGAAGACAACGCATTATTAAGTGATGGAACTGATATTGTAAATACAGTGGCAACACCTGTACTATCTCGCGGAGCAAGTTTAACTGTAGAAAAGAGATGGGACGGCGACAGTGAAGAGATTCGTCCTGAGTCCATCAAAGTCACATTGCTGCGTGATGGAGAGGAATATGATACCCGTGAAATAGGGGCAACGCAAAATTGGACTTATACGTGGGAGGGGCTGGACGAAGCATATCAATGGAGCGTTCAGGAAACAGATGTTCCTGAGGGATATACCTCGGATATTACTCATTCAGGACAAAACTGGATTATTACCAATACATATATAAATACAAGCATTCCGGAAACCCATGTTCCAAATGATTCTGATACAAATCACGGAAATATGGATACTCCTCCAACAGGAGATAACAAAACCATAATTTATATATGGGGAACCATCATGCTGCTTGCTGCCGGAAGCCTTGTTAGATTCACCGCTTTGACAGTTAAGAAAAAGAATCGTTCCTAATTAGAAAGAATATCAGCCGATTTTGGCTGGTATTTTTTATTTTATCCGGAAAGACAAATGAAATAACATCCATTTTTTAATAAGAAGTAAATTTTACCAAAGGACTTGTATTTTCCTTTAAAATCGTATACAATAATAAAAGAGTTAGCACTCTTTTCACAAGAGTGCTAAAATATGATGTAAGAGGGATCAGACTATGGCAATGAAACAATTTAAGGCAGAATCAAAACGTTTATTGGACTTGATGATTCATTCTATTTATACGCATCAAGAAATTTTTTTAAGAGAGCTGATTTCAAATGCCAGTGATGCAATTGACAAGCTGTATTATAAAAGTTTGCAAGATGGTGACACCGGATTCAACAGAGATGATTTTTGTATTACCATTGATATTGACAAAGAGAACCGTAATTTAATTATCACAGACAATGGTTGCGGAATGACAAAAGAAGAATTGGAGAATAATCTGGGAGTCATTGCAAAAAGCGGTTCTTTCAACTTCAAACAAACGCAGGAAAAACAAGATGAGATTGATATTATTGGTCAATTTGGTGTTGGTTTTTATTCTGCATTTATGGTAAGTGACTGCGTAACCGTGCATACACGTGCATATGGCAGTGATGAAGCATATGAATGGAAATCCAAAGGAGTAGAGGGCTATTCCATTACTCCTTGCGAGAAAGAATCACATGGTACTCAGATTATATTACATATCAAACCAAATACAGATGAGGAAAATTATGATGAGTATTTGGATTCTTTCCGCATTCAGTGTATTGTAAAGAAATATTCAGATTATATTCGTTATCCCATTCAAATGGATGTGGAAAAACCTCGCTTGAAAGAAGGAAGCGGAGAAAAGCCGGAGTTTGAAACAGTTGTGGAAAAAACAACGTTGAACAGCATGGTTCCTATTTGGAGAAAACGTAAAAGCGAAGTGACAGACGAAGAATATGAAAGCTTTTACCAAGAAAAATTTTATGATTTTGAAAAACCTTTGCGTATTATTCATAGCAATACAGAAGGTGTTTGCACTTATTCTGCATTGTTGTTTATCCCTTCCAAAGCACCTTCCGATTACTACACACGTCAATATGAAACAGGTTTGCAGTTATATGCAAGCGGTGTCATGATTATGGAGCGCTGTGAAGATTTGCTTCCTGAATATTTCGGCTTTGTGCGTGGCTTGGTGGATTCTCAGGATTTATCATTGAATATTTCACGTGAAATGCTCCAGCATGACCGTCAATTACAGTTAATTGAAAGTCGTTTGGAAAAGAAAATCAAGTCAGAGTTAGAATCTATGATGAACAATGACAGAGAGACCTATGAAACATTTTTCCAGAACTTCGGTTTACAATTAAAATTTGGTGCATATGCAGATTATGGCGCCCATAAAGAGGTCCTGCAGGATTTATTGATGTTCTATTCTTCTTCTGAAAAGAAACTGGTCAGTCTAAAAGAATATGTGTCCCGTATGAAAGAAGAACAAGAATCCATTTATTATGCATGCGGTGATAATTTAGCACGCATTGAAACTATGCCGCAAATTGAATTGTTAAAAGAGAAAGGGTTAGAAGTTCTGTATTTAACGGACGATGTGGACGAATTTGTGTTAAAAACAATTGCAAATTATGAAAATAAATCTTTTAAAAATATTTCGTCTGATGATTTAAATTTGGAAAGTGAAGAGGAGAAAAAGTCAAACGAAGCGCAAATCGAGCAAAATAAAGATTTACTCGATTTTATGAAAGAAAGTTTAAGCGATAAAGTAGCAAAAGTCGTACTGTCTCAGCGTTTGAAATCTCATCCTGTATGTCTGTCTACAGAGGGTGAAATTACATTGGAGATGGAAAAAGTATTAAATGCTATGCCGTCCGGCGGTAATGTAAAAGCAATTCGTGTTTTGGAAATCAATGCGAACCATCCTATTTTCCAAACGCTTCAAACATTATTTGAACATGATAAGGAC
The DNA here is from genome assembly GCA_900541905.1 of uncultured Oscillospiraceae bacterium. Classification (GTDB taxonomy): domain Bacteria; phylum Bacillota; class Clostridia; order Oscillospirales; family Acutalibacteraceae; genus UMGS1071. The sequence continues at coordinate 187,278 of UQLQ01000001.1, forward strand.
AAATTAAAATCTTATACCAATTTATTATATGGACAAGCTTTGCTTATGGAAGGCATGCCTATTGAAGATCCTGTTACATTTTCAAATCAAATTTGCGATTTAATGCATCAATAATTTTTGCCAATTTAAAAAACCGATGAACATATGTTATGTGTTCATCGGTTTTTATTTATTCATGTTATCATGGCGATTCTTATTGAAAGAGGTATAATAATGTTTCTATTATTATGGAAATCAACAAAATGATAAAAAAGGTAGACTTTATTTCTCACATATTTTTTACCTTATTTTACAAAAAATATTGGAAAAATTGCTTATTAAACATGTTATCACATTTATGAAATAAAGTCTAACTTTTCTATCTGACTAAGATATCATTATGGCATCATCTTAAAGGAGGATTTTTATGAAAAGCAAACTATTTAAAGTAGTTTCGATGTCTTTGGTATTAAGCATGTTATTTTGTACAAATATGTATTTAGTATTTGCTCAAAATCTATCTGAGCCTTCATCCGGTTCGCCCGATGGAGCAGTTATGATAGATGAAGCGCATTTTCCGGATGCAAAATTTCGGGATTATGTAAGCAGCACATTTGACAAAGACACAGACGGCTCACTCAGTAAGGAAGAGATAGAAGCGGTTACTTATGTTTTTGTAAACGGTAAAGGTATTCGCAGTTTGCAAGGTATTGAATATTTTGTTAACTTACAATCGTTATATGCAGAAGTAAATCGAATTCAAACATTGGATGTATCTAAAAATGTTAACTTGATTACTTTAAATGTAAACAATAATGAGCTAAAAAGTATTACATTACCAAATCAAGAAGAAAACAATACATTGGTATATTTAGATGTATTTGCAAATCAGTTGACATCTTTAGATGTAAGTAATTTACACGCGCTTACTTTCCTTCATGCAGATGACAACCAGCTTACTCATTTGGATCTAAGTGAAAACCCACTTACACAAAGCCATGGATTTGTTGCCATGAATAACTATTTGGAAAGCATCACACTGCCGAATAATAATGTGGAATATCCATGGACAACATTTTTACAAACACAGCTATTTCCAAGAGATAAATCGGTTGGCTACAAAGTTGTTTGGTATACCAATCCTGAAAAAACAGATGTGCTGGATCCGGTTGCAACTCCAACAATCAGATGTACAGGACAAACACTGTATGCTCAATACGTGCCAATCACTTATACTGTAGAGTTCCGATCCGGTGGTGGAACAGGCACTATGGAAAACCAAACATTCCAATACGGTACTGCACAAAACCTCAATGCAAATCAATTTGAAAAAGAGCATTATGTATTTGGTGGTTGGAAAAGTACCAATGGAAGAACATTTGATGATCAACAATCTGTACAAAACTTAACAGATACTGATGGTGCGACCATTATTCTCACTGCTACTTGGAAAGAAAAAGATTATACAGGAGAACCCTATAATATTATATTACACTCTAACAATGGTTCTGATACAACACAAGAAGTTGCAGCTGAATTTGGAGTAAATAAAACCCTTCCCAAAAATACATTTACAAAAGACCATTATGATTTCAAAGGATGGAGCAATTCTCCAAGCAATCATAATGTTATTTATGCCGATGAAGATATGGTTAAAGTGAATCATCCTGAAGTAATTGGCGGTAATATATTGAATTTATACGCTGTTTGGGAAATTCAGAAATATACTGTTGAATTTGTGAATGGCAATGAGACTACCACCCAAACCATAGAATATGGTGGAACTGTCCAATTGCCCGAAGCACCAGATAAAGTAGGCTATACATTTGCAGGCTGGTATACAGAAGGCGGACAACAATGGCAGGAAGAGACAACAGTAGACCAAAATATCAAACTTTATGCCAAATATGAACCAATCACTTATTCTATCGAATTTGACGGTAATGGTGCAGATAATGGCAATGCAATGGATAGCAGTAAATTAGATGTAAAGTATAACGAGCAAGCAACCTTACCTGAAAATTTATTTACGAAAAAATATCATACATTCAAAGGTTGGTCTACTACTCCAAATGGAGAAGTAACATTTATTGACCAAGCAAATGTTTATGAATTATCCTCCAATCACGGTGATGTTGTTCGTTTATATGCTGTTTGGGAAAGAAATCAGCTGGAAGTAACCGTAAAAGACGGAACCTCCTCTCAGATCATGACTTTGCCTCAAGGAGATAAATTGACATTAGAAACACCATCTAAAGTCGGCTATATATTTGCGGGTTGGCAAGTAAATGAAACAGATGATTTCTGGGATATGGAAGATGCAGTGGAAAATAGCATGACTTTAACTGCAACCTACATTCCAATTCAATATACAGTTACATTCGATGGAAACGGTGCGGATAATTTGACTGCAATGGATGGAGATACCATGCAGATGCAGTATGATCAGGCTCAAACGATTCCTAAAAATAAGTTTACAAAGCAGTACTATACATTTGTTGGTTGGTCTACTGAAAAAGACGGAGAAATCGTATATCATGACGGTGCATCTGTCAATAACTTGGTCAACACAAATGGAACAGAAGTAAAGCTATATGCTGTTTGGAAACAAAATACCGTTGATATTGCAGTCAACGATGGTGTAAATCCACAATATACCATTACAGTGGGACAAGGCGATGTACTTCCTGACAGTGTTACAATTCCACGTACAGGTTACACTTTTGAGGGTTGGTATACAGATGCTTCTTTTGCAGAAGATACCAAATGGGATTCACAAGCCCCACTGGTAACACCGGTAACATTGTATGCAAAATGGTCTATCAACGAATATACCATTCAGTTCTCTAATACAGAATTTACCCCAATCACATTTACCGTAGAAGACTCTGTTGTGCTAAACAATCCATATAAACAGGGATATGACTTTGTCGAGTGGAGAGATGAGAATAATCAGGTGATACCGTCCACGATAGAGAATACGGCCAGAAATATGACACTGACAGCTGTTTGGAAGAAAATAGATGATTTAAACCCTGTTATTTCCGGTTCTGATACGCAAAATGTTTTGGTAGGTATGACAGCGCAAGACAAAACGAAAGCAGAACAAGTTGTACAGTCTGCAATTGACATGATTGGAACATATCCCGGTAATCCCGCTGAACTTGTTCAAAAAATAAAAGATGAGATTGCTTTGGGAAATGTGTTATCAGGGCAAATTGCAATCACTGCTCTAAATGAGCAAAGTGTTTCATCAGCAGATATGGCTTTGATTCACGATATGCTCAATCAGTTAAATAACAGTAGTTATCAATTTACAATTGGACATCTTATGGATATCAGTATTCTGGTACGTTCCAATTCTACTGTAGTGGGTTCGTTATCTGCATTACCTGAACCTGTAAGATTCAGCATTGCAGTTCCGAAACAAATGCAAAACTCCGGCAGAGTGTTTAAAGTACTAAGAATTCATGACAATCATATTTCTGTGATTGATTCTGAATATAACAATGGTATTGTAACATTTGAAACAGATGAATTTTCTACTTATGCTTTGGTATATGGGGATATGAAGCTAGAAAATCAAATGAATACAGATAGCAATAATATGCAAAACAGTGGCTCCAATGAGATGCAGCATAACGTACAAACAGGAGATAATACGTATTTGGGTATTACATTGTTATCAGTTTTGCTTGCCTCTTCTTTGACCTTAGTAATTGTATTGATAAGTAAGAAAAAGCATAAAAAAGGTGAATAATTTAAGGTATCTTGATAGATACATGCAGTAAAAAATCTCCCTGTGCAGCAGGGAGATTTTTATTTGCGTTCAAAATTTAAAAGAAGTGTTAAATAGTAGAATTCTCTATTTATCATTCTATGATATAAATATTTGGAAATATATGCTTCTAACAATGTTAATTTAAAAAAGTATTGTTAGGACATGATTATAATTTGAAATACCAAACAAGAAACGGATATGATATAATTTATAAAAAGGTGGTGTTAACTTTGGATAAGATAGATGTATTCAAACAAATGATTCAAAATGCTAAGAGAATTGTATTTTTTGGAGGTGCAGGTGTCAGCACAGAAAGCGGTATCCCGGATTTTCGCAGTGAAGATGGACTGTACCGCTTAAAATATCCATATTCTCCGGAAGAAATACTCAGCCATCACTTTTTTATGGAACATCCAGAAGAATTTTATCGTTTTTATAAAGAAAAAGTTCTTTGGCTGGATGCAAAGCCAAATGTTACCCATTTCAAACTGGCTCAGTTGGAAGAAGAGGGAAGGTTATCCTGCATTATTACACAGAATATTGATGGACTTCACCAACTGGCAGGAAGTAAACGTGTTCTGGAACTGCATGGTTCTATTTACAGGAACCATTGTATGAAGTGTGGAACGTTCCATGATGTTCATGCGATAAAAGGTAGCTATGTTATTCCTATTTGCAGCTGTGGTGGAATGATAAAACCCGATGTAGTTCTTTATGAAGAAGCACTGGATGAAATGGTGATAAAGCAAAGCATTTCGCAAATTCGGGAGGCAGATTTGTTAATTGTAGGAGGAACTTCTCTGGCGGTTTATCCCGCAGCAAGTTTTATACAATATTTTTGTGGAGAGCACTTGGTCATGATTAACCGTTCTGCAACTTCTTTGGATACAAAAGCAGATTTGGTATTACAAAAAAATTTAGGAGACATATTTTCTCAGATATAAAAAAGAGATGTTCAGAAAATAATACCTGAACATCTCTTTTTATTTATTTTACATTTTCGTTTAGAATGTTAACCATGGTATCTGCATCTTCAGAGAAGAATAAGTAAACGTAATTGCCTTTTTTAGCAACAGGGCTCTTTTGTACAGTTGCATATCCTTCCGGATTATAGTTTTTTGCTTCGTTCATTCTCTGTGTTTGACGAGCTTTCATTTTTGTTAAAATCCGGTCTGCACTCTCGCTGTCTTTTGCCTCAATAATCAAAAATTCGTCGGTACGCAAACCGGTTGAATCAATTTCTCCGGCAAATGCAGTAACATCATTTAAATCAATGCCGTACATGGAAGAAATATCGGATTCGCTCAATGGCTGCATATCTGTTAAAGTAACAGAGTCTTTAATTTTAGCAGCAATATCTTCAGGGGAAGCATTTGCAGTGGCAGTTACGGAACTGTCGGTTGTTTGACTGCCTGAGGAAGTATCACCTCCGGAACAACCGATTAATGCAGCAGAAAGTGCAAGTGCTGCTAAAATGATAGGAACAGATTTTTTAAATTTCATAATCCATCAACACTCCTTTTTAAATATATAAATTTGGTTATGATACATGTGTGCGTAAATAATCAATCCAGACTTTACAACCCTCATCAGTGAAGTGTACGCCCATATTGTCAGGGTCACTGCAATATTCACGTTTTAAGTTCCCTTCATCATCTTTCATGACAGACGCTACATCTAAATAAGTATATCCATTTTGTTCACACATTGCTTTTAGACCCGCATTGTAAATATCTAAATTTTCGTTTGTTAAAGAGCCGGTTTGCGCAGTACCTACGATTGGCGTCATCGATTGGACATAGATTGCTGTATCCGGATTTTTTTCTTTTATTTGTGCCAATACGGTTTCCATATTTTTCACAGCGCCGTCGTTTCCGTATACCGCAATGTCGTTCATACCAAGCATGATAAATACTTTTTTGGCACCCATTGCTTCAATGGCATCAGCCAAATACATTTCAGTGCCGTTATAGCTTGGATGTACGGAGTTCTCTGAACCCAATTCTTTTAATTCGTTGCCTGTACCATAACTTCCGGGTGTTAAAAATTGTGCAGTTCCCATAAAGGTGCTGTCCGTTTTTCGTTGTGCGCTTACATATAAATTTAATTTTAAAGAAACGGAGTCGCCGACAAATACAGTATCATCGAAAAAAGTATAAGGTACTTCTCCGTTTACGGTTGAGGCTGTAACAGAAGCTTCATTGGTAATACTAGCTATTGTACTAGTGTTGGCAGAATCTCCGCTTCCGCAGGCAGTAAGAGAAAGAAGTGCTGCAGCCAAAGTGACCGGTAATAAAATTTTGCCATAAGTTCTCTTTTTTTGTTTCATATAGCTCATCCCTTATGCGATTGTTTCGATATTGAATTAATTATTTTTATACTAGCTTTAACTAGTATATCACATCTTGCAAAGCGAAACAATTACAAATCATAACAATCGGTTAGAATTGGTGTAACTATTTGGAAAGTTCGTATATTAGTGCGGTTATGGAGCACAATAGTATTGTTGCCTATGGCAGTAAAAATATGAATATATTAAGATGAGGTGTATGGCTATGACAGGTCTGAAGTGCAACGTAACATCTTGCGCCAATAACGAACAGTACCAGTGCTGTCTTCCTGATATACAAGTTGCAGGCTTAGATGCGAAAGAAAGTTGTGAAACATGCTGTGCTTCTTTTGAAAATAAAAGTGTGGCAAAAAATAATGCAATACGTCATGATGTTCCAAACCACGCATTGCAAGTAAACTGCAATGTATTTACTTGTGTACACTACAGTGATGGACTGTGTGAGGCAGACAGTATTTGCGTAGACAGTGAGAACCAAGAGACAAAAGATAAACATCAAACATTATGTGAAACATTCCGTAAAAGGGATTGTGGCTGCCCTGTATAAATATGTTTTGAAATAAATATCCCTGTCAGTTACTAACTGACAGGGATATTTATATTATTATTTCTTTTCTTTTATTTGACGTAAATTAGGGTCTTTCATAACATATTTTCGTATTGGATAAGCAATTGCATAAGCAGTAATTGCAGCAACTACAGCCTCAGGAATACCGTTGGTCAGTATGGTTAGACCAATGGCTCCCAGAAGCGCTTCATAAGCAATTCCCAAAGCAGATGCATAGCTCTGCCCAAAGAATAAGTAAATGCCGCCTAATACCAAAAGCGTATTGGTAAGGCTGGCTAAAACACCGGACAGACTATACGTGAAAATAAAAAATTGATAACGTAATAGCTTTGCAAATCCTTTTGCACTTACAGCTGCAACAACACCTGTTAATATACGGGGGATAAAACAGATGACAAGACTCCAACCGTTGCCGTGAATATCTCCGATAGAGACAAACGGCGTAAAAACAAATGCAGTTGGTCCGGGTGAAATGAAAGTCCATACAATAAAGCTAAATAATCCTGCAAAAAATCCCATAGCCGCGCCGGCTCCCACACCAAGTAAAATACCGGTAAGGATAACAGGTATCATAGCCAATGTTGCTACCATAGGTCCTATTGGGATTGAACCCAAAGGTGTGAAGCACATGATGACTTCCAGTGCCAGTAAGATGGAGAATTGCACCATCTTAATTAAGGCGTTTCGTTTCATAAAAAATTCCTCCTTGCTGCTGCTCTTTTTAGATGCAGCGCATTTCATATTTATATGAAAACAAAAACTATGTTATCTGGTGATAAGCAGTTTTTGCTCATATCGATAAGGAAATACTGCTTATTTTGTATTTTTTGTGTGTACTTTATTTTTTTGATAAATTATACGTAGTCCGTCTAATAACAGATGCTCGCTTAATTCTAATTTTCTTTTACAAACAGGTATAATTATATCAGCTAAACCTCCGGTTGCAATGAGTGTTGCCGGCTGGCCCAATTCTTCTTCAATACGGTCTGCTATGCCGTCTATCATTGCAGCTGTACCGTAAATAGCGCCGGATTGCATGGAGTGAATGGTGTTGGTACCAATGACTGTTTTTGGTTTTTCAATATTAATATGGGGGAGCAATGCTGTTTTGTTTGCAAGTGCTTCCAGTGTGATGGTAACTCCTGCACATATGGTGCCGCCTAAAAAGTAACCTTTTTCATCAATTACGCTGATAGTGGTTGCAGTGCCAAGGTCAAAAATGATGCAGGGTAACGGATACTTTGCAACAGCAGCTACTGCACCGGCTACCAAGTCGGCTCCCAGTTGGGCCGGATTGTCAATTCTGATATTTAGCCCGGTTTTAATTCCGGGACCTAATAACATAGGTGTAATACCGGTTACTTTTACAAACGCTTGTTTCATTGTATCGCTTAATTCCGGCACAACAGAACAGATGATAACGTCTTTAACAGAATGTTCGTCAATATGATACAGTGATAATAGCTGACTGATTGCCATAGCATATTGGTCATCTGTTTTACGGTGTTCCGTTAAAAAACGAGCGATAAATGAAGGTGTTTGCGCAACAGACTTATCTTTTATTTGAAAACCTCCAATAATGATATGAGTATTGCCAATGTCTACGGTAAGCAACATATTGTTTTCCTCCCGATGGGGTTGTATTCTTTTCAGGTTATTATAGCATAGAAAAAATTGCTATGCAATTTTTAACCTATAAACGCTGCAACGTTTTTGTCAATCGTCAAAATTTAGAATTTGGATATGATTGCAAGGTTGTTATCATATAGAAAAACTGCTTCTCAATTTGCATAGAATATTCGCTGCAGTATTCCTGTTAACAGACATATTTTATATTTTGTCTTTGCCATAGGGGAAAACATATGGAGAATTATTTTTCAAATTTCTGGAATACAAATGTTAAAACAATTTTGGTCATGTTTATAAATTTTGATTATGTATTTGTTGCAACATGATGATAACATATCATATGATTATGTTTCATGGAGTAAAAATCAGCTCCGTATTTATACGGAGCTGATTTTTATTTGATATATAGAAAGTGTCTCATAAGCGATATTAATTTTTCTTAGGTCTTATCATACTCTTACAACCCCAATAGGTTGCTAAGAAATATCCACCGTATACCACTAACATAATGCCTGCTGTTACTAAGGACATTGTCAGAATACTTGTACCTGAACCAAACATCTGTACCATGGTACTAGAGAATTTAATACCTACCACGGTATGGACAATAGCAAGCAGTAAAGGCATAGAAAAATAAATTGCAATTTGTGTAAAGAGTGCATGATGAATCATTTTTGGATCTGCACCTAGTTTTCTAAGAAGATTATAGCGTACTGTATTATCAGATGCTTCTGCAAGCTGCTGCAATGCAAGGATAGCTACGCACGTAATTAAGAAAATTAAGCCAATATAAATTGCAATAAAGGATACAATGACGCTGGTTCCTACATTACTTTGATAAACGCCTTCTTTATCAATAATCGAGTAGCCATAACTTTCGTTATTCGTTCCATTGTTTTGAATGTTTTCTATAATACTGTTTTGAAAGGCTTCTGTAGCTCCCTGAGCATAATCGCTGTCGCTTTGTCTGTACAATACATTTAGTATATGCTCATTAGGAGTCAATCCATTGAGTGCAGAATCAGGCAATACGATGGTTCCGGAGTCTATCAATGAATAATCTGTTGACAAAGTTTCTTGTAATAGTTTATGGATTCCCAACTGATATTCTTTACCGTTGAAAGTGACGGATTGATTATTTTCCATATGATAGTACGGTTCTACCAAATAACTATTACAGTTGATAGCAAATTCATTATCTCCAAGTGAAATTGGCTCTTTTCCTTGAGATTCCAAAACGCGGTTGTAATCTGAGAGAGAAACTGCTCTCATTGGAGAATTTTGTGCTGTAGAGGGAACATCAGGTAATACATTTGGCAAGTCAGACATGGTAAGCAAGTTATTATATAGTGCTATTTCAAAATAATTTTTGGAATACAAGTCTAATTGACTTTGTAACTGGAAAGTTTCCGTTACTTTTTTATTTTCCGTAGGTTGTGTTTGTGTGTCACCTTGGTAGATAGATTTGGAAATAGAGATATCGTAAGGAGCAGCTGATTTTACTGCCTGAGAGGAAGCGTGCGCAATACTGATACCTGCAGAAAACGTTACCATGGTCACAAACAGCATTAAGCAAATGAGGCCGATTGAAATAAATGCAGTATTAATTTTAGAACTGATTTGTCTGAAAATAAACATATTCAGACCTTTGTAGTAAAGCTTTTTGTTTGCTTTGATGACTCGCAACAAAATACCTGAAAGAGAGAAGAAAAACAGCAGGGTACCTATACAGCCGAGAATAATGCATGTTAGAAGCATTTCTGCACTAGTCCAGCCTCTTGTTAAAACCAAATAGTATGCAGCGGCAAAACAAGCGATGGATACAATAAATGCTATAATTGAAATCCAGATGTTTCTAACTTTGAATGATTCATTTTTTCGGCTTGCTTGAAGCAAGGTAATCAATTTGTATTTTGAGATAGAAATGGTATTAAATATCATTACAATGAGAAAAATAATACCAAAATATAAAAGCGTTTTATAAAATGCGCTTAATGAAAAGGTGAATTGGAAAGAAGATAAATCCATTTCGAAAATACCTGCTGTAATTGCAGATAATCCTTGTGAAGCAAAAATACCTACTGCTAATCCAATTCCTAATGAGAAGATACCAATTAGCAAGGTCTCTATAATTAAGATACGTGAAATTTTTCCTTTATCCATACCTAACAGCATGTAAATACCCAATTCTTTTTTGCGTCGCTTCATTAAGAAACGATTGGAGTAAACGACTAAAAAGCCCAAAATAAAGGAAATAAAAATGGATACATAGCCAATGGCGGAAGTTAACAGCTGAATAATTTCTCTCTGATTTGAATTCAGGGAAGTCATCGCCTGCTGAGAATCCATGGAGTTAAATACGTAGAACAGACATACGCCAAACGTAAGCGTTAAAAAATAAATTGCATAGTCGCGTAAACTGCGTCTGACATTGTGAATAGCGAGTTTAAAAAACATTGGAATTGTCACCTCCTAATAGTGTGACAACCGATATGATTTTATCAAAAAATTCTTTTCGAGAGCTGTTTCCACGAATCAATTCATTGAATATTTTACCGTCTTTAATAAATAAAATGCGGTGACAATAGCTGGCTGTAAAAGCATCATGCGTTACCATTAAAATGGTAGCGGATAAGTCATGATTTAATGTTTCAAAGCTTTCCAGCAGCATACGAGCTGATTTAGAATCCAAAGCGCCGGTCGGTTCATCCGCCAGAATTAAAGAAGGCTGTGTAATAATGGCTCTTGCGCAGGCTACCCTTTGTTTTTGACCGCCGGATAGTTGATAAGGATATTTTTTTAATATTTCTGAAATCCCCAGTGCTTTGGCCACATAGTTTACTTTGGCTTCAATTTGTTTTACGGGAGTTTTGATAATGGTCAAAGCCAGAGCGATATTTTCGTATGCTGTTAAGGTATCCAGCAGATTAAAATCTTGAAATACAAAACCAAGTTGTTCTCTTCGAAAGGCTGAAAGCTGTTTTGATTTCATGGTGGTGATATTTTTACCATCTACATAAATATGTCCTGAAGTAACGGTATCAATGGTGGAAATACAATTGAGCAAGGTAGTTTTACCGCTGCCCGAAGCGCCCATGATGCCAACAAATTCTCCTTTATTGACAGAGAAACTGATGTTATCTACGGCTTTGGTCACCATACCTTTGTTGCCGTAGTATTTTTCTATATTACTTACATTTAAAATGGGTTGCATAATTACCGTGGCTCCTTTTGTGATTTTGTAATCTTAGTATAAACATTTTTTTGTATTGGTACCATGGATTTGGCTTACATCAACCTTACGAATTTGTAAGGTTCCTAAAAATAAAAAATCAGCCTTGGCAGGCTGATTGCTTAATCTTCCAATAAATGCATATTACCCACCGGAAACGTAATGGTAACAGCAGTACCTTGTCCCAAAACAGAATCCAGTGAAATGGAAAGCCCCAGTTTTCCGCACAGTTTTTTGCATATAAATAATCCCATACCTGTAGATTTTGCAAAATTACGTCCGTTTTCTCCTGTAAATCCTTGTTCAAATACACGTCCTATATCTTGTTCCGCAATGCCGCTTCCATTATCCTGTATCAGAAGTGAAACGTGCTGTGTTTCTTTTTCCGCAGTAAAAGTGAGACGGAGAGGGCGTTTGGGAGATTGATATTTGATTGCATTCAAAATCAGCTGACCCAATATAAATTGTACCCATTTACTGTCTGTAAACACTGTGACGTCTAACTGTTTCATTTCAATTGCCGTTTTATTTTCAATTAACTGTTTGGAATGTTGTTTTAAAGTGGTTGCTACCATGTCTTTTAAATTGCATGACTTGATAGCATAATCTTTTTCTACATAATTGCTGCGAGCATAATATAAAGACTGTTCCACAAAATTTTCAATATTTAAAATTTCTTCATACATACTTTGTGTGGCAGGTGTTTTATTATTTTCGTAGACCAAAGATGCCGAGGCAATCGGTGTTTTAATTTCATGTACCCATGTTTCGATATATTCTCGATATTCTTTGGAATGATTTCTGTAAACAGATACTTCATCTGCCATAGATTTATTGCATTGATACAGTACTTCGCATAAGATGTCTCCTTCCGCAAAATGTGGAGGATCCAGCAGTTCGTGAAGCAAATACTTCTTATCTAACGTTTCTAAATTATGCATTACATTGTCATAGAATTTTTTCTTACGTATAAAATCTATCAAAATAGCAATCAATAAAAACATCCATACCAGCAGATTGATAAAAAGAATTCCTTCGCCGGAAAGTCGCATAATTAATAATAAGCAGCTGATTAATAACATTGCAAAAAAGAGACAGAGAAACAGTATCCAGTGATCTTTTAAATATTGACGGAATCTCATACAATATACCCCATACCACGTTTGGTTTTTAAATAGTTTGTTACACCAATGCTCTCTAACTTTTTACGCAGACGATTGATATTCACCGTAAGAGTATTGTCATCTATAAATTCATCTGTCTGCCATAATGCATTGATGAGTTCATCTCTGGATTGGATGGTACCTTTATTTTGCATTAATAAATGTAGAATTTTTAATTCATTTTTCGTAAGTTCGGCGGTTTGACCATTGGCTGTGATGGTACTGTCTGATAATGACAGCATAACGCCGTTGTGTTCCAATTGAGATTCATGGTCTGTTTGATAGCTTCTTTTTAATAATGCGGCAATACGTGCCAATAATATTTGGGTATGATACGGTTTTGTGATAAAATCATCTGCACCCAAATTCATACTCATGAGTTCATCCACATCACTGTTGCGGCTGGTAACAATGATAATAGGTATTTGAGAATGACTGCGTATTTCTCGGCAAATATGATAACCGTCAAAATGCGGCAGGTTGATGTCCAATAATATCAGATGAGGAGAGGCCGCTTCGATTGCAGATAGAACAGAAGTAAAATCGTCTGTTGTAATACATTCATAGCCATATTTTTCTAATAATGTTTTTAATTCTGTACGTATTGTCAGTTCGTCTTCCACAATAAATATTTTAAACATTCTATTGCCAGCCTCTCTATTTATGAATCATATTTTTATCTATATGTATCATAGCAATATTTGTGGAAAATCGCAAGGCGGCATTTGACATGAGCTATGGCTTTATTGTATCATCAAGATACTGAAGAATAGGGGGATATTCCATGCGTTTAGCTGAATTATTAGCCGATATTTCTTATACAGCAACCAACTTTCAAGATGTGACTGTTACTGATTTGGTGTATGACTCACGTAAGGTAGTAAAAGGTTGTGCTTTTATTTGTTTAAAGGGCGCTTCTGTGGACGGTCACACTTTTGCGCAGCAGGCGGCCGAACGTGGAGCGGCTGTATTAATTGTACAGGACGATGTAAATGTAACGTATGAGATTCCTATTATTAAGGTATCTTATACGCGTCAAGCCTTGGCGATGATGTCGGCTGCATTTTTCCACCATCCCGCAAAAGAAATCCCTGTGATTGGTTTGACGGGAACCAAGGGGAAAACTACGACAGCATATATGATTCGTTCAATTTTGGAAGAAGCAGGCTATTCCACAGGTTTAATCGGCACCGTAGGTGTCTTAATCGGAGAAACCGTGTACCCTACCAGTAATACTACCCCTGAATCTTACGAAATGCAGAAATATTTAAGAAAAATGGTAGATATGGGGTGCAAAGCTGCAGTGGTAGAAGCGTCTTCCATTGGATTAAGAGAATTTCGCACAGCAGGTATGACGTTTGAAGTAGGCGTATTTACAAATTTTTCAGAAGATCATATTGGCGGTGTAGAGCACAAAGATATGGAAGAGTATTTGCAATGTAAGAAAATGTTATTTAAACAATGTCGTTTTGGGGCAGTCAATTGCGATGATGCGGTATGGAAAAGAATGACAGAAGACAATACCTGTGAAAATATTGCTACATTCGGATTTTCGGATATAGCGGATTATCATGCAAGTAAGGAACATTTAATCAGTAAACCCGGTTATTTGGGCGTTCATTTCCAATTGGATGGAAAATGTGATTTACAGGTAGATGTGGCGATTCCCGGTAAATTCAGTGTATACAACGCTTTAGCCGCAATTACGGCATGTTCTTATTTTCCTGTCAAACAGGAGCACATTTTGAAAGGCTTGGATACCGTAAAAGTGAAGGGTAGAGTAGAAATGATACCTGTAGACGGTCCTTACACATTATTAATTGATTATGCTCATAATGCAGTCAGCATGGAAAGCTTATTGAAAACGTTAAAAGAATACCACCCAAACCGTATTATTTGCATGTTTGGTGCAGGGGGAAACCGCTCTAAATCAAGACGATTTGAAGTAGGGGAAGTTTGCGGTCAACTGGCAGATTTATCCGTTGTAACAGCCGACAATTCGCGTTTTGAACCGGTAATGGATATCATCGAGGATATTAAAGTAGGTCTTGAAAAAACAAATGGAGCGTATGTAGTGGTACCGGATAGGAAAGAAGCCATTGCATATTGCATGCAGCATGCACAGCAGGGAGATATTGTTGTGTTAGCCGGAAAAGGACATGAGGATTACCAGGAGATAGAGGGTGTAAAATACCCCTTTGATGAACATGAGATTGTAAAAGAGTTGAATCTTAGCATGAGAAATGCATAATTTGGATGTGAAAGAAGGAACGGAATATGCAAATGCTTGTAAAAGATATAGTAAAAGCATGCAACGGCGTTTTGTTGTGTGGAGACCCTGAAACCGTAGTGACCTCTGTTGAAACTGACAGCAGATTAATAGAACCCGGGGCTTTGTTTGTACCGATTATAGGTCAAAAAACGGATGCGCATCAATATATTCAGCAAACATTTGATAAAGGAGCAGTAGCTACTTTATCACAAAAGCATACATCTATGGAGGATGCTACCCATTGTTGGATTTATGTGGAGCAAACACAAGATGCGCTGCAGAGAATTGCTACAGTTTATCGCAACCAGTTTCAAGTGCCGGTAGTAGGGGTAACAGGAAGCGTTGGAAAAACCAGCACCAGAGAAATGATTGCTCTGGCGCTGTCAGCTGAAAAAAATGTAATGCAGACCAAAGGTAATTCCAACAGTCAGATTGGATTGCCTCTAACTATGTTTCAGTTTGAAAAAGAGCACACAGCCGCTGTGATTGAAATGGGTATCAGTGAGTTTGGAGAAATGGAACGTTTGGTACATATTGCACAGCCAAATTATGCGGTGGTAACCAACATTGGTATTGCGCATATCGAGCAGCTGAAAACCAGAGAAAATATTATGCATGAAAAATTAAAAATTGCGGATGCATTCGATGAATATTCCATTCTATTTTTAAACGGCGATGACGAGATGTTGGCAAGTATTTGCGAAACAACAACATTGCCTGTTGTATATTACGGTACACAACCTTGGTGTACCTATCGTGCCGAAGACATACAAACAGATGGTATGAAAACAACATTTACAGTACATACTCCGCATTATACTTCTAAAGTCACCTTGCCTGTTTTGGGCATGCATAATGTATTAAATGCATTATCTGCAATTGCTGTCGCACAAACTATGAGATTGAATTTAGATAAAGTGGTGGAAAAACTAAGTGAATATCAGCCGCCTGAAATGCGTCAAACTGTTTATCATGTAGATGGTATTACCGTAATTGACGATTCTTACAATGCCAGTCCCGATTCTGTGAAAAGTGGAATTGATGTACTTTGCAGTTTACCCAATCAAGGGAAAAAAATAGCTGTTTTGGCGGATATGATGGAATTGGGAGATATGAGTGAACAGGCACATTTTGATACAGGAGTGGCAATAGGGGGCACATTAACGGATGTAGTAATTACAGTTGGCCCAAGGGCAGTGAAAATTGCAGAAGGAGCAGTTTCTGTGAAACCTAACATGACAGTGGTAATGTGTGAAAATAATCAGGAAGCCATTCATGTATTAAAAGAAATTGCGAAAAAAGAAGATGCAATCATGATAAAAGGATCCCGTAGCATGAAAACCGATGAAATTGTAAAAGCGTTTCTGTAAAAACTTAAAAAGTATTTCCATACTGAAAAATACTTTTTTGGAATGTCAAAAAAAGCTGCAAATTTTGCAGCTTTTTATTATTTTTTGGTAAAATATTATGAAAGATATTTTGTGAAACATATATGCAGCCTATATGACATATTGTACAGCATATAAAAGAGTGTTTAAAAAAGAGGGTTAGGTTAAGTGCAAAATTTTTATGATATAAATTCTGAAAAAGTGGATTATTATAAGGGAGAGGAGACTATGATGATATCATTCAAAACTTGTTATAAAAAAGCTACCAACTAAGCAGCATCCAGGGGGTTACAATGAATTGGCCACACTTTAAGTTTAGTGTCGTTTTAGTTGCATTTTTTTCGTGACGCCTTATTTGTGTCTCACAAAATAGTAGAAACTATACTATTTCACTATAATTAATAGTATACTCGATAGCCTATGAGAAAGTGTGACCGAATTATGAATAGATTGGTATGAATTTGTAAATGAGTTGTATGCAATGTATAGTTTATGATAGAATTAACAAGCATTTTTATAAGTTTTGATGATGACTTGCTTCCTTATTATATATATAAATATATATAATATTCAATATTAGCTCTTGACAAATAAATATTTTTTTTATAAAATAAGTTATAAATTTATAATGATTGCAGTGTTAAGTATAACGCTGTGACAAAAAGCAGTTGATTTGAAAAACGCAGAAGGGAGGATCGATTGATATATTTAGTTGCAAATCAACAAAAACAAACCGACAATAGTTAGTTTGAAAAAGACTTAGGGGGAGAGAAAAATGGGCATTGATATTAAATCATTACCAAAACCAATTAGAGCTTTCTTTAATGGTATTGGACAGGTGGTTTTCATTGAAAACGTTATCGCAGGATTTCTAATTTTCATATCATTCTTTATCGCTGGCCTTGAAATGAATGGTTGGGATTTTGGTAACTGGTATAGCTGGAGAATTATGGTATTCGCATTTATCGGCGTAAACCTTGCTAACCTTGTTGCATATCTCATGGGTGCTGACAGAGATGCAATTACTTCAGGACTATTCGGCTTCTGTCCGAACCTGATTGCTATCGGTGCATGTACATTTACAGCATCTGCTGATGCTGCAGGTAACTGGTGGTCTGCATGGATCATGTTGGTTGTAGGATGCATCTTGTGCGTTCCATTGCAAATGTTCATCAACAGATTTACAAATCACTTCGGTCTACCTGGTTTCACATTCCCATTCATCGTGATGGTTTGGTTCTTCACAGCAATCAGTTTCCAAACAGACCTATTGGCTGTTGGTAACGACCCAGTGCTAAGAACAGGTATGAACACATTCTTAGAGAATGGCCTAACCGGTAATGGTGGCAGCTGGATGACTGGTTTTGACTGGAATTCCATGGGCTGGGATTGGGGCGCTATGACTTCAAGTCACTGGGGCCTATTTGCAATCAATGCATTTGAAGAAATTTATGTTGCAGACGGCTTTATCGCTTCCTTGATTGTTATCGCAGCATATTTCTGGTATAAATGGGATTTTGCACTAAAAGCTTTGCTTGCTACAGGATTTGCTATTGGCATGGGTCTACTATTTGGCGCAGATATGGGTCAAATGGGTCTTGCTCTTTATGGTTACAGCTCCATTCTTACTGTTGGTGCTTTGGATACCTTCTGCAAGAGCAGAATCAACTCCGGAAGATACTGGTTCTTGTTCTTCCTTGGCTTAGTTATGACCAGCCTTATCAACTTCGGTGCACAAACCATCTTGGGTGCCTTCGGATTCCCAAGCTGCACAATCGCATTCGTACTAGCAGGTTGGTTCATCCTAATCGTAGAACGTGTTATGATTGAACAAGCTGAGAAAAAAGCTCTAAACAAAAACGCTTAATGTTTTGTTAACTTGAAAGTATTGATTAAAAAGCGAAATTATGTTTTGATTTATGGTAAACAATTTTGTTTATTCTAAAATCAAAACAACATGTATAACGCTCCGGCAAGTACTCTACATCAGATTACTTGGCCGGAGCGTTTTTTATATGTGGTCATGTTATAAACAATTATTTTAATCATTGTTTATAACGGCATTTTATAATTTTATGGTAAGATAATTCTATGTTTGGGGTTTTGTCTGGTACCTTTTATTATGTATGAAATTTTATCTATGGAAAAGATTTGCTTGTATTGAATATTCTGAATCTAAAAATTATAATATCGTAGCATGTTTACAATCATAATTCATCCATTCGTTTTTGGCTGTAATGTATAGAGAATCACAATTTAAAATTTTGCCATTACGGAATACATCTAAAATTTTTATACTTCCGAAACTCACGATTACTAGAAGTACATCACTCAAAATAATAAATATTTTATTTGTTTTTATAAAGTTACAATGATATAGTAAAAGTTACAAAAATTTTGTTATTTACACAAAAAATTAATACTCCTTTTGTCAAGTGCGGTATTCATGCGGCTTTTTATGTCATAATCATTCTTATCAATAAAAAATAATGCGCCTTTTTTCGACATAATACTTGATTTTATTACAAGAGAGGACAATTTCCCTTCTAATATAAAATGGGTGATACACTACATAGTGGGGTATTAACACGTATTATACCGTTAAAAGTAACAAAATATCGTATTTCACTTGAAAAGGTGACAAAGCTGTGATAAACTGTAACTAATTTGTTACCAATGAATTTTAAATGTAGGGAAGAGAGCATATGTTGACTGAGTTTAGCAGAAAAAGATCTAGAAAGTTACATTCTATTTTAATCATTGTGATGGCGTTGTTAACCATTGGTATATGCGTATTATCTCAAGGGAATACTATTCATGCGCAAGAAACAAATAATGACGAACAAGCGACACAGCATGCAGCGGCAATGACTATTGAAAACAAATCTGAGGATGAAACATCTCCTACTGTACATATTCTTGCATTTGGTTTGGTAATTACTGTTAGTGCTATAACAGCGGGAATTTTGATTGCCGTACGTAAAAGAAATAAACGAAAAAAACAAATGCATTTTTAGAAGGTATCATAATTAGTATCTCCAAATTATTTTCTTTTTTATTGTCTCCCCATTCAAAAATTTGAAAATGATTGAGAAAAAATATACCAATCCGTTTCTGCGAAAACAGCAACGTGTTGATTAGGCAATAAAAGTTCTATTATTTACACGTCATTTATTTAATTACCAAAATAAAACCTTCACTTTTGTGGCAGATTATATATAAGCCGCGCAAAAGGAGGTGAATCAATGGTAATATGAAAAATGTTTTTAGAGCTTTAAGCGGTGTTGCAGCCGCGTTTGTACTGGCATTTGGCATAACTGTTGGTATTGCAGAACAAACGATTCCAGACAGCTTCAGAGTGGTAGAAGGGCAAGAATTAGATTTACAAACACTTGGTTTCAGTACAGAGCCGGTAACAGAGAATGAAATAGATGTTATTTCTATGAATCATTCGACCGGTGAATATGATGCAGATGTTTTATTATTTAACACCATACCAATTAAAACTGTCCATGTGGATGTAACAGAGCCTTTGATGCTGGTACCTTGTGGTACGCCTTTTGGAATTAAAATGTTTACCAATGGTGTAGTAGTAGTCGGAATGTCCGACATTGATTCTGAATCCGGGAAGGTAAATCCGGCAACAGAAGCCGGTTTAAAAATTGGAGATATCATCACTAATATTAATGGTGTAACTGTTAACGAAAATGAAGAGGTATCTGAGGCAATTCAAGATTGTAACGGTGAATCTTTGGTATTAACCGTAAAACGTGACACTGAAATATTAGAAATTTCCTTAAATCCTGTAAAAACTTCACAAGACGGATCTTATAAAGGCGGTTTATGGGTAAGAGACAGTACGGCAGGTATTGGTACTGTAACTTTTTATAATCCGGAAAACGGATTATTCGGAGGATTAGGACACGGTATTTGTGATATTGACACAAATAGTTTAATGCCTATGAAAAATGGTGATATTGTTCCTGTAACAATTAGTGGTGTTACAAAAGGCCAGAAAGGTGCTGCTGGGGAACTGCGCGGCTATTTCAGCAGTAACCAAGCAATTGGCAATTTATTTATTAATTCTGATGAAGGTGTTTATGGTCAACTGGATGCTTCCCCTGTAGAACAACAAGCACTGCCGGTTGCTATGAAACAAGAGGTCAAAGAAGGGCCGGCACAAATTTTAACGACGGTAGCAGATGGAGAACCTCAATATTACAATGTAACCATTGAAAGTATAGAATACAAAAATTCTTCCAGGGTAAAAAATTTAGTCGTTTTAGTAACGGATGAAGTTTTGTTGGAAAAAACAGGTGGCATTGTACAAGGCATGAGTGGAAGTCCTATTATTCAAAACGGTAAAATTGTTGGTGCTGTAACTCATGTATTTTTAAATGATCCTACCAGAGGATATGGTATTTTTGCAGAGAATATGGTAGAGAATCTGGTTTCTATCGAACAAGAGACTGTGCAAAAAGCCTCCTAAAAAATTATTTTCGACAATTTTATTTGTAGAATATTCTTATTTTCTCCCAATTTAAAAATTTAATCTTACAAACTATTGCCAATATTTCCATTATATGGTAATATGTATCTGCACTAAAAAACAGGGGGAGAAAATATGAAAAACGCTCTAAAATTATTAATTTCAAGTGAACGTGACGAATTTAATAGAGAGTACGCAAAAGTATTTGAAAACGCAGGCTTTCAGCTATGTTTTGCTCCAAAAGACGGTCTAAAAGTATTAGATTTTATTGAAGAAGAACAACCAGACTTGGTATTAATGGATTTATTTATGCCGCATTTAGACGGAATCGGTGTCATCCGTTCTTTGCAACGCTTAAAGATAAATAAAAAACCGTTATTTTTTGTAAAATCCTCATTCAGCAGTCCTACGTTGGAACATGAATTGATGAGTAACGGTGTTTCTTACTTTACAGTAGAGCCATTTCATGCACAAGATTTAGCAGACAGAATGCTGCAATTAACTGGTTATCAAAATAAAATTGAAGATAAATTGGAGGAAAACAACGTGAATCACCTGCCATCATTAGAAATTCAAGTAACAGAAATTTTACACCAAATTGGAGTACCTGCACACATTAAAGGATATCATTATTTAAGAGATTCCATTATAATGGCAATTGAAACCCCTGAAATTATAAATGCTGTGACAAAACAGTTGTATCCATCTGTGGCAAAACGCTATGAAACAACATCTTCTCGTGTAGAGAGGGCAATTCGTCATGCAATTGAAGTTGCATGGGACCGTGGCGATGTGGATGTATTAAATTCTTATTTTGGATATACCATTCACAATACAAGAGGCAAGCCAACAAACAGTGAATTTATTGCAATGATAAGCGATAAATTGCGCCTGCAAATGAAAACAGCAAGCTAATAACTGGTACAAGTACAATACCTGTTTTTCTTTTTCATTATAAATTGCTATTCCTATTTCTCTTCACTTATCGCTCCACAGCAAAAACATCTGTAAGGATGTTTACTTGCTGTGGAGTTTTGTGTTATTTATTAAAAAAGCCTTTGCAAAAATTGCAAAGGCTTTTAATTATTTTAATTTTGTTTCTAAGCGATCAATTTGTTTGCTTAATAGTTTATCAATTAATAGTGAAAACAGTACAAAAACAATAATTGCAAAACCTGCTAGAACTAAAAAACAATAGAACATAGGCAAAGTAATCGATGCAAGAGAGAACAAATCCTTTAAGATGAAAATTGCGAATATAAATGCTCCAAGCATTGTGAAGAATAAGGCACAGCGTATCCAGTTAAACGGTAACGAGACTTTTAATAATACCAACAAACCGGCAAATCCGGTAATCATAACAGCAAGCGTTGAGATTTCTGTATTATTAAATTGAATAAATGAACATAGAATTGCCAGTGCTACAATGTTAAATATCATTGTCATAGCACCGGGAATTGATTTGCGTATGACATTTACAATATACTTTCCTTTAATCCGCTCCTTATTGGGCTCTAATGCTAGAATCAAAGAAGGGGCTCCAATGGTCAATGCGCTAATCAAAGTAAGCTGAATTGGTTGGAACGGATAATCAAAATGTAAAAAGATAAATAGAATTGCATTAATTGTTGAAAAGATTGTTTTTGTCAAAAACAAGGAAGAAGAACGTTGTAAATTATTAATTGAGCGTCTGCCTTCCTTTAATATCTTGGGCATAGATGCAAAGTTGGAATCCAGAAGCACCAGTTGAGAAACGGTTCTGGCTGCATCACTTCCTGAAGCCATGGCAATACTGCAATCGGATTCTTTTAAAGCTAATACGTCGTTGACGCCGTCTCCTGTCATTGCAACGGTATGACCTTGCTCTTTCAATGCTTTTACCAAATCTAACTTTTGCTGTGGTGTAACACGTCCGAATACGCTATATTTTTGTGCAGCTTCCTTAATTTCTTCCGGTGTCTGTAAGGTAGTAGCATCTACATATTGTTCGGCTGTTTTTAAACCGGCTTTTTTTGCAATATTTGCTACGGTAATTGCATTATCGCCTGAAATAATTTTGATGTCTACACCTTGTTCTGCAAAATAAGCCAATGTGTCGGGAGCCTCCGCACGTATTTTATCACTGATAAATAAAAATGCCATAGGATGAATTTCTTCAGGCAATTCTTTATCCTGAATTTGATGTGGAGAATGTGCCAGCATTAAAACGCGTTGTCCTTTTTCAGAATGCTCTTTAATAATTTCTTGATATGGAGAACTGTCTTTTAAAATAAATTCTGTAGCACCGAAAATATAACTGCCGTTCTCATCAAATGAAGCACCGCTCCATTTTCTTGCAGATGAAAATGGAACAATATGATTACAGGTCAATTTATCATATTGGTCACAATAGGTTTTTACTGCATTAAACGTTGGATTATCGTCTTCCAATGCATGTATTAAAGAACCCAATGCAATATTCAACTCTTCATTGGTTGTATCGTGTAGTGGCAGTACATCGGTTACTTCCATGGTTCCTTCTGTAATGGTGCCTGTTTTATCCAGGCATAACACATCTACACGTGCTAAAGTCTCAATACAGTATAGTTCTTGTACCAATGTTTTGTGTTGAGACAGTCGTATAATGCTTACAGCAAATACAACGCTGGTTAATAGAATTAAGCCTTCCGGAATCATACCGATTAAGGCTGCCACAACACCTACAATTGCATCATTGAATCCTTGATGGGATATAAAAACTTGTTTGCAGAATAAGGCAATGCCAACAGGAATTAAAGTAAATCCGATATATTTAATAATGCGGTTTGTCCATCGCATGATTTCTGAGTTTGGTTTTTTTACATATTTGGCATTATCTGTGATTTGTGCAGCATAATTATCTTTTCCCACATGTTCTACACGTGCATGGCAGTTGCCGCTGATAATAAAACTGCCTGAAAGTAAATGGTCTCCCGGTTGCTTTAATACTGGTTCAGACTCACCGGTTAATAATGATTCATTTACTTCACATTCACCCTCAATGACAACGGCATCGGAGCACACCTGATTGCCGGCTCCGAGAAAGGTAATGTCGTCCATTACAATATCATGAATGGCTATTTCTTGTTTGATACCGTTGCGTATTACATGTGCTTTCGGCTCGGCAATTAAGGATAGCTTATCAATGGTTTTTTTTGCACGAATTTCTTGTACAGTACCAATAAAAATATTGCAAATAATAACGCCCATAAACAGTAAGTTTTTATAAGAGCCCACAATTAAAATCAAAACAGCCAGTACAAAGTTTAAAATGTTAAAGGGGGTTATCAAATTTTCCAGTACAATTCGCTTGATACTTTTTGATTTAATATCACTATTATGATTGACGAGCCCTTGTTCAATACGCTGCCGGACTTCTGCGTCTGTTAGCCCATGCAATTGTTCTGAAGAAGGCTTGGTATGTTCAACATTGTTTTGGTCCAAGTGCATATTCATCTCCTATAATAGATATATGTATTGTTAGAGAGTAGATTTATAGTATAGTGTTAAAGGTACATATTAATATATTAGGATTATTAATATATTAGTATTCAATATATTAATATATATATCCTACTCTGAAACATATAATCATATTATACATGATTTTTACCGTAATTTGTAGATAAATTATGATGTTGAAGTTATTTTGTAACTTTTATGTTGATTTCATAAAATTTTATAAAACATAAATATTGTATTCAAAAATATATATCATAATAAATAATTGGATATACTTTATATTAATTTTTATAAGGTGACAGTCTAATGATAGACATACAAAGGAATATTCTAGTTATTGTTAATATATGTTAACAATAATTTATTAAAATTGCTTTTATATTTAACAACATAACAACAACGGCAAAACTAAAGCTTTGGTTGTTGACAAGAACGTTTTAACGCTTATCTGTTAGAAATTGCAGATAAAAATAATCCCAACAGTATTTTGTCAG
>UQLQ01000002.1 GCA_900541905.1 uncultured Oscillospiraceae bacterium
GAGCAGCAAATCCCCACGCCGGGGACGCTGGAATACCGCAGGACGGGCAGCACCCGCCGCTACCACCCCGGCTATGAGTGCAAATGGGCGACAAATACCGTTGTCCACCTGTTGGAAAACCGGGAGTACACCGGCTGTCTGGTAAACTTCAAGACGGAGAAGCCCTCTTACAAGACCAAGCACAGCGTAGAGAACCCCATCGAGAAGCAGGCCATTTTTGAGAACCACCATGAGCCTATCATAGACCGGGAAACATGGGAGCGCGTGCAGGAGTTACGCAAGCAGCGCAAACGCCCGAACCGCTATGATGAAGTGGGGCTGTTCTCCGGTATGCTGTTCTGCGCCGACTGCGGCCATGTGATGTACCAGCAGCGGTATCAGAACAAGACCCGTAAGCAGGACTGTTACATCTGCGGCAGCTACAAGAAGCGCACCCGTGACTGTACGGCGCACTTTATCCGCACCGACCTGTTGACCGCCGGTGTCCTCTCCAATCTCCGGCAAGTGACGGAATATGCCGCCAAGCATGAGAGCCGCTTTGTGAAGCTGCTTATCCAGCAGAACGAGATCGGCGGCAAGAGAAAGACCGCCGCAGCCACCAAGCAGCTTGAACAGGCGCAGGAGCGCATTTCCGAAGTGAGCCGCATTATCAAGCGGCTGTATGAGGACAATGTGAACGGCAAAATCAGCGACGAGCGTTTCATGGAACTGTCGGCAGACTATGAGCAGGAACAGCGGGAACTGAAAGACCGCGCCGCCGCTTTGCAGGAGGAACTTTCCAAGTCGCAGGCCGCCACCGTCAATGCGGAAAAGTTTATGGGTATCGTCCGAAAGCACCTTGCCTTTGAGGAATTGACCCCCACCCTCTTGCGGGAGATGATTGAGAAAATCGTCGTGCATGAGTGCAGCTATGACGAGAACGGCATCCGCAGGCAGGACATTGAGATTTATTACAGCTTTGTCGGCAAGATTGACTTGCCCGAAGCCTAACGCCCGACCTATCCGACACAATGGCCAAGTGCCGGATAGGAACGGCAAAATTTTTTGCACTTCTATTACTTCTTTATCACACATAAGCAAATGCAGTGGAATTATATTAGTAAACTTTCAGGGGGAGAACGGCGCCGTTTATATTTATTGCGCGTGTTAATGGAAGCACCGAATGTACTGTTTTTGGATGAGCCTACCAATGATTTGGATATTGAAACGCTCCAGATTTTAGAAGATTATCTGGAGACATTTGCAGGAGCGGTCATCGTTGTTTCCCATGACCGTTACTTTTTGGATAAAGTAACAGATACCATTTTTGAATTTCAAGAAGACGGTACGTTAAAACAATTTTTAGGAGGATATTCCGACTATTTTGACACCGTAAAAACAGATTTTCGTGTGAAAAAAGAAAAAGAACTCAAATTATCTGCCAATGAACAAGGGCAGCCTCAATCAGCCAAGAAACAAAAATTAAAGTTTTCCTATAAGGAGCAAAGAGAATATCAGGAAATTGACGGTATCGTGGAAACACTAGAAATGCAAATACAAAAGTTGTCTGAGGAGATAGAGGCCAGTTCCAGCGATTACGGAGCATTAACGCAGTTATTGAAAGAAAAGGAAGAAACAGAACAAGTATTGGAACAAAAGATGGAACGTTGGGTTTACCTGCACGATTTGGCTGAGCAAATTGAGGCTCAAAAGCAGTAGGCAGAGTCACAACACATGAAGTATCAACAGATACGAAACAGAAAAGAATTTACAATCAAAAAGACCATGTAACAATCATTCGTTACATGGCCTTTTTGTCTATACATAGCGCCATTGTTTCTGAGATTGCTCTTTTTCAGATGTGTGAACAGGTGATAGGTAAGCTGAGTAACCACAACAAATGAACCGTCTCGATTTTCTTTACCAATCGAATTTTTATACAATCATATGGTATAATGGTTTAAACAAATAAACAAAGGAGCGTTCTATTGTGGAATATAAAGAGGAAATTGACAGACTTGCAAAAGAGTTTGAAAGCTGTCAAAAAATTCTGTTAGCTTTGGGAGATGAAAATCGCCAGCATCTAATATTGGAAATGATACAAATGGAACAATGCAACGGTGTACGGGTCGGCACAATTACAGAAAAGACACATCTTTCCCGCCCTGCTGTTTCTCACCATATACAAATATTGAAAGAGGCAGGAATTTTGAAAGTCCGAAAGGAAGGAACAAAAAACTATTATTATTTTGATGCGGATACACAAGCTTTTAATCAACTGATACATATGTTAGTTCACGCAAAAGAAATTATGGAGCGACTATCAGGTTGGAGAGAAGCAAATTTATCATAAACAAAAAATAATAATTCAAAAAAATCGTAAAATAGAATTCCAATCAACTTAATAATCAGCAGACAGCACTAAGGGTACAGTGGTAAACGCTTTTAAAAGGATTATTTTTATATGTATCATCAAACTGGAGGTTAGAATATGAGTACAATCAATGCAATCTATGATAGACATAGTGTAAGACAATATCAAAATCAGCCGTTGAGCAGAGAAGTGATTCATGCATTACAGTCAGAAATCGATGCTTGTAATCAAGAAAGCGGACTGCATATTCAGCTGGTAGCAAATGAACCAAAAGCATTTGACAGCTTTATGGCACATTACGGAAAATTTAAAGGTGTGACCAACTACCTTGCTTTGATTGGGAAAAAAGAATCCTCTTTAGAGGAAAAATGCGGCTACTATGGTGAAAAACTGGTATTGTTTGCTCAAGAACTGGGTCTGAATACTTGCTGGGTAGCTATGACATACAGCAAAATTAAAACAGCTTTTCAAGTAGAAAAAGGAGAAAAGCTTTGCATTGTAATTGCCTTGGGATATGGAGAAACACAAGGCTTACCACATAAATCAAAATCAATGGAGGAAGTAATCCAATTGGACGGACCTGCTCCGGAGTGGTTCCAAAAGGGAGTAGAAGCGGCTTTATTAGCTCCTACAGCAATGAATCAGCAAAAATTTTTGTTTCGCTTGGATAAGAATAGAGTATCTGTTAAGGCAGGATTTGGTTTTTATACGAAAATAGATATGGGAATTGTAAAATACCATTTTGAAATTGGTGCAGGAAAAGAGCATTTTCAGTGGGAGTTGTCTTAAAATACAGAATAGCAGAAGCGATTCAGTATGGTTTATTGGTGTAAGTCTCAAACATAACGTTGATATGAAACCATATTATGCATGGTGCTTGAATCACAAAAAGGCGTGACAATTGTCACGCCTTTTTTATCAAAGTTATTTTATATAAAGAAAACATTTGTTACGTTTTTGCCGCATGCATAAAATCAATGCCCATGTCATAAGGATGCACAATAATACTTGTCAGTCCGGGGGCGATTGCATAATAGCGTTTCTCATAGTAAATGGGATAAAAGATACCTTCATTATTTAGATATTGTTCTGCTTGCGCATACAATTCAATGGCAGTTTCAGGTTTTTTTCCTTCTGCATCCTTCAATGCTTGGTCAAATATATTGCTTTTTAAATTTGCGGGATTATTATGACTGTCTGACTGAAATAACGACAATAAACTAACAGGGGTGTCACTGGTAGGTCGTACAGAACATAGCGCAATAGAATAGTTTCCGCTGGAAACTCTTTGTTCAAGTTCAGATTGTGATACCGGTTCCATATTAAAGTAGTTTCCGAATGCTTCATTCCATGTAGCAATTATTTCGTTTACCATTTGTTTTACAGAAGGGTCGTCTAAACAAAGTATGGTAATGGAAGGCATTTTGGTCAATCCCTGCTCGCTTAAAACCGTATTGATGGATTGTACAGCGCTGTCGTCTTGTTTTAAGTAGAAGTTTCCGCCTGCCTCTGTACGATAGTTTGTACCCATAAATGTCATATCCGGAGGAATAATATCATTGGCTTGTGTACATCCTGACGGGATATATTGCATGAGAGATTCTCGATTCAGTGTTTGTATAAAAGCCTTCCGAATGGTGGACTCTTTCATTAAACTGTCGTTTGTATTAAAGCAAAGACCCCATGTTGTATCTTGAAAAGAAGTGATGGTATAACCACTCTCTTCCAAGGAGGAAACATAGGAAGCATTTGGGAGAGAAACCGCCGAAAGATTTTTGGTATTGTTCATATCCAAATCTCCGATAGAAAAGGTAAGTGTAGAGGGCAATACGGAATTTTCTCCGTGATAGGTGTTTGCTGCCGTCAGATTGATATATTCATCATGTTCCCAAGAATATCGGTTGACCATCTCAAAAGGGCCGTTGCCTAAAATATTTTTTGCATCCAATCCATATTTTCCGGAAGTTGATTCAAAGAAAGCTTGATTGCAAGGCATAAATACAGGTAAAGAGGTAATGGAGGGAAAATCTTCATAGGAATATTCCAAGTCGACTTTTAAAGTATGATCATCAATAGCGGTTACTCCCAAGTTAGATATATCCATGGTGCCTTCGTAAATTCTTTTGGCATTTTTAACTGCAAACATGGGTGTATTGGTTTTTGAGCCTGTTGCCGGGTCCACTGCTCTTTGAAACGCATATACAAAATCAGAGGCAGTAACAGGCGTTCCGTCTGACCAAGAAGCATCTTCCCGCAGATAAAAAGTAAAAGAGGTATAGGTGGAGTTGCTTTCCCAACGCTGTGCAACTCCGGGCGATACCTGGTTATTTTCATCTAGACGGGTAAGGCCTTCGTATAAAGCCATAATTACAATACGGCCGGAGTAATCATCAGCAATTTGTGGGTCTAAAGTTATGGGTTCTTCTTCTAAGTTATAGGTAATTGCTTGTCCTGATTTTTTAGAACTGCAGCCTGTAACGACTGCAAATAAAGTACAGATGCAAAGCAGAAAACAGAATCCTTTTTTTATCGTCATAATACGTCATCCTAATTAGGTGATTATTTATTATCAAATATTTTAACATGTTTCCTTCTGCGGCACAATCTACTTCTGTCGATTGTGATATTTTTTCATTTTGATTACAGTTTTGAGATATTTTTTTAAATCCGGCATATATGTATGATTTGATTATTACAATACGATTATATTTCTGATTTTTTCATAAGGTATGTTATAACAACCTTGCAACAAATTCAAAATCACAGATTTTGATTGTTGACAAGAACGTTTTAACGTTCTATCTGTTAGAAATTGCATGGCAATTTCTTTTATGTTATAATGACCTCATAACAGCAATAAGGTTGAAATTTTGTCTGTTATAAGAACGCTACGACAACACAAATATTTTCTATTAACAAGAAAAGTTAGTGTTGTCATGTTAAGTTTGCCCAGCATGTTTCCGTGCTGTTGTAAACTATTTCATCGAGAAAGAAGGTTATGATATGAATCAAGATTTTTTAAATGAAAATAAAGAAGAGCAAAAAACAGAGCAAGCTCCGACACAAACAGAAAATAAAGAGACTGCACCACAAGCAGTTCCTGCAGATGCGGCAGAAGAGAAGAAATCAGTACAGGAAGACGAGAAAGAAGTATCTTCTCAAAGTGAGCAGCATCAGCAACCGCAGCAACAAGCAAATCATACATACCATTCACCGTATCAGGCACAGCAGCCATATGAAAATGGGCAGCAGTATGGACAGTCTTGGCAAGGTCAGCGCAATCACCACCAGCAACAAAATCAGCACTGGCAGGGACAGCGTCCTCCTTATCAACCACCATACAACCAGCAGCCATATCAAGGGAATCAGCAACAGCCTTTTTATCCTTATGGTGCACCACAATATCCTATGTATCCGCAGCCAAATACAGGGAGCAATGGTCTTGCAATTGCCTCCTTGGTTTTGGGTATTGTATCATTGGTGCTGGTCGCAGCTTTCTCATGGATGTTATGGGGTTCTATTGCAGGACTATGTTTGGGCATTGTAGGTACCATTCTTGGTGTTATGGGAAGAAACAATGCTACAGGGCGCACTATGGCTACCGCAGGAATGATTCTGTCTATCATTGGTATTGCAATAGGTGCAATTTGTTTTATCTCTTGTTTTACATATTATATCACTTATGCTTCTTACCGCTACTACTGGTATTAACAGATTCATACCGTGTTTTGAACAGACTGAACCATTCAGTCTGTTCTGTTTTTTCAGTGAGGTGATAACATGTATCCCGGCATTACATTTTTCCGTTTTACAATACCATCTTATTGGGTTATGGCTTTGATAGGTGCTATCCTTTCATTTCTATTTGTACATATACGAAAAAGAAAATTTCATATTCCGGGGGATGACGTTACACATATATTTTTATTTTGTGTGGTGGGAGGAATCATAGGAGCTAAACTGCTGCATCTATTGGTTGCGCTGCCGAATGTGCTGGCGCATTTGGATGTGATGAATACACAGCCTGACTTATGGACAGATTATTTTCTCAATGGCTTTGTATTTTATGGTGGCGTGATAGGCGGTTTTCTATTTGCATTGTGGTATTGTAAAAGGTATCGCATCTATTTTTTGGAAGCCAGCAATTTATTTACGCCTATTTTACCGTTTTTTCATATCTTTGGGCGTATTGGATGCTTTTTGGCAGGGTGTTGTTATGGTATTTCGGCTTCATGGGGATTTGTATATCCCCACGAAACGGTTACAAGATTACCGCTGCCGTTAATTGAGGCAACATGTAATATCATAATTTTGATGATTCTTTTGTTGTTTGAAACATATTGTTCTCCCAGAGGATATCATTTACCTTTCTACGGAATTCTGTATGGAATAACACGTTTTGTATTGGAGTTTTTCCGTGGTGATTCAGCAAGAGGAGTATGGCTGTTGTCAACCTCCCAGTGGATTTCTATTGCAGTTGTTTTAGGTTCTGTCATATGGATGATTTGGAATGCCAAACGATTAGAAAGGTTAAAACAGTAATAGTTGCATGTATTAATTTCTAATCAAATAGATTAATTGGAAGAAACAAGTTCTGGTTTCAGTATAGAATAACACAGGTAATTCATATATAAAAGAATAGTAATCAAGGGAAGAAGCGGATTGCAAAACATCAAGTGGTTTTTGGGATATAAAACATGATTTTTTATGAATGATTCTAGAAAGCATCGACAATTCACAAATAAGGAATAAAGTGTAAAAAGAATAAAAATAGAAAAATGAGGAAAAGACCTTGGATAGAGATAGTTCTCGCTTCAAGGTCTTTTCTTTATCAATCTTTTGTATTTCCGTTGCCGGATTCGCATTTTTTCTTTGCAAAGAAAGCTGTGTGATATTTATAAAATCAGCGAGTTTCCGGTCATTTCTTTTGGTTGTGATACTTTCATGACTTTCAGCATAGTTGGAGCAATATCGGCAAGGCAGCCGGTTTCTCTCAGTGTACATGGATAGCCTACCACACAGAATGGGACGGGATTGGTAGTGTGGGCGGTAAACGGTCCACCATCCTCAGCAATCATTTTGTCTGCATTGCCATGGTCAGCTGTAATCATGGTAACACCGCCAAGTTCTGTTACACGGTCGACCAGTTTTCCAACACAGGCATCAACCGCTTCCACTGCTTTCACAGCTGCCTTGAATACGCCTGTATGACCTACCATATCGCAGTTTGCAAAGTTTAGAATAATTACATCATAAGGGTTGGATTTCAGTTTTTCCAAAAGTCTGTCAGTAACCTCATATGCACTCATTTCAGGTTGTAAATCATACGTTGCCACTTTTGGAGAATTTACCAGAATTCGGTCTTCTCCGGGAAAAGGCGCTTCTACACCGCCATTGAAGAAAAATGTGACATGCGCATATTTTTCTGTTTCTGCAATGCGCAGTTGTTTCATGCCTAAGTTGGAAATATATTCTCCAAAAGTATTGACTAACTCTTGTGGAGAAAAAGCAACCTGAACATTGGGCATCTCCGCATCATATTGCGTCATACAAACGTAGGTTAAAGGCATAAATCCTTTTGTGCGTGTAAAATGGTCAAAGTCAGGGTCTACCAGAGTACGTGTAATTTCTCTGGCACGGTCAGGACGGAAGTTAAAGAATACAACCGAATCGCCCGAATTGATTTGTGCGTTTTGCGTGCAAATGGTTGGCAATAAGAATTCATCTGTGATGCCCTCTTCATAGGATTTCTCAATTGCTGCAACAGGATCTTTTGTTTCTTTACCAATACCATTTACCATAGCATTGTAGCATTGTTCAATTCGTTCCCAGCGATTATCGCGGTCCATAGCATAATAGCGTCCACATAATGTTGCAATTTTGCCAACGCCGATTTCATCAATTTGCAGCAGGAGCTGTTTTACATATTCGATTCCTGAAGTAGGAGAAACATCACGGCCGTCCATAAATCCGTGAATATAAACTTGTTCCAATTCGGCTTGTTTGGCTAATTTTAGAATTGCATATAAATGAGAAATATGGCTGTGAACACCGCCATCAGACAGCAAACCCATAATATGAAGCGCTTTTTTATTTTCTTTGGCATTGTTTACAGCTTGTACCAAAGCAGGATTTTCGAAAAAATCACCATCTTGAATGGATTTTGTAATTCGGGTAAGTTCTTGGTATACAATACGTCCGGCACCAATATTGGTGTGGCCCACTTCAGAGTTACCCATTTGACCTTCAGGCAATCCGACGCTCATGCTGGAAGCTTGAATTTGGGTGATTGGGTTTTGGCTGAAAATGCGGTCTAAATTTGGTTTATTTGCAGCCTTAATGGCATTTCCATATTCCTCTGCAATGCCAAAGCCGTCTAAAATAATGAGTAAAAGTGGTTTGTTCATGGCAACCTCCCTTATGATTTACTTGCAGCGGTAACAATTGCGGCAAAGTCGGGCGCTTTTAGGGATGCTCCGCCGATTAAACCGCCGTCAACATCCGGTTGTGATAATAATTCGTCTGCATTTTTGGCGTTCATAGAACCACCGTATTGAATAGTGATTGCGTTTGCGCAATTTTCGCAGTAAAGTTCTGCAATTGTTTTGCGAATTACAGCGCAAACTTCGTTTGCCTGCTGAGCAGTTGCAGTTTTACCTGTACCAATTGCCCAAACAGGCTCGTAAGCGATGATGATACGTTTCATCTCTTCTTTGGAGACACCACTCAATGCAATTTTTACTTGCATTGCTACCAGTTCGGCAGTAATGCCTTGCTCACGTTGCTCCAAATATTCGCCTACACATAAGATTACAGTCAGTCCTTCATTTAGGGCTGCACGAACGCGTTGATTTACAGTAACATCTGTTTCACCAAAATATGTTCTGCGTTCGCTATGACCAATGATAACATAATTTACGCCAATTGCGGATAGCATAGAAGCAGAGATTTCTCCGGTAAAAGCGCCGCTTTGTTCCCAGTGACAATTTTCTGCTCCAACACTGATATTGCTTCCTTTTGTTGCTTCTAATGCGGCGTGCAGGTCAATATAGGGAACACATACTACAACATCGCAGGAAGCATTTGCTACAAGTGGTTTGATTTCCTCAATCAGCTGTGTTGTTTCTGATGGAGTTTTGTTCATTTTCCAGTTTCCTGCAATGACTGCTTTTCTCAGTTGCTTATTCATATCTTCAATATCCTTTCCTATAAAAATAGGGTAGGTCACAGCCCACCCCAATTGTTATTATTCTTTTTCCATCAGGCAGGCAATACCGGGCAATTCCAATCCCTCAATTAATTCCAAAGATGCGCCGCCGCCTGTAGAGATATGTGACATTTGTTTTGCAAATCCAAGTTTTTCTACAGCAGCTGCTGAATCACCGCCTCCAATGATGGAGTAAGCATCACTGTGGGCCAAAGCTTGCGCTACTTTAAAAGTACCTTCAGCAAAATTTTTCCATTCGGAAACGCCAAGCGGTCCGTTCCAGAAAACAGTGCCGGCATGTTCAATGGCATGTGCAAATATTTCCGCTGATTTTGGACCAATGTCCAGACCCATCCAGCCTTCCGGAATTTGGTCTGAATCTACAATTTGCCATTGTGCGTCTTCTGCAAATTTGTTGGCAATCACATTGTCAACAGGAATTAAGAAGTTAACTCCTTTTTCCTTTGCTTTTGCCATGATATCTTTTGCAAGCTCTAATTTGTCAGG
Source organism: uncultured Oscillospiraceae bacterium (assembly GCA_900541905.1). Taxonomy (GTDB): domain Bacteria; phylum Bacillota; class Clostridia; order Oscillospirales; family Acutalibacteraceae; genus UMGS1071. The sequence continues at coordinate 10,068 of UQLQ01000002.1, forward strand.
TTCGCAAAGAGAATTGCCAATAGAATATCCCAGCGCATTGGTAAATGTATATGCCATGCCGCCGCCTACAATTAAAACATCTATTTTATCCAATAAAGCAGTAATCACTCCAATTTTATCGGACACTTTTGCACCGCCCAAAATTGCAACAAACGGACGGGCAGGATGATTCAGAGCATTGCCAAGCACCTGTAATTCCTTTTGAATTAAATAGCCGCATACAGCAGGTAGATAAGCAGCAACGCCTGCGGTAGACGCATGAGCACGATGAGAAGTGCCAAATGCATCATTTACATAGATATCTGCCAAAGAAGCCAATTCTTTGGCAAAGGCAGGATCGTTTGCTTCTTCTCCTTTTTCAAAGCGAACATTTTCCAGCATCATTACCTGGCCTTCTTGTAAATTGGCGCAAAGAGTTTTTGCACTTTCCCCAACCACATCGGTAGCCATTTTTACTTGCTGTCCCAATACTTTTGAAAGGTAAGGAATAGTGGGGGCCAAAGAAAGTTCCGGCTTTACGGTACCCTTTGGACGACCTCTGTGAGAACAAATGATTACCTTTGCATTGTGATCAATCAAATAACGTAATGTTTTAATGGACTCATCAATGCGTTTTGTATCTGTAATATTTCCTTCGCTGTCAAACGGAACATTATAGTCACAGCGAACCAATACTCTTTTTCCGGTTACATCAATGTCTTCTACGGTTTTTCTATTTAAAAAGTTCATTCAATCAGTCTCCTTAACGTACTTATGAAAATAACCCAATCTAAATTATCATATAGTATAATACTGCGTTTTTCAATAGATTCGCATGATTTTTCCCGATTGTCACAAAATTGTTACCATTGAAACTCTCGTAATTGACCTTCACACGATAGAGCAGGATAGTCCCATTGACGTAAAACTTCATATGCGGCAATTGCAATTGCATTGGATAAATTTAAACTGCGTGCCTGTGTAATCATAGGAATACGAACCGTTGTGTCGGGATGTTCATACAGCAGCGATTCCGGCAAACCGACGGTTTCTTTTCCAAAAAACAGATAACAGTTGTCAGGGTATGTAACTTCTGTATGTGTATGTTTGGCTTTTGTTGAAAAATAGTATCCTGTTTGATTAGCCTGAGGATTTTTTTCAAAAAAATCACTTAAACTGCTGTACATTGTAATATCCAGCATATGCCAATAGTCAAGACCGGCTCGTTTTAATTTTTTATCGTCAATTTGAAATCCCATGGGACCTACCAGATGGAGTCTGGCTCCCGTTGCGGCACAGGTACGTGCTACATTTCCTGTATTTTGAGGAATTTCCGGTTCTACCATAACAATATTCAATGTTGCCATAAAATATTTCCTTTTCTGTTATTTTGTAATTTATGATTCTAATTTTTTATGAAAATTTTCTAAAGTTAAAATATTGTACGCACAAATGGGAAAGATAAACAAAGACAGATATACTGTTAATATCAATTAGGAGGTTTGCAACATGTATCGCAGTGCAATGGGTTTTGTAAAAGGTTTGGGATTTGGCGTTTTGGCTTGTGTTGCAGCTGTGGCAATCGGCTCTCACCAAATGAGAAAAAGTCGTCGTTTCAGACGTAATGCCAACCGAACCATGCGTACTATGGATCATTTAATGGATAATGTAGGGCACATGCTCAGATAAACACAAATAGGGGTTCACAGTCTGTGAACCCCTATTTTTTATGACTGGGTTGTTTTATTTTCGGATTCACTGTTATTTGGTTTTATTTCCGAAGCGGTTTCTTTCTCAGAAGATGTTTGGTTCTGATTTACTTTTAAATTTTCTTTAAAATGAATATCTACTTGTGTATATGGAAGTTTGACATTGTTTAATTCAAATACTTGTTTTATTTGTTCTTCCAAACTGAACAATACATTCCAATAGTTTTCCGGAACACAGAAAACACGGAAGGAGATTTCGATGCCGTTGGCAGCTTGTCTTAGTACCACAACCACAGGCTCCGGAGAAGATAATACCTGTTCATGTTCCTTTGCGACCTCCAGTAATATGGTACGAACCAAATTTAAATCAGTTCCGTAGCTTACGGTATAATTAAAGTCAACACGGCGTACACCAAGTGCCGTATAGTTTGTTAAGATGCTGTTTGTAACAATGCTGTTTGGCATTACCACTTCTTTTCGGTCTAAGGTCATCAAGGTACTATACATAATTTCTACTCTTGTGACGGTACCTTCCACATTATTTAGTTGAATATAATGTCCTACTTGAAACGGTTTTGTAATTACAATCTGTATGCCGCTGGCGATATTTGCAACACTCTCCTTTAAGCCCAAGCCTAATGTGATACCTGCGGCTCCCAATGCTGCAAACAAAGAAGAAATATGGAAACCAAAAGGAGTAAGCGCAATAATAAACGCAAAAATTCTTAGTATGTACTTGCAAAAGGAGGATAAAAAAGTAATCACACTTTTTTCTACTCCCATTTTGGCAAGACCTTTTTTTACAAACATAATAATTAGCTTAACGGTCCACCAACCAACAATGAAAATTACAATTGCAAGCAGAAGTTTTGGCGTGACATCTGCAAGCCAGTTTAAAAAATTACTCCATATTTGAGCAAAATCCCACGACATAAAAATTCTTCTTTCTAAATAATTTTTATTTTGTATCAATATGTTATCTATAGTATAACATATTTTTCAGAAAAAGTTTGTATAAATCATAAATATTTTTATATTTTACATGCCGTTGCAATGAAATTGAAATAAGACTGAAATATATAAATAAAATGTCAAAAAAAGAGATATTTATGGGAAAAGCCTTGAAAATCATTTTTTATTATACTATATTTTAAGAATAGAATTTTAATGATTATATTATGCTTTTGCTAAAAGCTTGTAAATACGATTTTGGTAACAGTGGATTGAGAGGGGCTTTAACAATGTCGATGCCTGATAAAAATGAAAATAAAAAGCCACTGGTATTTTACTCGGTTATTTACCGTAAATATGACAGTCTGTCCGAATTGCACGGAAAATTATATCATGTAAGATATGCTTATTTGGAAGAAGGGACTTACGGACGACGTGTAGTTGATGATATCTGCGACGGGGTTGATACCAGATGGATATATCATATTTCAAAAAGGGGTTTGAAGTGGAAAAAAGTAAAAGGGGGAAGAGTGGTACAGCGCTCTGTTCCCGAAAGGAAAGGATACGGCGTAGTAACTATTGGCAGTGACGGCAGTATTGTGAGCAATACTGTTTTTGATGATCAGCATCAATGGGTACATAATTACTACTATATGGATGACAATTTACTGACGCCTTATATTATGATTGAGCCTGCTGAACATGAGAATGCGCTGTATTTTTTGGAGTATGATAAAACGTGCGGTAAATACGCGAAACAGAAATTGTATGCTTGCCCAACTGCCTCAGGTACCGCAGTACAAAGTATGGTGAATCATGAGCTGGGTGAGCCGGAAATATGCGCGGCAACCAGCGAAGGTGATTTTTACTATTGTTCTGAGGCAGAGCGTAATCGCCGATTCAATTTGGCACAAAGTATTCGCCGGGAAGAAGACAGTATGGTGCCCAAGTGGGAAGGACTGAATATGGAAGGCATTGCACTGGAAGAGCCTGACTTTGATCCGAATCTTGATGTATCCAAATATAACTTTAATTTTACACCGGAGCAAATGGGAATAGATGCTTTATATCGTATGCCAAACGATTTTGAATCAAATCAAGAGGAGTCTGATACAGATGGAAACACCCCAAAGCCATTTGCAGATTTTGAAACACTTCTCAATTCGAATCTTTCCGATGAGGAACTGGAAGAGCTGGAAAAAGCCAACTTGATGGCTCTTGAAGAATCTAAAAAGAAATTACAATTGGCAAAATGTGAAACAACGGATTTAAAACATGCTTTGCCGTCAGGACAACCGAGGCATCCTGCCGCTTATGCTGCAAATCGCGAATTGTATCATGTGGAAGATGATGCAAAACCGTTTACAGACCATTCGGAAATCATAAAGGATGCTGTTGTGTCGGAGACAGATCGCGTTTGCCAAGAACCTAAAAGCAGTATGAACACCGCACAAGACAGCAAGCTGCAGGAAGTGACGGGAGCTGCTGCATCAGAAGATAAAACAAAACAATCTCGTTATACAGTTGCGGTACAGAAAGCCAATGGAAAAACACTGTGTACGCAAGAAGTATTGCGGCATACCATTTCTACATTGGAATCCTCTGCGGTAAAGCATATGCCTGAATCAAAACGTATTGTGGTAAGCGAGGAAGAAAGTTACCTGTATTTTGGACGACTGATAGACGGTTTGCGTCAAGGACGCGGCAGAACCGAAATGGAAAACGGATTTACCGCCTATGACGGCTATTACAGAGATGACAAACGTGACGGATTTGGCGCTTATTATTATAAATCGGGACAAATTTGCTATGTTGGAGATTGGAAAGAAAACCAACGCGACGGTATAGGCGTTTCTTACACACCGCATGGAGAGAATATCCATGTGGGCAGATGGAGCGAGGATAAACCGGTTGGTACGGGAGCTATTTTTGACGGAGATGGCAATTTGTCCTTTGTCGGCAAAATAGAGAACGGTATGCGTCAAGGGGTAGGTATTTCTTACAAAGTGGAAGACGGTACGATTTTTGTTGGAAAGTGGAAAGATAATATTCCTACCGGAAAAGGCTCTGAGTTTGACGGAGACGGAAATCTCATTTACACAGGTATGTGGAAAGACGGTAAACGTCATGGGTTTGGTACAGAATATAACAAAGAAGGAAAAATTGTTTTTACAGGCGAATGGGAAAACGATCAATATCTGGACGGTGTTTTGTATCAAAAAGTGACGCAGGATGACAACAAGGAACCTGAAATTGATTTTTAATTGACAGGTTTGCATGAATATGTAAAGATAACACATGGAACTTTCTATCACAACCAGAAGAAAGTTCCATGTTTTCATTTTGATATATGACAATTGCGATAATATTTTATGCAGAGTAGGAGGTGGGAGAGAATGGACTGGGTAGAACTGCATAACGTAGAGTTTGGTGATTGCACGGTATTGGGCGGTAACGGTCAAATGTTAATGGTTGATTGCGGGTCTTTGAATTCTATTTTGGGAAAAGGTGCTTGTAAATTTGATGAATATGCAAGACGGTTAACAAAACGGTATGCTCCAATTGAGCAGAGGCATGGTATGATTTCTCATTTTCATAAAGATCATGTGAATGGTTTTTCTTCCATTTTGCAGGAAGAGCCCTTGTTCTTCCAACGTATTTATTTGCCTCCTGCGCCTCAGGACAGCAATGGAAATCCTCTTCTGCTGGAATTTGCACTGCTGGTTTATACATTTATAACAGAAAAAAGTGATTATAGTGAGTTGGTAGATAATATTGTAACAGCGTTCAGCCGCATGCGCAGTTTGTCCAGTACGCAAAGTCTCGCTGTTTTATGTCAGGGCGACCAATTTCAACTGGACGACATCACTTATGAGGTGCTTTGGCCAAAGCAAACGGAATATCCGTATTCAGAATCTTTTTATGAAGTGGTGGAACAGGCGAATCGATTGCTTACAACCACATGGGGAAATCATGCAGAACTGTTTTTGAATTATAAAGACGCTTTTTGTGATTGCTATTTACGCTGTGTAGACTTACTTTCCCTCCACAGTTCTGCTGCATTGGAGGAAAAGAATGAAGCGATTTCTCAACTGGAAGCCATTTTGTGTGGAATTGATGAGATGATTTATGAATTAAATTCATTGCCCGTTGCACAGGATGTTGCGGAGCTGATAGGCTCCCAAAAAGCGCGTATGCGTTTTGGAAAAGAACTAAACGGTTCCAGTATTATCTTTCAAAATCAAAAGCAGAACCGTTGGTTCCAAAACAAACATACACGGGAGGATATTCTGTTTACGGGAGATGCAACACCAAATACCATGGAGAAAATTTCAGAAATGCTCCATGACAGATACTATTTGGTAAAAGCCCCTCACCATGGTACAAGTTCCGAGTGGTGGGAAGGGTGGAACACCATAGAGATAACTCATATGTTAATCAGCAACGGTCATCACTCTGCGGGAGGAATGATTGGTGAAGAATATGTGTTATTGCCTGCAATCAAACATTGTACCAATTGTACAAGGTGCCGATGGTATGTGGAAAAAGGAAAGTGCTGCAATCGGAAAAAGAAATGCAAAGAAAATGAACATCGTTCCCATAAAGTAAAAAAATGTCCCGCAAATCAACCGCAGCAGACAGATGATATGCGTGGGTGCGATATTTATACAGTCAGTCCTTTGGGAACTTATGCTTGTAACTGTAAAGAACAGCCGCGATTAGAATAAGAGATTTAACTGAAAAAAGCTTTCCCTTTGTTTGGGAAAGCTTTTTTAGCAGCCTATTTTACCAATGTTGTATTTGGATAATACCATGCCAGAATTTCATCATAGGAAGAGCCTTGATTTGCCATGTATTCGGCTCCTACTTGGCTCATACCCACACCGTGTCCATATCCTTTTACATAAAATGTGAATGTTCCGTTTTCATACTTCACCTCAAAATTGGCGGAACGCAGTCCAAATGCGGTGCGGGCTTCCGTACCTTTCCTTGCTTCTCCTCCAATCACAATTGCAGAAACATAACCTGAGGTGTCGTTGGTAATATCTCCAATCCAAGCGGATGGGTCTCCCTCCAAAGTGCAGTTCCATGCGCTTTGGACGGCATTTTTAAAGTCTTCTTCGCTCAAAGATACGGTTGTTCTGTATCCTTCTGCATATACATCTCCCGGGCTGGCCACAGGTACCAGATAGCTTCTGGAATTGCCGAATACTTCCTTGGCATCTTCGGTGGTACCTGCGGAAATTGCATAATAAGTTGCAGTAATCAGTTGACCGTCTTGCTGCAATGTTTGCCCCAGTACAGCGTCAATCGCTTCGGTCAAATCTTTATAATAGGAATCAAAATTATCGCCCCAGCGTTCCCGCATTTGGTCTTCAGATACATAGGTCAGCCATTCGGAAGGACTTGCTGCAAAATCAGCTCCTTTTAATGCCGAATTGGGAGATTGTCTTTGTGTCTGACGTAAACTGCTGTAATAGGTGTAGGCGGCAACAGCTTGTGCTTTAATTGCTTCCGGATGATACGTAGGAGAAATTTCAGCAGCCACAGTGCCGATTACGAAGGTGCGGTCATCTACTTCAAATACTTCTCCTTTGACGGAATCCAGTATTTTAAAGGTTCCCGTTGGGGATTCTGTGGCAGAAGAAGCCGGAGCTTGACTGACAGATTCGGAAGAAACAGGTTCTTGTGACGATACTTCTGCAATAGATTCCGTTGTACCGGAAACATCGGAAGAAGGTGTTTCGCTGCTTACTTGTTCGCTGCTGTTAAAATGTACCTTTACATCGTCTCCTATGGAAGCGCCCAAAGCAAAACAAGGAACAACCAATAAAATCAGCAGAAGTAAAACAAGCAGAATAATATTTCCTTTTTTACTTTTGAGTCCGTTATTTTCTTTTTTGCCTGTGTTTTTATAACCTTTCATAATTTCACACTCCTAATCATAATTGACATTTTATGTATGTAAATTGTATATTGTAATCAATTGGAAATTTTATTGGCAAACACACATTTGTAACGGTAAGTTCTATTGACTTTAGATAGAGGCTGTTATAAAATATTATGTAATACATTATGGACAAATGAATACTGTTTTAAGATAAATTCGGGAGAGACTGTTTTTCAGATATGATGTATATAACAGCCGTTTTTTATTTTTACAAATGCATGAACGGGAAATGGTGGTGGAAGAATGGGTTATGAGTCCGACGGTGAGCGTCGCATGAAAATTTTATCGCTTTGTGAAGAATTTCGCAGTAATAACCAAATTTCGAATGAGGTTTTTGAAAAATATGGTGTAAAACGCGGCTTAAGAAATTCAGACGGCACAGGCGTAATCGCCGGGTTAACAAATATTTGTAATGTACACGGATATTTAATTGATGACGGAGAGAGAATTCCGGATCACGGTAAACTGACTTATCGCGGCATTGATGTGACGGATATTATTCATGGTTGTGCAGCGGATAATCGCTTTGGTTTTGAGGAAGTGATTTGGTTGCTTATTTTTGGTACACAGCCAACCAAGAAACAATTGGAAGATTTTACAGATATTATCAGTTCCTATAGAGAATTGCCTGAATATTTTGCAGAGGACATGATTATCAAAGCTCCGTCCGCAAATATTATGAATAAGTTGGCACGTTCGGTTTTGGCATTATATTCTTACGATGAAAATCCTGACAGTACTGCTTTGGAGAATGTAATGCGTCAATCCATTCAGTTGATTGCCAGACTGCCTTCCATTATGACGTATTCCTACCAAGTGAAAAGACGTCACTTTGATAAAGAAAGCATGTACTTTCATCCGTTGGTTCCATCACATTCCACTTCAGAGGCAATTCTGCATACTCTGCGTCCCGACAGCCGCTTTTCTGATGAAGAAGCAAAATTATTGGACACTTGTTTAATTCTTCATGCAGAACATGGGGGCGGTAACAACTCTACTTTTACTACAAGAGTACTGTCTTCTTCTGGCACAGATACGTATTCTGCCATTGCAGGTGCAATCGGTTCTTTAAAAGGGCCCAGACACGGTGGTGCAAATCATCGTGTTATGACTATGATGAAAGAATTGATGCGGGAAGTAAAAGATTGGACCAATGATGATGAAATCGCTGCATATCTTGCAAAAATTTTGAGAAAAGAAGCAGGGGATCAATCCGGCTTGATTTATGGCATGGGACATGCAATTTACACTCTATCTGACCCGAGAGCTATGATTTTGAAAGAGCAGGCCAAGAAACTATCAGCTCAAAAAGGAATGACAGAGCAGTTCGATTTGTTTGAACGTGTGGAGCGTTTGTCTCCTGAGGTGTTCGAGCAAGTAAAGGGGGTTTCCAAGGTTATTTGCGCCAATGTGGATTTTTATTCCGGTTTTGTGTATGATATGCTCGGCTTGTCCAGTGATTTATATACTCCAATCTTTGCTGTCTCACGCATTGCCGGGTGGTGTGCTCACCGCATTGAAGAACTGACTACTTGCAGACGTATTATTCGTCCGGCGTATCGTTCCATTACACACAACCAAGGGTATATCCCGTTAGAAAAAAGGGGTTAACTTGTACACAATTTTAAGAGAGGAAGTTATCTGATTTGAGAATCAAGACAGCTTGGTTTATCTTAATTGGTGCATTGGTTGTGGCACTTCCTGTTCGCATCTACCAAATGCTGTTTTTGGTAGATCCCACAACAGGATTTTTCACGGATCAAAATATTGTAGCTATTTGCTTGGCCATATTTATGATAATTGTTTCTGCTGTTATCATGTTTATGTGCTTTTATGATAAAAATGCCCCAAAAAGATTTGAACCAATCAAAAATATTCCGGCTATGATAGCCGCCGCTGCCAGCGGTATTGGTATTATTGTACATTCCATATCCGCTTTGTTAATTGATAACGGAGCGCACAGTTCCTTGTCTCAAGATGCCGCAAATGCAGTGAATGCTCTGGAAGGCGGACAAGCTTATTTAAATGTCATTATGGCTTTTGTAGGCGTGGCGGCAGGTATTGTAATTTTAATTGCAGCATTTAATTTTGCAACGGGAAAAAATGTATTCCGTTCCATTCCTGTGGTTGCAATTATACCACCGCTGTGGTTTTGTATTAATTTGATTACCTTATTTACAAACTATACCAATGTAACATATATGACAGAGAATATGATGGATATGTTCTCCATGATACTGGTTACATTTTTTCTGCTATCTCAAGGCAAAATGTTTGCACGAGTCAACCCTGTAAAATCAGGTAAACGAATTTACGCATTTGGTTTGCCAACCATTCTGTATGGATTTGTCTCTGCATTGCCAAGTTTTGTTCTGCAAGCGATGGATTTGCCCCATACCAGTTCTTTAAAGATGACCCTGAATATTGCTATTTTTCTGGTTGCTGTGTATGCTTTGGTATTCTTGCTTATTTATCCTAAAATTCCAAATTACAGAGAGGAAATGGAAGAAGAGGATGAGGAGGGCGAACAACCGGCAGAAGATGTGCAGCCTTTGACAGAAGAGCTGCCTGTGCAAGAGGACGTAAAGGAAGAGACGCCTGTTGTGCAGCAGGAAGAACGTCCCACTTTAAACGATATGGAATTGGAAGCAGATGAAGAAGAGAGTGAGCCGTTGACCTTTGAAGATGACGGCAGAGAAATTCCATATTTAATCAACAGGGAACCTGTTTTTCGTTTGGAAAAAAAGGAACGCAAAAAGAAAAGAAAAAAGAAAAAGAGAAGAAGCATTTTTTATTTCATTCCTTTTGTAAAAAAACGTGTTGATAAAAAAGAGGCAGAAGCAAAACGTCCGGCTTGGACGCCTGCTCCGAGAGAAGAATCCACTAAGAAATTGGAAAACGACTGGATTTTAGATTTTTACGGTTATGAACGCCGTCCGAAAGATAATACGAATATTCAGTCGGACGAACCTTATATTCCAAAAGTGGTGGATGTAGAACAGGAAAACACAACGGAAACTGATACACATAAAGATGAAATAGAGCAATAATAAGAAGCAAACTCAAAACGAGTTTGCTTCTTATTATTTTTGTAGTATATGGAAATAAAAATGAGCCATGTTATCTAAAGTATGTTTTGTTATATTTTTTTAAAAAAGGATTTACAGCTTGTCTCAGAGATGTTATAATATAGTTAGCATATGCTAACTAAAAATGATTGGAGGTTTAAAATGGAAACAAAGTTAAATCAATTGCTGGCAGATTTTGTTGTAGAATATCATAAACTACAAACATTTCACTGGTATGTAAAAGGAAAAGATTTCTTTACAGTTCATGCAAAACTGGAAGAATATTATGACCACGTAAATGAGAATATTGATGAGGTGGCCGAACATATTTTAATGTTAAATATGAAACCATTGGCCTCTCTCCAAGAATTTTTAAAAGTATCTTCAATCACAGAAGCACACGGAGAGTTTGTTTGTTCTCAAGATATTTTGAAAGAAGTTCTGAAAGATTTTGAATACCTTTTAAATGAGGTAAAAGAATTAAAAAAATATGCGGATGATCAGGAGCAGTATGTAATTTCTGCTCTTATGGACAATTATATTTCACACTATACAAAAGCAGTCTGGATGCTCAAACAGCAGTCTGCATAATGACATCTCATAAATAACCAATCAAAAAGCGGTACAGATTTTCTGTGCCGCTTTTTATACTTAAAGTGGAAAATCTCTTTTTATGTACAAAGCAAATCTGTATTTTAGCGTATTTTCGAGGTCATTCTTTGTTTAATAATTAACGATTATTGAATTTTCCCGAAAGCTATTGTAAAGTAGAATGAGATGTTATAAAATATAAATAAAGATACCATTATTTCATTTTTTTAGGAGGTCTATAATGGCAATCAAAGTTGGTATTAATGGATTTGGACGTATTGGACGATTGGTATTTCGTGCAGCCGTTGCACAACCGGAAAAGTTTGAAATTGTGGGTATTAATGACCCGTTCATCAATTTAGACTATATGGTATACATGGTAAAATATGATAGTATACACGGTAAATTTGACGGATGCATCAAAGCTGAAAACGGTAAACTGGTTGTAAATGGCAAAGAAATCAGCGTTTTTGCAGAGAAAGATCCGGCTCAAATTCCTTGGGGAACGGTTGGTGCTGATTATGTGGTAGAATCTACAGGTGTGTTCTGCACAACAGAAAAAGCTTCAGCACATATTGCTGCCGGCGCTAAAAAAGTTGTTATTTCTGCTCCTGCAAAGGACAGCGAAACACCAACTTTTGTTTGCGGTGTCAACCTAGATAAATATACATCAGACATGACCATCGTTTCTAACGCTTCTTGTACCACTAACTGTTTGGCTCCTCTTGCAAAAGTAATTCATGATAAATTCGGTATTGTAGAAGGTCTTATGACTACCGTTCACTCTACTACCGCAACACAAAAAACAGTAGATGGTCCTTCTTCCAAAGACTGGAGAGGCGGTCGTGCAGCATCAGGAAATATTATTCCTTCTTCCACAGGCGCTGCAAAAGCTTGTGCATTGGTTATTCCGGAGTTAAAAGGAAAATTAACAGGTATGGCATTCCGTGTTCCAACATTGGATGTTTCTGTTGTTGACTTAACCTGTCGCTTGGAAAAATCAACTACTTATGAAGAAATTTGTGCTGCTGTAAAAGAAGCATCTGAAAATGACCTGAAAGGTATTTTGGGTTATACAGAAGATATGGTGGTATCTTCTGACTTTATTGGAGATGCAAGAACTTCTATTTTTGATGCAAAAGCTGGTATCATGTTAAATGAAAACTTTGTAAAATTGGTTTCTTGGTATGATAATGAATGGGGTTACTCCAACAAAGTATTAAATTTAATTGCACATATGAATCAAGTAGATAACGGTGGCTGCGGTTGCGGTTGCTGCAAATAATCAATCTGATATAAATAAAAAACAGGCATCCTTTATGATGCCTGTTTTTTATTTATATCAATTGAACAGTGTTTTTACAGTATAAAAAGGAATTGTATTCTTAAACTACTCATATAATACTGATTTTGTAACGAAAAAAATGACAATTTGTAAAAAAGGTGTATATTTCGGGGGTTTTTGTTGACAGTTCAGACAATTTGACGCTATACTATCTAGAGAAATATACTAAACTTCATATATTTGAAAGAGTGATAACATGGCCAAGGGAACAAGATATAAAGAAGATGCGCCAAAACAGAAGAAAAAGCTGGCTCTGGGTTGGAAGATAGCAATTTCGGTTCTGAGTGTAATTTTAGCATTGGTAATCGCTGCAATAGCGGTCTTCTTTTATTATTTCGGTGGTTTAAAAACAACTTACCTCACGGGCGACGCCAGTCAGTTGGGGATTGATTCTCAAGTAATAGAAGATACCAGTGATAAGGACATTACAAATATTGCATTGTTTGGTGTAGACTCAAGAGACCATGATGATACGGGACGCTCCGATGCATTGATGATTATGTCTGTTGATAAAATGCATGGAAAGATTAAGCTGACCTCTATCGCACGTGACACCAGAGTATATATTTCAGACAGAGGCTCCTACGATAAAATTGCCCACGCGTATGCATACGGTGGTCCGGAAATGTCGATTAAAACCATCAATCAAAATTTCAATACCAATATTAAAGAGTATGTTACAGTAAACTTTGATCAATTGGCAACGGTAATCAATTCACTGGGCGGTGTAACACTTACCATTACGGAAGAAGAGCGTGTTTCAGCAAATGAGAATATTGCTGCTCTCGGGACAGGCACGCCAATTCGGCAATCAGGTACTGTACTGTTAACAGGTGAACAAGCAGTTGGCTATGCCAGAATCCGTAAAATAGACAGTGACAATATGAGGGCGCAGCGTCAAAGAAATGTATTAAATGCTATTTTTCAACAAATGAAGGGAAAAAGCTCATTAGAATATGCAGAGTTTGTTCGTCAATTACTTCCAAATGTAGAAACTTCATTGGATTACGGCGATTTAATGGGACTGGCTACCATTATGTTCGGTTCGGTCACTATGGAAGAAATGTCATTTCCAAATGAAAACAGCAATGCAAGAGGCGGTATTTTTTATTCTGACGGTGCTTGGTATTATGAATATGATTTAGACGTTGCTTCACAGCAATTACACCAATTTATCTACGAAGATGAATAGAAAAAAGCTTATGTTTCATTTGAAACATAAGCTTTTTTCATTCCGATTTATCTAACATGGGGAGAAGCAGAGATGTTGCTTAGATAAAAGGGATATATTTTTTTTCGGGTTTTGGAACCAGCTTCATCCTGGCCAAAACAGGAATTAATGCAGTAAACAGTAAATATAACATAACACATTCGATGGGCAGCATAATCGCATTTTTAATCACGCTGCTTGTCAAGTAATACAAATATCCGTATTTTCCAATGATGACGCTCCAGACGGAACCCAGCAATACATTAATAAATAAATTTACGGTAAGCTTGGCCAGTACAATTCGAATAACATTAATCTTAGAGCGATAAAAAAACAATGCATATACTAATGAGCCTAACATGGCGGATAGTGTATAGCCGGGAAAGAATCCTCCCACCGGATGAAGTGCAAATCCCAATAAGTCGGCAATCATGCCGCCGCTTAATGCAAGGAATGGCCCTCCAACCATGCCTATCACAGCACGGGACAGGAAGTCAAATTTAATTCGCAGGTTATCACCCACCGGAATGAATAATGTGCTGATTGCAACGTCCAGTGCAATGAGTACACCAACAATTGCAATGATATGCAAAAATGTGTACTGTCTTGCGGCAGATTTCCAATAATCCGGTGAAAAAATAAATTGATAAGTAGGCAAAGTTGATGTTTGCTGATTTTTCTTTAACATAAAAACCTCCTCTATGTCAGCAATTGTCATACACGTATGCCGCATAGAGGAGGTATGTATTTTCTCCGATATGCAGCAGCGGGATGCAAGCTTTGAACCGCAAGATAACTTTTCGTCCGTTTGACAACTCCCCGTTCAAACGGCACTTAACGCTCAAAGCTCTACTCTGCTTTGGCAATATTATACCAAGATTTTCTTTTCAGTGCAACTGTCTATTTTATTTTTTACATAATATCCTATGAAAATTGTGAATGATTCTTATTATGCTTGGTATTTTACACATAGAAAAACAACTTATTTATATGTTGTTATCATAACAGCAAAAAAGCATCTAATTTTAGTATAGTTTTCGTTATATTTCATAGAAATTATCAATAAAAGGCTTGAGCTATTGACATTCCTAGTGTTTTCTAGGATAATTTAAGTTATTATATTAAGCAATTATGAAGATTTTGATTAAAATTTCATAATTTGCTTACAATTATTAGTAGAGTAATGTTTAAAGTTCTTCCAATTTGAGGTTAAATACAAGACAAAGTATTGGAGTTGTTCTATATGATAAAGAAGGTAGCCTGTTTTTTTATTGCGCTGGCTGCTATTGTAGGCATCTTATTTTTAGTTCATGCAAAAGTAGATTCTTACCACGGTTCTGGAGAGGATTCTCATGCTTCAGAACAAGTTGAGGGTAACGGCGGACATTAATCTGTAAAGCAAAATAGTTTTTGTGTATCATAATTGAGGTGATGAAATGTTTTTAATCTTTTTTGCGCTTTGGCTCATATTCAATGCAAAATTTACGCTTGAAATTTGTATTTTTGGTATCGTGCTTTCTGCACTGATGTACCTATTTATCTGGAAAGTGTTTGGATATAAACCAAAATACGACTGGCTTATGGTGAAACTCTCTTTACGAGGAATCAAATATTTTGTTATTTTGATTTGGGAAATTATCAAAGCGAATATAGCAGTATTAAAATTAATTTTCACACCAAAAGTAGAAGTAAAACCGAAATTGGTTTATTTTAAAGTGGATTTGGAAACCAATCTTGCAAAGTTTTTTCTTGCAAACTCCATTACATTAACTCCGGGGACCATTACGGCAGATATCAATGATGATGAATACTGCGTGCATGCATTGGATGAAGATTTTTCCGGTGGTATGGATGAATCTACCTTTGTGCAGCAGCTGAAAAAGATGGAGGAAAAAAGATAATGTTTGAATACGTACCAACCGAATATGCGCGTATCTTTTTTATTGTATGTCTCATCGCTTTGGCTGTAATAGCGCTGGTCTGCTTGGTAAGGGCCATTTTGGGTCCTAAATTTACTGACCGTATTATGGCAGTAAATATGATTGGTACCAAAACGTTGTTAATGGTGTGTGTGCTGGCAGTACTGTTGCAAGAAAGTTATTTGGTAGACGTTGCAATTGTTTACGCTTTGCTTAGCTTTTTGGCAGTTGTGGTGCTTTCCAAATTGGTAATCACGCGTTATAGGGTAAAGAAAAATGAGCAGAAAAAAATAGAGTCAAAACAGTTAGACGAGCATGAACAGCAAAAGGAGGAACCGCATCATGATTAGATTTATCATTGCAGCAATTTTTATTGTAGCAGGTATTTTTGTATTTGCAGCGGCAGCATTTGGTGTATTTAAATTTAAGTATGTTTTAAACCGTATGCATGTGGCAGCCAAATGTGACTCTTTGGGTGCACTTCTCATTTTAGTGGGCTGTATGATTTTAGGTGGTTTTAGCTTTATGACTTTAAAATTGTTATTGGTTCTTCTGATTCTATGGATAACAAGTCCGGTTGCGGCTCACCTGATTGTAAAAGCAGAAGTGAAAACACAAAATGAGGATGAATCTGACGAATACGAGGTGATTGGCAAATGATTGTACTGGAGTTTACGTTAATTACATTTTTAATTGTTTGTGCAATTGCATTTGCTTTTTCTAAAAGATTGTTAACCTCTGTAATTATCTTTATGTCTTACAGTTTAATTATGTCCATTATCTGGTTCATCATGGAATCTCCCGACCTTGCCATCACCGAGGCAGCGGTAGGTGCAGGTGTAACCAGTGTTCTACTCTTTTTAACCTTAAAGAAAGTAAATGTATTGAAAGGAAAAAAGGATGAGTAACTCAAATCAAAACAAACCACAAAAGCCCAACACTCATTCAAAAACACCTTGGGATACGTTTGTAGGTTGGGTAAATGGGGATGAACCCGAAGACAAAGCAGAAAAACCTGAATTGTTTGCTGTTCCTGAAAAAGAAGCAGACCATCATGATGAAGAAATTGCGCATGAGACTAATGAGGAACAGAATGACCTTGAACAAGAGGTGCATCCCAAACAAGGCCACTTTTTGTTAAAGGAAAAGTTCAGTAAATTTTATAAGGTGTATATTGTAATTTCCATTATTATAGGATGCTTTGTGGTGGGCATGTTGGCTTACTCCGTATGTAATTTGCCTCCATACGGCAATGCGGAAAATCCCGTCAACAATGAAGTATCACAAAAATATTTGGAAGATGGCCTGGAAGATACGGGTGCGACCAATGCCGTTGCAGGCATGATTTTAGATTACCGTGCCTTTGATACGTTTGGAGAATCTACCGTATTGTTTGTGGCGGTAGCGGCTGTTGTCATGTTGATGAAACGCAGCATGAATAAAAAGGATGAAGATGGAGAACGTTTGGTAGCAAAGGAAACCGAAATTGATAAAAAAGATCAAAATTTAGTTTTGAAATATGGTGCTATGATTTTGGTGCCATTTGTCATTTTATTTGGTGTTTATGTTATTTTAAACGGACATATTTCTCCCGGTGGTGGATTTTCCGGCGGTGCCATTATCGGCGGTGGTCTGATGTTGTATGCCCTTGCTTTTGGGCACGAAAAAATATCAAAAGTCATCAATTATCGTTCTTTCACGATTATCACCGGTTGTGCACTTTTGACGTATGCAGGCTGTAAAGCATATTCTTTCTATACCGGTGCCAACCACCTTGGCGGAGAAATTCCAAAAGGCATTGCCGGTGCAATTTTAAGTGGTGGATTTATTCTTCCTCTGAACATTTGTGTTGGTATTATTGTTGCCTTTACCATGTACGGTTTTTATGCACTATTTTCGAAAGGAGATTTATAAACATGGAAGTAATTCTGGCTCACTACTATGACATTGCTGCTGTGATTTTATTTGGCATTGGTTTCTTTACACTCTTGCTGCACAGAAACTTAATCAAAAAAATCATAGGCTTGAATATTATGGATACTTCCATATTTCTATTTCTCGCTTCCAAAGGGTACATTTTTGGCCGCGTTGCACCGATTGTTCAGGAAGGTGTTACCCATGCCGAGGCTTACATCAATCCGGTACCAAGCGGACTGGTGCTGACAGGTATTGTAGTTAGCGTTAGCGTCAGCGCATTTTCTTTGGCTCTGGTACAACGTCTATATAAAAAGTACAAAACCATTTATTTGGATGAGATTCTTGTGCTGGCGAAAAAGGAGGAGGAATAATGCCTTTTGTTTATAACATGCCGTTTTTCAGCATTCTGATTTGTATGATTGGCGGTATCGTAACTCCTTTTTTTCGTAATCGACGTTTAACACAGATTGTAAATACCTGCATCATTGCTGCAGTTTTTGCAATGTCTTTGACTTTGTTCATTTCATTGCTCACCGCCGAAGACAGTTTTACGTATATGATGGGACACTTCCCGGCACCGTGGGGTAACGAGCTGCGTGCGGGTCCGTTTGAAGCCTTAATGGCAATGGCATTTTCCATTGTTATGTTTCTTTCTCTGGTTGGTGGTATGAGAGGAATCAATGACGATATTCGTCCTACCAGAATACCTCTTTACTATACCATGATGAACTTCTTGCTCAGCTCCATGCTGGCATTGATTTATACCAACGACATGTTCACTGCGTATGTATTTATTGAGATTAATACCATTTGCGCATGCTCTATCGTTATGGCAAAAGACAGCGGTATGACCGTGGTTGCTACCATTCGTTATCTGATTATGAGTTTGCTTGGTTCCGGATTCTTCTTATTTGGTGTCTCTATTCTTTACACCATTACCGGCCATTTGCTCATGTCCAATGTGCAGCAATCTGTAATTGCTTTGGTGGAATCCGGTCAATATACAGTTCCTCTTGTAACCAGCCTTGGCCTTATGGTACTGGGTCTGGCAATCAAAAGTGCCTTGTATCCATTCCATTCATGGCTTCCAAATGCACACGGTTCTTCTACAACTGCTTCCAGCGCCATTCTGTCCGGTTTGGTACTGAAAGGATATATTATCCTTTTGGTAAAGATGTGCTATCGTGTATTTACTCCGGATATTTTAATCTCCTTGCACATCACAGATGTTTTATTTGTTTTGGGCGTTCTGGGTATGATTATGGGCTCTATCAAAGCGCTGAAAGAGACTCATATCAAACGTATGATTGCGTATTCTTCCGTTGCACAGATAGGCTATATCTTTATGGGTATTGGTTTGGGCACAAAAGTAGGAATTATGGCAGCTTGCTTCCATATTCTTGCCCATGCGTTTACAAAACCAATGCTGTTCCTCTCTGCCAACGGCTTAGTAGATGTTTCCAATCATCAGTACGAAATGAAAGCTCTGCGAGGTTCTGCAAGGAAAGATATCGTATCGGGCATTGGATTTACGGTAGGCGCTTTGTCTATGATAGGTATTCCTCTCTTTGCAGGATTTGCACCTAAGATTTTCTTGGGTATAGGAAGCATGGAAAGCAATTTTCATATGATTGTTACCTTCCTTGCATTGGCTTTGAGTACGCTGTTGAATGCTTTGTATTATGTTCCTGCTGTTGTTGCTTTTTGGTCCAAACCCAAACAGCAACAAACGCAAGGAGAAGAGAGCATGGTATTACAGCAGGAAAAACCAAAGAAGAGTGTATTTTTACTTTCTTCCATTGGTGTGTTTATTGTATTGAATTTTGTTTTAGGTATTGCTTATGGTCCAATTATGAAAATCATTACAACAGGACTAAACCTATTGGGATAATGAACGAGTTGATAAGAATAGTGAGGTGAAAAGTAAATGGGAGATGGTATCTTTTTATTAATACCTATTTTGTTCCCAATTGTTGCGGGTCTTGTTGTGTTTGCAATTAACCATAGAATTGCGCGGCAAATTTATGTTGGTACTGTGTTGGTACTCAATGCAATCGCTGTTTTTTTAATCTCGTTCCTGACCGAAACCAGCAATTTTACGTTGTGGAAATTTAGCGATAGTCTGTCCATTACGTTCCGTTTTGACGGTGTAGGCAAAATATTTGCCTGTTTGATTGCTGTTATCTGGACAGTTGCTTGTATTTATGCGTTTGAGTATATGAAGCATGAAGGAAAAGAAAAACGTTACTTCGGTTTTGCTGTAATGACGGTAGGTGTGTTAACAGGTCTTTCCATGGCAGGAAACTTAATGACCATGTATATGTTCTATGAGTTTATGACCTTAATTACAGTACCGCTTGTCATTCATTCTCAAGGAAGAGATGCCTTAAAAGCAGGTTTGAAATATTTAGGATATTCTGTGTTTGGTGCAGGTTTAACCTTAATTGGATTCTTCTTTCTCAATTCTTACGGTACCAGTACCATGTTTACAGAAGGCGGCGTGCTGGATATGGCAAAAGTAGCTGGCAATGAAAATGCACTGCTTGCTATTTTTCTAGTTATGATTATCGGCTTTGGCTGTAAAGCGGGTATGATGCCTCTGCAAGCTTGGCTGCCGACAGCTCACCCTGTTGCACCGGCTCCTGCCAGTGCGGTGTTATCCGGTATTATCACAAAAGCAGGTATTTTAGGTATGATTCGCGTTACCTTTTATCTGTTCAATCCGGATTTCCTACGTGGTACTTGGGCACAGTTGACCATTATTATTTTGGCTTTGGCAACAGTATTTGTAGGATCTATGCTGGCATACAAAGAGCAGCTTCTGAAAAAAAGGCTGGCATACTCTACCGTAAGCCAGGTATCTTACGTTATTTTTGGTATTATGATTTTAACACCGCAAGGATTAAGCGGTGCATTGCTGCAAGTGATTTTCCATGCCATTGCAAAAAATGCGCTATTCCTTGCTGCAGGTGCTATCATTTATAAAACCGGCGCTATTTATGTAAAGGACCTAAAAGGAATGGGCAAAAAAATGCCGATTGTGATGTGGTGCTTTACGATTGCGTCGCTATCGCTAATTGGTATTCCTCCAACAGGCGGTTTTGTATCCAAATGGGATTTGGCAGTAGGAGCTTTATCTCCGGAGTTTGGCGGAGTGCTTGGTTATGTGGGTCCGGCTGTTTTGCTGGTCAGCGCATTGCTTACAGCAGGTTATTTGCTCCCGATTGTGCGGGATGCGTTCTTCCCTGGTAAAGATTTTGATTACGAAACACTGGAGAAGAAAGAAGCCAATGCATATATGACAGTTCCGTTAATTTTGTTGTGCATTGGAGTTGTAGGTCTTGGTATGTTCCCAATGGGCTTACAGCAAGTGATTAACGGTATAACAAGTGCAGTTATGTAGCTGCCGTCCATTCTGAAGAAAAGGGGGAGAACCATTGAGCACTTTCTTTTTATTGTTCCTGCCGGTGATTGTGCCGATACTGGGTGGATTTGGTGTATTTATCATAAGATTTCAAAACCGAACCGCACGCCAGATATACGTTGGCGCAGTGGTAATTGTGAACATGATATTATCTTTGGTTGCTATTTTTGTAGCGCCCAAAGGTCAGACAGTGACTTTGATTCCATTTACGGAAAATTACAGTATTGCCCTCAGATTGGATGGAATGGCAGTCTTTTTCGGCTTCATTCTGTGTACCCTCTGGGTGGTCGCAACCTTTTATTCCTTTGAATACATGAAGCATGAAGGAAAAGAAAACAAGTTTTTCGGCTTCTACACCATGTCTTTTGGTATTGCAATGGGTCTTGCCTTTTCGGCAAACTTACTAACATTCTATTTATTCTATGAATTACTCACATTGGGAACATTGCCTCTTGTTATGCATGCAATGAACCCTCAAGCACAGTATGCAGGTAAAAAATATATCATTTATTCCATAGGCGGTGCGGCCTTTGCTTTTATTGCAATGGTATTTATGATGTATTACGGAACCTCGCTGGATTTCACATTTGGCGGCGTTTTGGATATGCTTCAGGTAGCCGGTCACGAGCAATGGCTGTTGGTTGTGTTTGTGCTTGCATTCTTTGGTTTTGGCGTCAAAGCGGCCGTGTTTCCACTTTCCGGTTGGCTGCCTTCAGCAGGCGTTGCGCCAACTCCCGTTACAGCATTGCTCCATGCGGTGGCAGTTGTAAATGCCGGTGTATATGCGCTGGTACGTTTAATTTATTACACATTCGGCACAGAGTTTTTAATCGGAAGCTGGGCACAGTATGTGGTGATGGCCGCAGCATTGGTAACAATTGTTTACGGTTCTTCCATGGCGCTACGAACACCGCATTTAAAACGTAGGCTGGCATATTCAACGGTAAGTAACCTATCCTATATGGTATTTGGTTTGACACTGATGACTCCTGCCGGTATGGTAGGCGGTTTGACCCATATGGTGGTTCACTCCATTTTAAAAATTCTTGCATTCTTCTGTGTGGGTGCCATTCTTTATAAAACACATAGAGAATATGTGTATGAGATTAACGGATTTGGCAGAAAAATGCCGATTACTATGGCAACCTTTACAATTTCTGCAATTGGGCTGATGGGTATTCCTCCGCTGCCCGGATTTTTAAGCAAATGGAATTTGGGTACCGCAGCGGTAGAAAGTGGTAATCCGCTGGCTTATGCAGGCATTGGCGTATTGATTTTATCCACACTGCTCACAGCGCTTTATATGATGCAAATTGTATTCAAAGCATATTTCCCAAATAAAGAAATTGACGTTGTAACATTAAATAAAGATGTAAAAGATCCGAATTTATTTATGACCATACCATTTATACTCCTGGCAGTTGCTGCAATCGTTTTAGGCATTTATCATCAGCCTTTAATGGATATGTTCAGTAATATTGCCAATGGGTTATTCTGATGAGAAGGAGGTGAAATTGTGGGGAATAATTATTTAATCATTGCTCTTGTATTCTTTCCGTTTGCGGCAGGTATTGTTTCGTATATCATTGGCCGTTTTCATAAAACTGCACGAGATTTGTTTTTATATTTTGCTCTGGCATTGGAATTGGCAGGCGCAGGATGTTTATTCGCCACAGCAGGTTCTGCCGACTCCTTCGTTTGGGAAGGATTTGCCTCATTGGGGTTACACTTTAAAATTGACGGATTCCGTATGAGTATGAGTGTATTGGCCTCCTTTATCTGGCTGATGACTACACTGGTTTCCAGAGAATATTTTAAAGGAACCAGAAACCGAAACAAATATTATATGTTTGTTCTGTTTACCTTAGGGGCAATGCAGGGGGTATTCTTATCTAACGATTTGTATACGACATTCATCTTCTTCGAAGTGATGTCCTTTGCATCTTATCCAATGGTAATTCACAACGAAACAAAAGAAGCCATTGACGGCAGTAACAGCTATCTGGGTTTTGCGGTACTGGGCAGTTTGGTTTCCTTAATGGGTCTGTTTATGTTGCAAAGTATCTTAGGAACATTGCAAATAGACCAATTGGTGGAAGCTGCATCTCATGTTACCAATCATGCGCTGCTTTATACAGCGGGTGCGTTGACATTGGTCGGATTTGGCGTAAAAGCAGGTATGTATCCGCTGCATACGTGGCTGCCGCAGGCGCACTCAGTTGCTCCTGCACCTGCCAGTGCCATGTTATCCGCTGTGATTACAAAAGCGGGTATCTTTGGTATCATTGTGGTAAGCTGCAATATCTTTTTGCATGATGCCCAATGGGGATTGGCAATCGTTATTTTTGGTACTTTGTCCATGGTAACAGGGGCAGTGCTGGCTGTATTCTCCAATAATATCAAACGTACGCTGGCATGTTCTTCTGTTTCACAGCTTGGATTTGTCATCATAGGAATTGGTATGCAGTGTATGTTGGGAGAGCATAATGCATTGGCAGTCAGAGGTACTGTTTTGCATATGTTTAACCATTCCTTGCTGAAACTGGCATTATTTATGGGCGTAGGTGTGATTTACGTTTGCATGCACACCTTTGACCTGAATAAATTGCGTGGTTTTGGTCGAAAAAAGCCGGTCTTATGGTTTGTATTTGGTATGGGTCTGCTAGGATTGGCAGGCGTACCGTTGTTTAACGGTTACATCAGTAAGACACTGATTCATGAAAGCATTGTAGAATACATCGGTATGATGCCGACACAAACTGTTTTGGCAGGTACACTGCAAACTGTAGAAGCTTTGTTTACGTTTGCCGGTGGTCTGACATTGGCATATATGTTAAAATTATTTGTAGCCATCTTTATCGAGAAGAACCCTGAAAATCAGGAAAAGCTGGATGCAAAGAGAAAATATATGTCCAAACTGACCATGACCGTATTAATCATTGCAGGCGCAATTTTGCCGATTATTGGTATGCTGCCGTATTGGACACAGGATATTCTTGCAAATACGGCGCAAGGATTTATGCATGGGCATGATCCGGCTACACCGGTCAACTATTTCTCACTGATTAACTTGCGTGGTGCGGCGGCATCCATTGCAATTGGTCTCATTGTATATTTCTTATTTATCAGAGTATGTCTCATGAAAAAGGATGAAAATGGAGTCAAGGTATATGCAGATGTATGGCCAAGCTGGCTGAGCATTGAGCATATGATTTACCGTCCTGTTCTGCTTCGTTTCTTGCCATTTGTGGGAGCACTGATTGCAAGAGCAGTGTATGCAATTGGAGATACCGTTGTATTATTGTACAAAAAATTGCTGTTTGTAAAATCAAAAGATGTATTCACGCCGCCTGAGGATAACCGTTTTGGTACGTATGAGGCTCCTGTAAAACGGAAACGTGACATTCCGAAATCGTTATCATACAGTTTGCTTTTGTTTGGTGTGGGCGTTGTCATTGTTATGATGTATCTGATTATTATTAATGTAACTTAACAAAAAAGCGATGGAATGGCTCCATCGCTTTTTATTTATATTTTATGTTCTTTGCTGAGTTTATACTTAGATACCTTTTTCGAAAGCTCTCTTCATTCTTCTTTGGAAAGCGCATCAAGCTGGTTTCAATTTATGCATAAATTCCAGGATACTGCCGTTATATTTTACTTTTTGGAGTTCCGAAAAATAATTTACTACTGTAGCTGTTAAAATA
Organism: uncultured Oscillospiraceae bacterium; assembly: GCA_900541905.1. Classification (GTDB taxonomy): domain Bacteria; phylum Bacillota; class Clostridia; order Oscillospirales; family Acutalibacteraceae; genus UMGS1071. The sequence goes on from UQLQ01000002.1 coordinate 34,839, forward strand.
ATAAATACAATCATGGTATAAAATGACTATAAAATCGTTAACATTTTTTGCAGTGATAGGGATACCAACAATATCTCCAAAGCCTATAGTAGAAATAACGGAAAACAATACTGTAATTTATGAAAACAGTTATGAATTTCCAGCTTAATCAAGATAATAAGCAAGCGCTGTTGGAAACAAATAGATTAGGAAACGGATTCATACTTTAGACACATCGTTTATTTTTATTGAAGTACCCAGTAACGTTCATTTTCTCATGATACACTTCATAAAAACAATCATTTTATTTTAAGAGATGTATCATTTTTGGCAGTATATTAAAATAGAGCAGCCGGGAGTGAGTGGCTGCTCTATTTTAATATAGGTTTATTCCTTATTGGCAGGTTCCCACTTACAGCGAACAGGAGAAACGATTGCTTCTTCCTTTTTTAGAGCTTGAAAAGCTTTGTCAATGTCTTTTCGGTCTAATCCTGATAGTTTTTCCACTTCTCCAGCACTGACAGGTTTTCCGGCTTCTTTCATTACTTGTAACACTTGTTCTTTTATATCCATGATGGATCTCCTTAATGATAATAATTATTATTTTTATTTATAATATCATACTACACAAGAAAAATCAATTTATTTTGTCTAAGGATATCCTATATTTATTGTATCAAACAATTGTTAATAGTTGTAAGTTAGGATAATATATGATATAGTAGTAATAAAAAAATTTGGAGTGATTCTTTTTTAATGGATACGATAGACGTCATATTAATCATTGCAATCCTATTTCTCATTTGTTTATCCGCCTTTTTCTCCGCAACGGAGACAGCTTTTTCCAGTGTAAATAAAATCAGACTGAAAAATCTTGCTTCCAATGGTAATAAAAAGGCTGCACGTGCTTTAAAGATGAGTGAAAATTATGACGAATTATTGTCAACAATTCTGGTTGGTAACAATATTGCCAATATTCTTTCCTCCTCTTTAGCGACAGTGTTATTTACACGTTTAATAGGAAATAGCGGTGTCACCATTGCTACTATTGTTATGACTGTTTTGGTGCTATTATTTGGAGAAATTTCACCCAAAAGTATAGCCAAAGAAAAAGCGGAAAGTATTTCTATGGCTATGGCTCCTATTTTGAAGTTTTTCATTATTATTTTGTGGCCGATTAACTGGATATTTAAACAATGGAAAAAACTTCTGAAAAAGGTATTCCGTTTGCATCCATCAGGTGGAATTACGGAAGAAGAACTGATTACCATTGTGGAAGAAGTTGAAAGTGACGGCGGTTTGGATAAACATGAAGGAGAACTGATACGTTCTGCAATTGAATTTAATGACTTAGATGTTGAAGATATCTTAATGCCGCGTGTGGATGTCATTGCCGTGGAGGAAAATGACAGCGTTGAAAAAGTGTCTGAGTTGTTTAAAGAACATGGTTACTCCAGGTTACCTGTTTATAAAGAAACTATAGACCATATTATTGGTATCATACACGAAAAAGATTTTCATGCCTATGTGTTAAATGGCAATAAAACAATCTCAGATATTGTAAAACCACCGATTGTGGTAACAGAGGGAACTAAAATTTCAAAATTACTCCGCATTTTGCAGCACAGTAAAACTCATATGGCAATTGTGCTGGATGAATTTGGCGGTACTGTTGGTATTGCGACATTGGAAGATATTTTGGAAGAATTGGTTGGAGAAATTTGGGATGAACATGATGATGAGCAAGAAGATTTTAAACAGCAAAGCGATGGTTCTTTCCTGATTTCATGTAATGCTAATTTGGACAAAATGCTGGAGTTATTGGAAATTAATGAAGAATATGAAGTATCTACTGTCAATGGATGGGTTATGCACGAACTTGGCAAAGTGCCTGAAGAAGGAGACACTTTCCAAATAGGACAGTGGACTGTGACTGTAACAAAAGTGGAATATCGCAGAGCAATTGAAATTCGTGTTGCACTGCGGGAAATAGAACAATAAGATAAAAAACAGGCTCTTTCAAAAAGAGCCTGTTTTTTATTGAATCAATATATATCCGTTTTCTTGGTTATATGCTTCGATGAGTTCGTCATAACTCATGGTAAAGCGATTTTCGTTCTGCATTTTAATCATGAAAAGGTCATCATCTATTTCGATATCGCCGAACATGGCAATATCCAATGCTTTTAGATAATCTTCTTTGGTTTCATAAAAATGGTACGATGTGTATTTCTCTTGTGTTGTACCGTTATCCAATTCAAAGACGTATACGGTAATACCATTGTCATTGATAAAAGGTTTGTAACAAACGACGCTTTTATCTTTTACCGTTTTGGTTCCTACTTTTTGTAAAATTGCATTCATATCCATAGATTTATAAGTGTATTGCTGTGAACTGCTGCAAGCGGTTAACGACAACATGGACACAAGCAGTATAAGGACTGTTATGAATGTAGTACCCAGTAATTTTATATTCTTTTTCATATATGCAATACCTCAATTTTAAAGGATTTGATTGCTCAGGCATTTTTCTATATCAAAATAGATTGTTAAAGCCACTTTTCAAACAGTTGGTTTTGAATCATGCTGACATTGGTTTCACGTACCTTTTTTCTTACAGCCAGTATGGAGCTGGGAGGAACGGAAATTTCATCAATACCCATTGCCAGAAAAAGAGGTGTCATTTCAAGGTCTGAGCCCAAATCACCGCAAATACCGCACCAAATGTGATTGCGGTGAGCATTATCGGCTACCAATTTCATAAGCCGCAGTACTGATTTATGATATGGTTGATAAAACTGGTCCAACATAGCATTTTGGCGGTCAATGGCCAGTGCATATTGGGTTAAGTCATTTGTACCAATGCTGAAGAAATCCACTTCTTTTGCCAGTAAGTCGCTGATAATAGCTGCAGCAGGTGTTTCTATCATAATTCCAAGTTCAACGTGAGGAGCATATGCAATGTCCTCACAGTCCAGTTCCTCACGGATTTGAGCCGCTATCTTTTTTACTTGCTGTACTTCTTCCACAGAGGTAATCATGGGGAACATAATAGCAATATTGCCAAAAGCAGACGCACGATATAACGCCCTTAATTGTGTTCGGAAAATGTCAAGCTGTGTTAGGCAGATACGAATTGCGCGATAACCCATAGCAGGATTTTCCTCTTTCGGCAGTCTGAAATAATCCACTTGTTTGTCAGCGCCCATGTCCATTGTACGAATGACCACTTTTTTTCCTTCCATGGATTGTGCAACGGTCTTGTATGCTTCAAATTGTTCTTGTTCTGATGGGAAAAAAGAACTTTCCAAGTACAGAAATTCACTTCGGAACAGCCCGATACCACCGGCGTCATTTTCAAGAGCATCGGGAATATCCGCGGTACTTCCTATGTTTGCAACAATATGTATTTTTCTTCCGTCTTGTGTTACGTTATCCTTACCAAGCTGTTCTCTCAGCAAAGCACGGTTCGCTTTTTCCTGCATCTGTTTTTTTGTATAGTATGCGGTTGTTTCTTGATTGGGGCTGATAATCAATTTACCGTTATAACCATCTACAATGGCTTCACGGCCGTCGTATTCTTTGGTGAAATCGGTACCCAAGTTTACAACCGCAGGAATGTTCATGATACGTGCAAGAATGGCGGTATGAGAATTGATGGAACCATGGCATGTAACAAAAGCCAGCACCTTATCTTTGTCCAGCTGCATAATTTCGCTGGGAACCAAATCGTTAGCGGCAATAATAACAGGCTTTTCAAAGGATATGACTCCGTCATGATTGTGTGTCAGTACATTAATCAGTCTTTGTGAAATATCCTTTACATCTGCGGAACGTTCACGCATATAGGGGTCGTCCATAGTTGCAAACATATTGGCAAATTTGGCTGCTGTCACACTGACGGCATATTCCGCATTTTGCCCTTGATTTTGTATCATATTGGTAATAGAGCCTACGTAGTCCACATCTTCCAGCATCATCTGATGAATTTGGAAAATCATTGCGCTGGAACGACCTACTTCCAATAATGCTTTTTCATAAAGTTCACCCAATTGCTCAATGGCTGTTTTTTGTGCGGCAAAAAAACGTTCCAGTTCTGCAATCGGGTCGTCCACTGTATGTGCTTTGATGCCTGTTTGAATCCTATTATAAAACAATATTTGTCCCATGGCATATCCGCCAAAGGCTCCTTTTCCGGTAAATGTAATCAATGGGTTTCCTCCTAACTTTAGGAATCTGATATAAAAATATTAGAAATATGGAATTTCTGTAGAAATTCATGAAACTCTTGTGTGGTTGCCATTGCATGTACGGCACCGTGTTTTGTGGTAGAATCAGCCGCATATGCATTGGAAAAACGAAGATATGCTTGCAAAATATCTTTTGATAAAAGAGACAATTGCTCTCGTGAGATGTCGTCCCGCAGTAATTGATACAAAAAAGAGGCGGCAAACGCATCACCCGCACCGGTAGTGTCTATTGCTTTCACAGGGATAGGCTTTTCATAGAGATGATATTCTTTTGTCATCAGATAACTTCCCTGTTCACCACAGGTTAGTAAAATAATAGTGGCACTTGGAAATACAGTGAAAACTTGTCCGCAATCCTTTTGTCCTGTGAGAAAGAACAGCTCGTCATCGGATATTTTTAGAATATCTGCGTATGGTGCAAATTCTAAAATTGTATTCTTACAGTCTTCTTTACTGTTCCATAATGGCAGACGAACATTGGGGTCAAAGCTAATGATAGCGCCTTGTTCCTTTGCCAGCTGAATTGCTTTGAGATGTGCCTGTTTCATAGGAGAATCCACCAAATCCACAGAACAAAAATGAAGAATACCGCAATTCTGAAACGTGGGGACAGTAATATCTTCAGCACTGAGATATAAATCCGCGCAGGGGTCGCGGTAAAAAGTGAAGTCTCGATTTCCTTTTTCATCTAAAGCTACAAAAGCCAATGCTGTTGGATATTGATTGGTACGCTTTACAGCAGTAATATCCACTTGGCATAGGGATAGTGTTTCCAAAATAAAATCTCCAAATGCATCAGCACCTACTTGTGTTAATACTTTGGAATGTGCTCCCAGCTTTGCTGCGGCAGCTGCAATATTGATAGGGGCTCCTCCGCAGTGCTTGGTAAAAGAGCTGACATCTTTCAGTGCCACACCCTGTTCTGTAGGGGTAAAATCGATTAATGCTTCTCCGATTACCACCAGCGTATCGTTCATACAGCACCTCCCAAAATCAGAAATTGTATCTATTATATCATTATTTCAAGGCAGAATCCTAGGGTAATTCAATAAAGATTATGTAAAATTTATTGATATTTTCCTAAGAGTCGGGAGATGATTCCTCAAATTGATTTGATTTTTTGCTATCTGTGAAATTGCATAAATGATAGAAGATATGGTATAATGGCCTCATAACAGTAACAAACCGCGGGAAATATCAAATCAAGGAGTGCCTATGAAGCAGAGCAATGCCAATGGGAAAAACATTTTTTTAGTTCCAGATGCTGATACACTGGCGGATTCGGATTTTGAAACGTGGTTGCCATTTGCTGACGGTCATAAGAGAGAACAATTGCAATCTATGAGGAAGCAAGCGGCGTATATCAGCCTTGTAGGTATTCTTCTTGCAAAATATGCGATTCATACAAAATGGAATATACCTATTGACCAAATCCGGTTTGGTATTGGTTCTCATGGAAAACCATATGTGATTGGGTATGAACAGGTACATTTCAATATCAGTCATTCAGATAACATTTGCATCTGCGCTGTTGATGATAGGCCAATAGGCATTGACATTCAAAAAATGAAACCATGTCGCTTTGATTTAATTGCAAAGCGCTTTTTTACACAGGAAGAACAAGAACGTTATATCTTGGAAGGCAAAAATCAAACGGCATTTTATCGCATGTGGACAAAACGGGAGAGCGTAGGAAAATATTTAGGTGTTGGCTTTCATTACAAACCGAAAGATGATACGTCCGATTGGAAAACAGAATATATGGTTTATCAAAAGGACTATATGATTTGTGTTTGTACGAAAAAATAAAATATACTGAATTTGTATTTATTTATTGCAATAGAATAAAAAGTGTAGTATAATGAGAAAAAATAAGAATCTTCAGGGCAGGGTGAAAGTCCCTACCGGTGGTACAGCCCACGAGCCGAAAGGTTGATTTGGTGAAATTCCAAAGCCGACAGTATAGTCTGGATGGTAGAAGATGATACGATGTAAGTGCCGTTTTTGGTATTTGCAGAATAACCGAAACCACAAAGCCCTGAGTAGTGATACTCAGGGCTTTTTTGTTAGGAGGCTGCATATGGAAGGCAATCGAGACGAACAGTATATGAAACAGGCATTACAGCTTGCGCAAAAGGGAGAAGGCTATGTGGCGCCCAATCCAATGGTGGGCGCTGTCATTGTAAAAGACGGTCGCATCATAGGAAGCGGATACCACGAACATTATGGAGGACCGCATGCGGAAGTAAATGCCATTGCCGATGCCAAAGAAGATGTTGCAGGTGCAACCATGTATATTACTTTAGAGCCATGTTCTCATTATGGGAAAACGCCTCCTTGTGCAGATTTATTGGTAGAAAAGAAACTTGCCAAGGTTGTCGTTGGCAGTTTAGATCCCAATCCATTGGTGGCAGGAAAGGGAATACAAAAATTAAAAGAAGCCGGGATAGAAGTGGTAAGCGGTGTGTTAGAGAAAGAATGCAACGAAATCAACCGTGTGTTTCGTCACTATATTACAACCAAACGACCGTATGTTGTAATGAAAACTGCTATGACGCTGGACGGAAAAATTGCGACTGCCACAGGAGAATCACAATGGATTTCAGGGGAAGCGTCTCGTAAAGACGTACATCGATTGCGCCACAACTATACAGGAATTATGGTTGGTATCAATACCATTATTCATGACAATGCACGCCTTACCTGCCGTATGGAGCAAGGAAAAAATCCTGTGCGTATTGTGGTAGACAGTTGCTTGCGTATTGCACTTACCTCCAATGTTTTGAAAGACCAAGAGAATAATCAGACAATTTTAGCAACAACCAATCAGGCAAGTCCGCTGGCTGCACGTAAATTAGAAACTTTTGGCTCAAAAGTGCTGTATTGCAGCAGTGAGGATAACAGGGTGGATTTAAATGATTTAATGAATCAGCTTGGCGCTATGGGAATTGACAGTATTTTGCTGGAAGGCGGCGCTACTTTAAATGATGCGGCGTTAAGAGCAGGAATTGTACAAGAAGTTGTTACGTACATCGCGCCTAAAATGATAGGCGGCGCAGCTGCACCTACTCCGGTAGGCGGAATGGGAGTAGAGCATTTACAGGATGCTTATCAGTTGGGACAGATGAAGGTGAGCGCGATTGGAGACGACATTAAGATATCCGCATATATTCAACCGAAAATAAACATTCAACCCACAGAAGCAAACTAAGAGAGGAGAGAAATGATTCGTGTTTACAGGTATCGTAGAAGAAATAGGCACCGTAAGACAAGTGGTCAGAGGAACGCGCTCTTCTCATTTTGTGATTGCTGCCGACAAAGTATTGAACGATACAAAGATAGGAGACAGCATTTGTACCAGCGGAGTATGTTTAACCGTAACCAATATGGGAAAAGACTACTTTGAGGCAGATGTGATGGCAGAAACCATGCGGCGCAGTAAACTGGGGTCTTTGTCTCAGGGCAGCCGTGTAAATTTGGAACGGGCGCTCAGTCTGCAAACCAGGTTGGGAGGTCATATTGTAAGCGGTCATATAGATGGTACGGGTACGATTACCCGTATGGAGAGAGAAGACAATGCAGTTTGGGTCACTGTCACGGCAGAACCTGCTGTATTAAAATATATCATTGAAAAAGGTTCCATTACCATCGACGGCATAAGTTTGACCGTAGCATATGTAGATGATACTTGCTTTCGGGTATCTATTATCCCGCACACCGCAAAGGAAACAACATTGCTGACGCAAAAAGCAGGTGATACGGTAAATTTGGAATGTGACATGATAGGTAAATATGTAGAACGCTTGCTTCATTTTGAACAGACAATGGAGGAACAGACCTCCAAAACCACCATTTCCTCTGCCTATTTGGCAGAGCATGGATTTTTATAATCAATTATCAGAAAGGATGTACCATATGTTTCAACATAATACAATTGAAGAAGCTTTGCAGGCTTTGCGCAACGGTGAAGTCATTTTGGTAACAGATGACGAGGACAGAGAGAACGAAGGCGATTTGATTTGTGCTGCCGAGTTTGCAACGACAGAGAATGTAAACTTTATGGCATCACAAGCAAAAGGTCTCATTTGTATGCCAATGAGCAAAGAATTTACACAAAAATTAGGTTTACCTCAAATGGTAGAACAAAATACTGACAATCATGCGACTGCGTTTACAGTTTCCATTGACCATATCGATACAACAACAGGTATTTCAGCATACGAGCGTTCCGTTACTGCTTTAAAATGTGTGGAGGACGGTGCAAAACCGGAAGATTTCCGCCGTCCGGGACATATGTTTCCGTTAGAAGCAAAGCAGGGGGGCGTTTTGGTGCGTACCGGCCATACAGAGGCAACAGTGGATTTATGCCGTTTGGCAGGTCTGAAAGAGTGCGGTCTATGCTGTGAGATTATGGCAGATGATGGTCATATGATGCGCACTCCCGAGCTGCAAGAATTTGCGCAAAAACATCAGATTAAGTTCATTACCATTGCAGACTTGGTTGCGTATCGTCGTAAAACAGAATGTTCCGTAGAAAGAGAAGCCAGTGCAAAATTACCTACCAGATACGGTGATTTTATCATGTACGGTTATGAGAACAAAGTAACAGGGGAACATCATGTTGCCTTGGTTATGGGAGATATTGCAGACGGAAGACCTGTTTTGGCGCGTGTTCATTCCGAGTGTTTGACAGGAGATGCTTTGGGTTCCCGCCGCTGTGATTGCGGGGAACAATATGACGCTGCTATGAAGCAGATTGCCAAAGAGGGCAGAGGTGTTCTTGTGTATATGCGTCAAGAAGGACGCGGCATTGGTTTAATCAATAAAATCAAAGCATATGCATTACAAGACCAAGGTTTGGATACCGTGGAAGCCAATGAAAAGCTTGGTTTTCCGGCAGATATGCGTGATTATGGAATTGGAGCACAAATTTTGAGTGATTTGGGTGTCAAACAGATTCGTTTGATGACCAACAATCCAAAGAAAATAGCAGGCTTGTCCGGTTACGGTTTGGAAATTGTAGAACGTGTCCCGCTGAAAATGCAGGCAAACCCAAACGATGCCTTTTATCTGCAAACCAAAAAAGATAAGATGGACCATATGCTTTAAAATGTTGTGGCGTTTCCATTTTGTATGCAGAGATTCACAGTAATTTTTTATGTGGTGGCAACCTGATAACAGTAACAAAATGAAAAAAACGCTTGTCAATTTTCAAAATTTTGATTATTACAAATGATATTTCATCTTATCAGCTAGGTTATCTTTATAAAATAAAAGTTTGATGTTAAATGAAAAACAAATTTACTTGGAGGAAATACACATGAATTATATTGAAGGAAATTTGATTGCCCAAGGCTTAAAAATAGGAATTGCAGCAGCGCGTTTTAATGAATTTATCGTTTCAAAATTGGTAAGCGGTGCTGAAGATGGCTTGCAACGTCATGGCGTAAAAGGAAGCGATATTGACCTTGCTTGGGTGCCGGGTGCATATGAACTTCCTTTGGCAGCAAAAAAGATGGCAAAAAGCGGAAAATACGATGCAGTCATTTGCCTTGGTGCCGTTATCAGAGGTTCTACACCGCATTTTGATTATGTTTGTGCAGAAGTTTCAAAAGGTGTGGCAAACGTTTCTTTGGACAGTGAAGTTCCTGTTATTTTTGGAGTGATTACAACAGACAGCATTGAGCAAGCCATTGAGCGTGCAGGCACAAAGGCAGGCAACAAAGGCTTTGATGCTGCCGCTACTGCAATTGAAATGGCAAATCTGTTAAAACAAATTGGCTAAACCGATTATTATTTTTGACTATGACGGTACGTTGCACAATTGTGCCATTGTGTATAAAACGGCGTTTTTAAAGGTGTATGACCAATTGATTCGGGATGGTTTTGCTCAGCCGCGTACGTTTCGGGATAAAGAAATCAGTCAATGGTTGGGATACAGTGCAACTGATATGTGGAACACATTTATGCCTCAGTTAAATGCGGAACAGCAGCATACTTACAGTAAACTGATTGGAAAGTATATGCATATTGGTTTACAGGAAGGAAAAGCCAGATGGTATCCCCATGCAATGGATGTCGTAAAACAATTAAAGCAAGACGGTTATCCTCTTATTTTGCTCAGTAACTGTAGTGTTAGTTATATGGAGGCACATAAAGCATATTTTGGACTGCAAGACCTGTTTGTGGGCTTTTATCCTTGTGAGCGTTATCATTTTATTCCCAAATATGAGGTGTTCGAATATATTAAAAAAGAACACCCGGGCAAATATATTGTAGTTGGTGACCGTTTTCATGATATGGAACTGGCCAAACACCATCATTTGCCCAGCATAGGCTGTCTGTACGGATATGGCTCTGACGGAGAATTGGACTGTGCTGATGATCAAATTCAGGATATTACAGAATTACCGTCTGTTTTAGAAAAGTTAAAATCATAAGGAGGAAAGAATATGAAAGCATTGTTTTTGCAATATGCAAAATGCAGTACTTGTGTAAAAGCAAAAAAATGGTTGGAAGCAAACAGTATTGCGTATGAAGACAGACCGATTGTGGAGCACCCTCCAACGGTAGAGGAATTAAAACAATGGGTTGCAAAAAGCGGATTACCGCTGAAAAAATTCTTTAATACCAGCGGTTTGGTATATAAGTCTCTTAATTTAAAAGATAAATTACCTTCCATGACGGAAGAAGAGCAGTATGCTGTTTTAGCATCTGACGGCAAATTGGTAAAACGTCCGATTGTAGTACGAGGCGATTTGGTACTGGTTGGTTTCAATGAAGAGCAATGGAAACAATTAAAAGACTAAAATCTACTATTTTTGTGCATAAAAAGAGCAGGATGTTAAAAATCCATGCTCTTTTTTTCGTGCAATGTGTAGAAAATTTAACAAACTTATCAAAAACTGTCGTTTTTGATTTGATTTAGTATTGATTCTATGGTAATCTAATACGGATATATTTTTATAACATGGTATTTGATTGATAGAGTTGTGGAGGGATGAAATGGAGATCCTTACGAACATTGTAAAAATAATAAATGAATACTTGTGGAACTATGGCCTGTTATTTTTACTTTGCGGTACCGGATTGTATTTTACCATTCGATTAAAGTTTATTCAGGTTCGTAAATTCGGCCGTGGTTTTAAAATGGCGTTTGGCGGTCTGTTCAAAAAGAACAAAGATAAGGCAGATGCCGGCGGAATGACTTCGTTCCAATCTTTGGCTACTGCAATTGCAGCTCAAGTTGGTACAGGTAACCTGGTTGGTGCTGCAGGCGCATTGATTGCAGGTGGCCCGGGAGCAATCTTCTGGATGTGGGTAAGTGCCTTTTTGGGCATGGCGACGATTTATGTAGAAGCAACTCTGGCTCAAAAGTTTAAGTCCACAAAGGATGGAGTTGTAGTAGGCGGTCCTCGTTACTATATTATGGCAGCCTTTAAAGGCAAATTCGGAAAAGTATTGGCTGCTATTTTCTCCATTCTAATTGTGTTGGCATTGGGCTTTATGGGAAATATGGTACAGTCCAATGCAATTGGAAATGCGTTTGAGTCTGCTTTTAACATACCTGCTTGGACAATGGGTATTGCAGTAGCAGCGATTGCCGTTGTTATTTTTATTGGAGGCGTAAAGCGTATTGCTTCTGTAACCGAGAAATTGGTTCCATTCATGGCATTGCTGTATATTGTTGGTGCTTTGATTGTTATTTTTGCAAACGTTACAAAAATTCCGGGAGCATTTGGACAAATTTTTGTAGGTGCTTTCAATCCTCAAGCTGTTACAGGCGGTGTGATTGGTATTACCATTCAAAAAGCGATGCGTTTCGGTGTGGCCAGAGGTTTGTTCTCCAATGAAGCCGGTATGGGTTCTACACCGCATGCTCATGCACTGGCAAAAGTAAAACATCCCTGTGACCAGGGCTTTATTGCTATGATGGGTGTTTTTATTGATACCTTTATCATTTTAACTTTAACTGCTTTGGTAGTATTGGTAACAGATGTTTTGCCAATGGGTTATTCCGGAGTTTTGAATGACAGTAATCTGACACAGGCTGCATTTTCTTCTTTCTTTGGCTCATTCGGTAATATATTTATTGCAATTTGTATGTTTTTCTTCGCATTTTCTACTATCATTGGTTGGTATTTCTTCGGCGCTTCTAATGTTAGTGCCCTGTTTGGTAAAATCGGCGTAAAAATTTATGCCGTCATTGTATGCGGCTTTTTAATTGTAGGTTCTTTCTTAAAAGTAGATTTGGTTTGGGCTTTGACTGATATGTTTAATGGTCTTATGGTAATTCCGAACTTAATTGCATTATTGGCATTAAGCGGATTTGTCATAAAGCTTAACAAGGACTACGAATCCAGTAATCGATTAAAACCGCATAAAGAAGAAAAAAATAAAACATAGAAAAATCGTCCCATAAATTGGGACGATTTTTTATTTCTAAAATTATTCTTGACTGTACACCAACTGGATAGGGTACAGTAATATACAAATAGTATGAAACATAAGGGAGTGCTTACATTGAAACATCAAGTAATACTCAGAGAATTCCAGCCACAGGATACGGACGCATTGGAAGATATTATCAGAATTACATGGGGTTACGATAAATTTGGAAGTCATGAAACGGCATGTAAACTTGCAAGGGCATATTTGGATTTATGTTTGACCAATCAAACGTATACTCAAGTTGCAATTGTGGATGGTGTTCCGGTTGGCATTATTATGGGCAAAAATATTAGAGAGCATAAATGTCCTACACACTTAAGTAATCGTCAAAAACAGTCTATGGAAGCTCTCTGTGCTACACAAGAAGGAAGAGATGCTGCTGAATTTTATAAAACAATCAGCGAGATAGATGACACGTTGCTCAAGCAGTGTGAAAAAACATACCAAGGGGAAGTTGCTTTCTTCGTAGTAAATGCGGAATACAGAGGCCTCGGTATTGGGGGAAAATTATTTGATGCAGTGCTTTCTTATATGAAACAAGAAGAAATTCACGACTTTTATTTATTTACGGATACCAGCTGTAATTATAGTTTTTATGAATACAAAGGAATGAAGCGGCAGCAAATTATTAAACATCAATTTACAGTACAAGGAAAATCTTTCGAGTTTGACTTTTTTCTATATGATTACCATTGGTAACCACGTTGTTTTTTATATATTTTGTTTGTATTTCACGAATCAATACAGAATAATTTTCAATAAACGAAGAATTTGTCAGTGATATAGAATTTATCCTTTACTTTACTCTGATAATGCGTTACAATAGTATCATAATTGATAACGATTGATCAATAGGGGGAAAAATGATGAAAAAAATATCATTGGCAGTATTTTCCATGATGATGGTTGCTATGCTTGCCGTATTTGCAGGTTGCAGCTCATCATCAGACACAAACAGCGGTACAGCAGACTCAGGAACAGCACAAGACAATTCTTTACAAAATGTTTTGGACAAGGGTACTTTGGTACTGGGATTGGACGACAGCTTCCCACCAATGGGCTTCCGTGATGAAAACAACAATATCGTAGGTTTTGATATTGACGTTGCAACAGAAGTAGCAAATCGTATGGGTGTAGAATTAAAATTGCAGCCAATTGAATGGTCCACCAAAGAAATGGAGCTTAACACAGGTTCTGTGGACTGCTTGTGGAACGGATTGTCCATCGATGATGAAAGAAAGCAAGCAATGGATCTTTCAGAACCTTATATGACAAACCGTATGGTATTGGTAGTTTTGAATGATTCCGAATATACAGACCAAGCTTCTTTGGCAGGAAAAACAATTGGGGTACAAAACGGTTCTACCGCAGAGAAAATTTTAGAAGAATCTGATTTTGCCAAAACCATTGGCAATACCATTGGCTTTAAAGATAATGTAACTGCATTTATGGAATTAGAAACAAAAGGAATTGATGCAATTTTCATGGATGAAGTGGTAGCCAACTATGCAATTACTTCCCAAAATAAAGACTTTAAAGTTTTGGAAGACGGTTTAACTGAAGAAGAATATGCAGTTGGATTCAAAAAAGGAAATACTGCATTAAAAAATGAAGTGCAAAAATACATTGATGAAATGAAAGCCGACGGCACCATGACACAAATTTCTGAAAAATGGTTCGGTAAAGATGTTGTTAGCAGATAATTTGTTTTAACATTTGCATGAAAAAGACGCACGTAATCTACTGTGCGTCTTTTTCGCGGTTACAGTGTGGGTATTTCCAAAGGAGGTATGTTTATGAATTGGGATCAAATTGGAAATTGGTTTGTTATGTTTTTATCCGGCTGCGGAGTTGCTTTGGAGATATTCGCAGTTACTTTAGTATGTGCCATTCCTTTGGGAGTACTGCTGTCCTTTGGAAGGCGTTCAAAGTATAAAGTGATATCTTGGCCGGTTTCTCTCTATATTTCCATTATGCGTGGTACGCCGTTGCTATTGCAGTTATTGTTTGTTTACTTTGCGCCTAAATATATGTTTGGTTTGAATTATGATAGATTTTTGGCGGCTTTAATTGCATTTGTGTTAAACTATGCAGCTTATTTTGCAGAGATTTTCCGTGGAGGTATGGATTCTATGGAAACAGGGCAATATGAAGCCTCCGCAGCATTGGGACTTTCAAAATCACAAACATTTTTTAGAATTATTTTACCTCAAGTAATCAAACGTGTCATTCCCTCTACTGCAAATGAAGTTATTACGCTTGTAAAGGATACTTCTCTGGCGTACGCACTGAGTGTTGAAGAACTATTCTTTATGGCAAATAAACAAACAAACGCAAATGGTGTGATTACTCCTCTTATTATCGCAGGTATTTACTATTATTTCTTTAACCTATTGTTATCATTATTATTCCGATTTATAGAGAAAAAGTTAAATTATTATAAGTAAGGAGGGTGCTGTTATGGTAATGCTGAAAGTAGAAAATCTTTCAAAAAAATTTAAAGATTTAGAAGTTTTGAAGGATATTTCTTTAGAGGTGAATCAAGGTGAAGTGGTTGCCATTATCGGTCCTTCCGGTTCGGGAAAATCCACCCTACTGCGCTGTTTAAACCAGTTTGAGCAGATTACAAGCGGCAAAGTTACCATTTGTGGTGACGATATGATTGTTGGGCAGGGAAAAAACGAAGCAATTTATGCGCCAAAGCAAATTTTGAAGAAAATCCGCTTGAACGTGGGAATGGTGTTTCAGAACTTTAATCTGTTTCCACACCTATCCGTTTTAAAAAATATTACAGAGGCGCCTATTCGTGTGTTGAAAAAACCAAAGGAACAGGCGCAGCAGGAAGCAAGAGAGCTTTTAAAAAAAGTTGGATTGGAATCAAAAGAGAAATCCTATCCATGTGAACTGTCCGGAGGTCAGCAGCAGCGTGTTTCCATTGCACGTGCGTTGGCGCTTAACCCCAAAATATTATTTTTTGATGAACCAACCTCCGCTTTGGACCCAGAGTTAACGGGAGAAATTTTAAAGATTATCCAAGACCTTGCAAAAGAAGGCAGAACCATGGTGGTTGTTACTCATGAAATGTCTTTTGCCCGCGATGTGGCCGACCGCGTTATTTTTATGGACGGAGGCTATATTGTGGAAGAAGGAAAACCGGACGATGTCATCAATCATCCCCAAAAGGAAAGAACAAAAGCGTTCTTAGAGCGTTTTACAAGCTTACGTTCTATGGCTTCAGAACCAGATAATGTATAATAAAGTCAAAGTATTGAAAGATAAAGGTGTCTAAAAAACCTTTATCTTTTTTATTTTGGCGTTATCAAATGTATAGCATTTCCATTTTGTAAAAGCACAGAATATAATTGGATTCATCAAGGGGAAGGCGTATATTTACAAAGCATAAGTGTATTATCATGGAGTATGATATGAGATACAAGTGATACAAATGAATGTACTTTTTAATTTTTCTTTTTTTTACAGCGGAAATATGGTATGATAAAGTTACTTACGCATACATAACTTTGAGGTGAATGGAATCGTGAAACGTATTGTATTGGCTTTGGGCGGTAACGCATTGGGACAAACACCGCAGGAACAAATTCAGTTGGTGAAAAAAACGGCGAAATCTATTGTAGATTTGGTGGAAGAGGGCTACGAAATTGTGGTTGGTCATGGAAATGGCCCTCAAATAGGTATGATAAATCTTGCAATGGATTTTGCATCTGTCCATGGAGCCAAAACGCCATATATGCCGTTTCCGGAATGTGGCGCGATGTCGCAGGGATATATTGGATACCACTTGCAGCAGGCAATCCAGTTTGAGTTAAAATCTCGCAAACTGGAAAGACAAGCGGTCAGTGTCATTACTCAGGTAGTGGTAGACAAAGAAGACAAAGCGTTTCAAACGCCTGTAAAGCCTATTGGCATGTTTTATACCAAACAAGAAGCTGACAGAATGGAAAAGGAGCAAGGATTTGTATTTGCGGAGGATGCAGGACGTGGTTATCGTCGTGTAGTTGCGTCTCCAAATCCGGTTTCTATTGTAGAATTGCCGGTGATTCAACAATTGGTCAATCTAAAAAATATTGTAATTACAGTTGGCGGCGGCGGTATACCTGTGATAGAGACAGATACAGGTTATCAAGGTATTGCAGCTGTAATTGATAAAGATAAATCCAGTGCAAAATTAGCAGAAGATTTGAATGCAGATATGCTGATTATTTTAACAGCAGTGGAACGAGTATGTATTCATTACAAAAAAGAAAATCAGCAAGAGCTGATAAATATGACGGTGTCACAGGCGAAAACATATATCGAGCAAGGCCATTTTGCTCCGGGCAGTATGCTTCCAAAGGTAGAAGCTTGTTTATCTTTTGTAGAACAAACGAAAAACGGAACAGCCATTATTACATCGCTGGACTGTGCCAAAGAAGCTTTATTAGGAAAAACGGGCACAAAAATTGTGAAAGACTAATCGTTTGATTGCAATACTTATTTTATTTTTGAATTTTGCGGATGAATTTGGATACTTACGCCAAAACAAGCCAAGACTATCATAAGAGAAGCTAATATACAAGACAAAGGAGTTTGGTATTCTTGAAATATAGATGGGATAAAAAATATCTATATTGGGGAGTTACGGCAATTTGTGTGATTGTCGTAAGCTTGCTTGTATTTGCGGCTATTTTTGAATTTAAAGTTGTATTAAGCGTAATTGGATTTATTTTTCGTATATTATCACCTGTTTTATATGGATTTGCCATTGCTTATTTATTAACGCCTCTTGTGAATAAACTGGACCGTATTCAGATGAAAACCTACTTTAAGAATGCCAAGAAGCCTCATAAGGCGCAAAAAGCTGCAAGAGCCATTAGTGTAGTGGCATCTATTTTGTTGCTGCTTGGTATTCTGATAGGTTTATGTATGATGCTAATTCCACAGCTGATTACCAATATACTGGGCTTTTACCAAAATATTGAGTCGTATTTCTATAATTTAGAAGATTGGATTAATGGTCTGGTAGGACAAAATTCTTCTTTTGCGGAATATGCAAATCAGTTTTTAGGTCAGGCAAAGCAGATGATTGTTGGATGGATGTCTGCAGACTTAGTTCCTCAGCTCCAAAATATATTGGTAAATGTGACTTCCACATTATGGTCAGTATTTTCTGTGTTTGCAGATCTTATCATCGGCATGATTATAGCCATATACTTTTTATACAGCAAAGAAAAATTTGCTTCACAAGGAAAAAAAGTTACCTATGCATTGTTTAGCCATCATAATGGTGATGTTATTGTAAAAAATGCAAGGTATGCACACCGTGTGTTTGGCGGATTCATTACCGGAAAAATTATAGATTCTGCTATCGTCGGAGGTCTTTGCTTTATTGCAATGACGATATTTCAGTTTCCATATCCAC
The DNA here is from genome assembly GCA_900541905.1 of uncultured Oscillospiraceae bacterium. GTDB lineage: Bacteria > Bacillota > Clostridia > Oscillospirales > Acutalibacteraceae > UMGS1071. The sequence continues at coordinate 52,938 of UQLQ01000002.1, forward strand.
CGTTGATTAGTGTTATCATTGGTGTTGCCAACGTCATCCCGTTTTTTGGACCGTATATAGGCGCAATTCCAAGTATTTTGTTGATTTTATTGGTAGATCCTCTTCAGGCATTGTACTTTTTGATTTTTATTCTGGTATTACAGCAGATTGAAGGAAATATTATTGCCCCTAAAGTGTTGGGAGAGGCAACCGGATTAACCGGATTCTGGGTTATCTTTGCCATTGTGGTATTTGGTGGCACAATGGGATTTGTAGGTTTGATTATCGGCGTTCCTGCATTTGCAGTGATTTATACCTGGATTAAAAACTGGATCACACGCAGATTGCAGAAAAAGCATATGCCCACAGAAACGGTTGCCTATAGTATGCAGGGGTGTTTTCGCCCAATGACAGAAGAAGAAAAAATTGCAGTGGATAAAATGGAAAGTGAACGAGCGGAGGAAGCTTTCAGAAAAGCGACCAAACAAACTTTGTCGCAAAGAATCAAAAAGTGGTGGAAAAACAGAAAATATAAATAATAAAAAACAGGTTACAAACCTGTTTTTTATTTTTACAAATATTAGGGTGACTTTTCAAACAATAGGTGGTACAATAATAAAAATAACCAATTATTTTTCAGAAAGGAGGGCAATGGTTTTAAATTATGAGATATAGATGGGATAAAAAATATCTATATTGGGGTGTTACGGCAGTTGCAGTAATTATTGCCGGACTGCTGTTATTTGCCGCTATTTTCCGTTTTGATATGATATGGGGCTTTTTTGGCACTATATTCAGTATCCTAACGCCTGTTTTGTATGGTTTTGCGTTTGCGTTTATTTTAAATCCGGTTGTTAAACGATTACACAAATTGTTTATGAAAACCGCATTTAAAAAGACAAAAAAAATACAGCGGGCTGAAAAAATATCCCGTGCTATTAGTATTGTGATTTCAATTTTGTTGCTGTTTATAGTAATTACTGTATTCTCATTAATGCTGTTCCCTCAGCTTGTGACTAATATTATGGGCTTCTACAATAACTTTGAGTCGTACTATAATAATTTTATGGGCTGGTTAGACGGTATTTTAAAACAAGACAGCAAGTCTGCAGAATTTATTTTGCAGGCATTGGAAAAATCGAAAGAAATGCTTCAAAATTGGATGTCAACCGATTTGGTTCCTCAATTACAAAATATTGCAACCAATTTACTTTCCGGTTTGTGGAATGTATTTATGGTCTTAAAAGATGTCATTATTGGTTTAATCATTGCCATTTACTTTCTATTCAGTAAAGAAAAATTTTGCGCACAATGCAAAAAAGCAGCATATGCGATATTGCCTCGCAGACGCGCAGACGGACTGATTCGCAACACAAGAGAAACCAGCACTGTATTCGGCAGCTTTATTACAGGTCAGTTAATTGATGCTTTAATTGTTGGTATACTATGCTTTATTGGTATGTCAATTTTACAATTGCCGTATCCTCCAATGATTAGTGTCATTGTTGCAATCACTAATGTCATTCCTTTCTTTGGTCCTTATATTGGTGCAATTCCAAGTGCTATTTTAATTTTATTAGTGAACCCGTTACAAGCGGTTTATTTTGTTATCTTTATCATTATTTTGCAGCAAATAGATGGTAACATTATTTGTCCGCGTATATTGGGAGAAACTATTGGGTTAAATGGATTTTGGATTATATTTGCCATTGTAGTGTTTGGCGCATTGTTTGGATTTGTTGGTATGATTATAGGTGTACCAACTTTCGCAATGCTGTATACATGGCTAAAACGTTGGATTTCTCGCCGTTTGGGAAAACGAAATATGCCTGACGACACTCTGGCATATAGTGTTCCAGGGGTTTATAGAGAAATGACGGACGAAGAGAAAGCGGATAGAGAAGCAAGACGAAAAGAAGAGGAAGAAGAAGCTGCCGAAAAAGCAGCAAAAGGAACGTTAACTTCTCGTATTATTAAGATGATAAAAGGGAATAAATCCAAAAAGAAATAAAAAACTAAAAAGGGAGACGCTTTTTATTAAGCGTCTCCCTTTTTAGTTTTTTATTTGTTAATAGAATAGATGATTCTTTTTCGGATATTTGACTAGTAGGGAATCGTTTATTCTATTTATTTTGATGTTGGTACACTTCTTTGAAAATTGTTTCTTTTATACTATCAAATCGGTCTTTTGAAACACAATTGCCGGAGGTCATCATAAGCAATGGAACCGGTTGTTTTTCTCTTGTGTAAGGAGGTTGAGCATATGGATAGTGATTGATAAAAAATCCGTTTCGTTCGTAAAATCCAATTCGTCTTTTTGCAAAATCTGTTTCCGGCAATTCTACTTCCAAGCAGATTTGACACGGAAGCAGATTCAGAATTTCATGCAAAATCAACGAGCCAAGTCCTTGATTTCGATAGAAAGGATTTACTGCAAAATGTTCAATAAAGGCAAAATCTTCAAATTTCCATACCGTAATAAACGCTTTGATACAGTCGGATTCGTCATCGGGAATTACATATACAGTGTACCTTGGGTGATTCCATAGGGCTTGTTGGCCTTCGTATGTTCTGTATTCATCCGATGGAAAACTGTTTTCCAATATAGAAAATATTTTATTAAATTCTTCTGTTTTTGCAACCCGTAAGTTACTCATAAATGATACATCCTTTCTGTTATGCTCTTATTATAATATATGTTTGTTATTATTTCATTAAGAAATGCAATAAATAAAAATATTTTTGATAAAGAGAATACCTTCTTGGAAGAAATTTATAAACCTGATTTTTTAAATTTTGAAGGGATAAGCACATAAATAAACTGTATTACATAGTATGGATAAGCTTATTATATAGAAAGGAGAGGCTGGTTTTGGCAGATTATAATGAAGAAAAATGCGTTGAAATGAAGCAGACGACTCCATTGCCGGCAGTTACTGTAGAAGCAATGGCTTATGTGCCATATCAACAATACAAAACGATTTACAGTGCAGAAAAAGGGCTGGAAAACGGCACTATTTTTCCTGAACTTGATAAGCCATTTTTGGGAACCAAATGGAGGGATATGAAATGAGTGAACAGGAACGACTCATGCGCCAGATTAGTGCATACAAATTCTCTGCATGGGAATTGCACATGTTTTTAGATACGCATCCGAATAACTGTGAGGCGGCTAAAAGATTAAAAGAAGCACAGAAAAAGGCTGCAGAATTGACTGAAAAATATGAATCTCAATTTGGACCGATTAATGAAACAAGCAGAGATACCAGCCGTTGGGCTTGGATTACAGGCCCTTGGCCATGGGAAGTGGAGGCGAATGAATAATGTGGATATATGAAAAACGTTTACAATATCCGGTTAAAATTAAAACACCGAATGCAAAGCTTGCAAAAATTATCATTAGTCAATATGGTGGCCCTCACGGGGAGTTGGGCGCTTCATTGCGTTATTTAAGTCAACGCTATTCTATGCCTTATCCTGAAGTGAAAGCAATTTTGACAGATATTGGTACAGAAGAGCTGGCCCATCTTGAAATGGTTAGTACCATTGTGTATCAGTTAACAAAAGATTTAACGGAGGAAGAAATTCAAAAGTCTGGATTTGACACCTATTTTGTAGACCATACAACAGGTGTATATCCAACAGACGCTAATGGAATGCCATTCTCAGCGTCCACCTTCTCCGTAGCAGGCGATGCATTAACCGACTTGCATGAAGATTTGGCAGCAGAACAAAAAGCAAGAACAACGTACGATAATATTTTGCGTTTTTGTGATGATAGGGATGTCAGAGATCCCATCCGTTTTTTAAGAGAACGTGAAATTGTTCATTATCAACGTTTTGGCGAAGCACTGAGAATTGCAACGGATAATTTGGATTCTAAGAACTTCTTTGCATTTAATCCTGAGTTTGACCGTAAAAGAATGAAATAACACATGAAATAATGACTTGTACCTGTCATACTATCACGATATAACAACTTAGCAACAGCAGCAAAACTAAAGTTTGGGCTGTTGGCAAAAACGTTTTAACATTTTATAGTTAAAAATTGCTTTGCAATTTTTTTAATGCTATAATGAGTTAGGTGATACTATGCAGATTAACAGGTTATTTGAAATAGTTTATATTTTATTAGAACATCAATGTATGACAGCGAAAGAATTAGCCAATCGTTTTGAAGTATCTGTACGTACCATTTACAGAGATATTGATGTTTTGTCGGCAGCAGGAATACCGATTTATATGACCAGAGGTAAGGGTGGCGGTATTTCCTTGCTGCCTAATTTTATTTTAAATAAAACAGTACTGACAGAATCTGAAAAAACTGAGGTTTTGTCAGCATTGCATGCGGTACAAGCTGTTAATTCGAATGAATCGAAAACCGTTATCCAGCGTTTGTCCAATTTATTTGGAGAAGCCCAAACAGATTGGTTGGAGATAGATTTTTCTTCATGGGGAAATCATAGGGAAGAGGCAAGCCTATTTCAGACTTTAAAAACAGCTGTTTTACACAAACGTGTTGTCCATTTTTTATATCACAATGCAAATGGACAGCAATCAAACCGTATTGCAGAACCTTTAAAACTGTGTTTTAAAGGTCAAAGTTGGTATTTGTATGCGTTTTGTTCACATAAATGTGACTACCGTTTTTTTAAGCTGCGAAGAATAAAAGACTTGCGTATATCTGAGCAGGAAGTACAGCATTCTCCACCGAAGCATGTTTTTTCAGAGGAAGAGCAAGCATGTTTAAACACAGTAACAGTTACATTGAAGCTATCGGCTGAAATGGGCTATCGAGTTTATGATGAATTTGACTGTATTCAAATGCTAGATGATGGTGGTTTTCTGGTTACCTGCACCTTGCCCAGTGATGATTGGTTGTATTATTATATTGCAACGTTTGGAGAGCATTGCGAAATTATAGAACCACAGAAAATCCGTTATCAAATGAAAGATAAATTACAGAAAATGCTGAAATTTTATTTATAATATGACGCTCTTATGTCATGTTATATCGTGTATGATAGTAACATCTAATAAAGGAGGTCACTATCATATGGAATATGAAATTGTAAATTTGGACAAAAAAATAGTAGTAGGTGTTGGGGCATACACCTCCAATGATGACCCAAATATGGGACAAGTTATTGGTGACTTATGGAAGAAATTTTTTCAGGAAGGCATTTGCAATACCATTCAAAATCGTACAAACGAGTATGCAATCGGCTTATATTCCGACTATACGGAACAGAATTATCATGTATTAACAGGTGTTGAGGTATCAGAACTGGACAACAGTGATTTGGTATCCAGGGTAATTCCGGCAGGTACATATGCAAAATTTCGTATCCATGGTAATATGGAAACTGCAGTACGGAACGCATGGGAAAAGATTTGGAATATGGATTTAGACAGAACGTTTACTGGAGATTTTGAAGAGTATCTCAATGATGATTATGATCATGCAGATATTAATCTTTATGTTGCTATTAAAAAGTAATGTTTTCACACATTCATTTAGAGAAATAAAAATATTTTTTGAATGTTAAAAGCAATATGGTTGATACTAACTGTATCAGCCATATTGCTTTTTCTGTTTTCTAACAAAAGGATCAAGGGATATTTGTACAAAAACAACCATATTTTAAAGTAGAACAAAGGGTATAACGACTGAAAAAACAAAAAAAGCTTGTATATTATGTTAGTTTGATATAAAATTAAAGTTAAGTTTTTAACGAAGGGAGGATTGATGCGTTATCGCAGCCAATAATTTTTGGGTTATAGTGAAAAAGAATTTGTTTGCTATTATTACAATGGCAATCTCAATCGGTGTATTGGTTTACTTTTTGATTACAACAGACGGCATCACAGCTTTTGCAGAGATTGCGGGTTCTATTCGAATACCGTGGTTTATTTCAATTTTTGCTGCTATTATTGTCGGTTGGTTATTAGAAGCCTTGGTGTTGCACTTTTTTTGCAAAAAGGTATATCCTCAATGGAAATATTGGCACTCACTCATTATAGGAATGATTGGTCTTTTGTATAGCGCATTAACCCCTTTTGCAACCGGCGGTCAAGCAATGCAAATCTACTACATGAGAAAGCTGGGAATGGATACCGGCGGGGCGGGCTCTATTATTGCTGTTAAGAGTCTGGTATATCAGATCATTATGGTATTATTTGCGCTGGTTATGGTGTTTTGGAAACTACCTTTTTTTCAGAGCAGTGTAAGTAATTTTTCATTTTTAACTATTATTGGTTTATCAACAAATTTAACATTTGTTTTGCTTGTTTTGTTTTTTGCAATTAATGAGAAAGCAACGGACAAATGCTTGCGTGCTGTAATTAAATTTCTATACAGAATAAAAATTGTAAAAAAACCTGTTTCACGTTATTATAAACTCCATAGTGAATTCGCTATTTTCCATAAAAGCACTAAGCTTGTTGGTAAATCTGTAAAGGTATATGTAGGTGCAGTATTCTTTACCATTGTACAAATCTTTGTAGCATGTATCATTCCATATCTTATCTATCGCAGTTTTAATTTTAAAGGTGCCGATGTGTTTGATATGTTAGGTGCTCAATCGTTTGTAAATATGGTGTCTGCATTTATTCCTTTGCCGGGAGCGTCAGGTGGCGCAGAAGGAAGTTTCTATTTATTCTTCGGCACATTTTTTGGAAATCTAATTATGCCTGCTTTATTCATCTGGCGTATAGGAACGTATTATCTCAATATTGTAGGGGGAATTGCATTTATTTTTGTTGTGAAGCGAATACCCCATAGAACGTTGTACAGAGAAAAAACCAAAGCTGAATTGGAAGCGGATCGCCAATTAAAAGAATTATCCAGCAAAAAGTTAGATTTATAGGAAAAAAAGACACCCACCTTTTAAGGTGAGTGTCTTTTTTGTTGTTATAACATAAGAGAAATAGCCATGCTATTTCTAACGAATAACCGTTAAAACGTTCTTGTCAACAATCAAAATCTGTGATTTGGGTTTTGTTGCAAGGTTATTATAACATATTATTCTTGACTTAATCCCGATTCTTTTAAAAAGTCTTTTGCTACTTGTTCGGGAGATTGCTGAAGAACGTCTACCCTATAGTTTAACTCCGACATGACATCGTTTGTAAGCACATTTCCCAATTCTTCTAATATTGGAACAATCTCAGGATATTCTTCCAATGCCTTTTCTGACATGATAGGCATTGCATAATATGGAGTGAAAAAACCTTTATCGTCTTCTAACACGGAAAGTTCAAATTTTTTCAAAAGGCCGTCTGTTGCAAACGCATCAATTACGTCTACTTCGTCATTCATTAAAGCGGTATACCTAGGAGCGCCATCCAATGGTATATTTTCGCCTATTTTAAAGTTGTATGCCTGTTCGAGACCAATTAGTCCGGATTCACGGTTGGTAAATTCAAATGTGGTACCGGATTTGAAGGAAGAGGCAACCTTTGCAAAATCACTTACGTTGCTCAGACCGTACTTTTCTGCTGTTTCCGGTTTTACAGCTAAAATATACGTATTGTTGCACTTCATTTGAGACAATACCTCAATGTTATATTTTTCTTTGAATTCTGTTTTTACCGTGTTATATACTGCATCTACATCGTTAATGGGACTATGCTGTAAAATATCGCTGTAAGCGGTACCGCTGTATTCTACATACATATCAATATCGCCGGATTGTAAAGCGCTGAAACAGACTTGCGTACCTCCCAGATTCATTTTACGGTTTACTTGAATATCTGTTCGGTCTTCTATCATTTCTGATACCAGATTTCCCAAGACCAATTGGTCAGTATAATCTTTGGAACCAATGGTAATGGCTCTGGCTCCGGCTGCACCACCGCCGATAGAAGTAATCACAAAAATGACAATGATAGCAACGGCAGTAACACCAAGTGTAATTTTTTGAACCAGACGTTTTTTCTTTTTCCGTGCGGAATTTCCTTTTTGCAGACTGATTGGCGTTACCAGTTTTTCAACCATACCAAGGAGAAAATCAACAAATAATGCCAACAAGCATGCAGGAATTGCACCTGCTAAAATTTGATTGTTGTTTACGGTACGAATACCGGAGAACACTAGATTACCCAGTCCGCCTGCGCCAATAAACGCAGCCATTGTCATCAAACCGACTGCGGTTACCGAAGCAACACGAACACCGGTCATAATAACCGGCAGTGCCAGAGGTATTTGTACTTTGGTTAAAATTTGGAATCGGGTTAAGCCGATTCCTTTGGCAGCTTCCAGCGTTTGAGGATTGATACTTTCCAATCCCGTATACGTGTTTTTTATAATGGGAAGTAATGAATATAGTACTACTGCCGTAACGGCGGGAATCGCACCTATTCCCAAGAAGGGAATCATAAATCCCAGCAAGGCCATACTTGGAATTGCCTGGATTACATTTGCAATGGATAGTACAATTTTACTTGCTTTTGACATATAAGAAATAAAAATGCCAAGAGGAACGCCAATTAATACAGCCAAACCGACTGAGATTGCAGTAAGCTTGATATGTTCCAGCAAAAGTGCAAGAATTTCTGTGTAATTGGTTGCGATGTATTGCCAAAAATTCATTCCTGCGCCTCCTCTGTATAGTCAAAATATTGTTGACTCAGTGTGGTAACCAAACTACTTTTGGTTATCAGTCCTACCAAACAGAACTTAGCGTCTACTACAGGAATTGTAGAATGATTTTCTTTTGTAACCAGTTTAATGGCATCCAAAATGGTTTGTTCTGGGTTTAGTGCGGCAAAGTCTGCGCTGATGAAACTTCGAATCGGCTGCGTTTTATCCTCAATACTTCTCAGATGATTTGCCTTTACAATACCCAGCAACTGACGGGAATCGGGTTCTATAATTAAAAGGCTGTCGACCTTATATTGACGCATTTTGTCCATACATTTGAGAATGGACATTTCTTTGGTAGCGGTGACAGGCCGTTCAATCATAATGTCTTCCACCTTGATATATTCAGGAGAAGACCAAATTCTGTTTTTACCCACAAAGTTTGCCACATAATCATCTGCGGGATTTTTCAGAATATTTTCCGGAGTATCATATTGCAGGACATTGCCGTCTCGCATGATACATATCAAATCAGCAACTTTGATTGCTTCGCTCATATCGTGCGTGACAAATACAATTGTTTTTTTCAGCTTGGATTGCAACTGTACCAATTCATCTTGTAAATCGGTGCGTGTAATGGGGTCAAGTGCCGAAAAAGGCTCATCCATTAAAATAATATCAGGATTGGTTGCAAATGCACGGGCTACGCCAACTCGCTGCTGCTGGCCGCCGCTTAATTCGGTTGGATATCGGTCTAAAAATTCATCACAATCCATCCCGACCATGTGCATTAGTTTTTTTGTGTTTTCCTCTAACTCTGCGGGCTTGTATTTTTCAAGTTTTGGAATAATTTCAATGTTTTGCCGCACTGTCATATGAGGAAACAGGCCTGTTTGCTGTATTACATAACCAATTTTTCTTCGTAAAGCCACTTCATTCATCGTTTGGATATTTTCGCCATTGATATAAATAGCTCCTGAAGTAGGTTTAATCAATCGGTTTATCATTTTCAGCAAAGTGGTTTTTCCACATCCGCTTTCTCCAATGATTGCCACAAACTGACCTTTTGGAATGGTTAAATTAATATCGCGAAGAATCTGTTTTGTTTTATAACTTTTCGCAATATGTTCAAATTGTAACATGCGTTCTCCTCCTAAAAAAGAGTAACAACTTCATTATACAATAAAGTTGTTACTCTTTCAACTCTCATTCTTCTTTTGGAGGATATAAAAACTCTGTTACCCGCTGTGTAGAATCGTCTTGAGGTAGGAAATATAATATATCATGCTCGCATAATTCAATATAAGGGCCCGGAGAGCGCAGCAATGCATCCTGCTTTCGTACCGCAATTACGGTAGCTCCCGTATTTTGCCAAAATTGTATATCAGATAAGTTTCGGTTTAAGTAGTGGCAGTCCTTCGTGATATGAATTTCAAACGGCATAAACGGGTTCATAGACCGAAAATGTTCTGATGCTTGAATCAGTTCGGATAAATATTGATTCAGTGCCTCCATCTCTTGTTTTTGGTGGTCAACACTTTGGAATATTTTTTCTTTGATACTTTCAATGGTTTCACGCTTATTAAATTGTTTGATAAAGTTGGAGGCGTTCTGTCGCGATTTAATGGTAACGCCGCTTCCTTTTTCGGACACGACAATATCTAAGTCACTTAAAACGCAGATAGCTCGTCTTGCCGTTTCGGGAGAAACGCCGTAATGGCCTGCGATATAAGAGCGCGTATAGATTTTATCGCCCACTTTATATTCTTCATTTGCTATTCTGGTAGCGATTTCGACAGCAATTTGTTGGTAGCGTGGCATTGAAATTTTATTTTTAATTTGATATTCCATAACCATAGTCCTTTTTATTGTGATATCTTAAATTTTAATGAAAACTTAATACTGTGACCGTTAATCACTATACCATATTTATTTGAGTTACTCAATAAGTTTGTATGTAGAATTTTGAATTTGATACAGTATGATTCTAATCCTGTATATTCCATACGGTCAAGTGGTTTGTTGATATCTTGATTCTAAATTTGTACATGCCGACATATAGTTAAAACACAGTGAAAAATGGGGGGATGCAAAAGTGGATTGGCAAAATTTATCGAAGGAGGAATGTATAAAAAAGCTGGAAACCAACCAAAACAAAGGATTATCTACGTCTCAAGTGAAAAAAAGGCTGGAGCAATATGGAACAAATGAGCTAACGCATAAAAAGAAAAACGGATTTTTCAAAAAATTTATCGGTCAATTTTCTGACTTTATGGTAATTATTCTGCTAATTGCAGCTGCGGTATCTTTTATTACATCCCTGATTCGCCATGATATGGATTTTATTGATTCCATAATCATTTTGACCATAGTGGTTGTCAATGCATTCACCGGTGTAATACAGGAAAGCAGAGCAGAAAAAGCAATTGAAGCCCTAAAAAAATTGTCTTCTCCGCAAGCAACAGTGCTTAGAGACGGAAAAGAGATGAAAATAGATTCTTCCGGTTTGGTGCCGGGTGACATTGTGGTGCTTTCAACAGGAGATATGGTGCCTGCCGATTTAAGAATTTTGGAATCTTACAGTCTCAAAGCGGAGGAATCTGCATTGACAGGAGAATCGGTACCGGTTGAAAAAAGTCCAAACGGTATTTTTTCTGCAGCTACGCCAATTGGAGACCGTACCAATATGCTGTTTTCCGGCAGCAGTGTCACCGCAGGCAGAGGAAAAGGCGTTGTTGTTGCGACTGCGATGAAAACGGAAGTAGGAAAAATAGCGCACATGATTAATACGGAAGAAACGCCGCAAACACCGCTGCAAAATCATTTGGCAAAAACAAGCAAAATTTTAGGTATCGGCGCTCTTATCATTTGTGGTATTATCTTTATTCTAGGATTGTTCCAGCATATATCTCCATTGGAAATGTTTATGATTTCCATCAGTTTGGCCGTTGCAGCAATACCGGAGGGACTTCCTGTTATTGTGACCATTGTTTTGGCAATGGGCGTCAAACGAATGGCTACCAATCGTGCGATTATCAGACGATTACCCGCAGTGGAAACACTGGGAGGCGCCAGTGTGATTTGTTCTGATAAGACGGGAACACTGACGCAGAATAAAATGACGGTGGTGGAAATGGCAGACAGCGAACATGCGTTGGATTTAAGAGGAACAGAACCGGAGTTTATATTGAATTTGGCAGTGTTATGTAACAATTGTACGGTGTCTGCCGAACGAGTGAACGGAGACCCTACAGAAGCAGCTTTGGTGATTGCTTCCAAGAATAAGAAAAATGTGTTGGAACAGCAGTATCCTCGCATAAAGGAAATCCCGTTTTCGTCTGACAGAAAACGTATGACGACAATACATCGTCTGCATACGGGTGGATATCGCATTATTACAAAAGGCGCTCCCGATGTTCTGTTGAATTTGTGTACAGGGGTACATATCCAAAATAACAGCCACACGCTGACTGCTTCTGTAAAAAATCGTATTATGCACAGAAACAGCGATATGGCTTCCCGTTCTCTCCGTGTGCTGGGAGTTGCATATAAAGATGTAACAGAATTGCCAAGCGGAGAGAAAATGATAGAAAGCAACCTGACTTTTTGCGGTTTAATCGGTATGATTGACCCTCCGCGCCCCGAGGCAAAAGAGGCGGTTCGTATGTGTAAACAAGCAGGTATTCGTCCTGTTATGATTACGGGAGACCATGTGGCAACCGCAACTGCCATTGGCAGAGAGTTAGGGATTCTCGATGAAAACGGTATGGCTCTGACAGGGGCACAGTTGGACCAAATGGAACAGCATCAGCTTGAAAAAGAAATTTACAAATATTGTGTCTATGCAAGGGTATCACCTGCCCATAAAGTGCGTATTGTAAAAGCGTTTCAAGCCAAAGGGGAAGTTGTTGCCATGACAGGCGACGGAGTCAATGATGCTCCGGCCTTAAAAGCGGCAGACATCGGCTGCGCTATGGGACAGTCCGGCACGGATGTTGCAAAAGGAGCTTCGGATTTGATTTTGACCGATGACAACTTTTCAACCATTGTGTCTGCGGTCAGAGAAGGAAGAGGTATCTATGAAAATATACGCAAAACCATCCATTTCTTAATCTCGTGTAATATTGGGGAGATTATGACCATTTTGGTGGCATTTATTTTTGGAATGCCAAGTCCTTTGTTGGCAATTCAACTGTTGTGGGTGAATTTGGTGACAGATTCTTTGCCCGCGCTTGCATTGGGAGTAGACCCGATTGATGATGATATTATGCAGCGCAAACCGTCACGCCAAAGCAAAAGCTTGTTTGGCAACGGAATGGGCTATAATATTGTGGTAGAGGGCTGTATGATAGGTGCGCTGTCCTTGCTGGCATTTACCATTGGCCGTGTATTCTTTGACGGAACAGGCACAGAACCGCTCATCGGAAGAACAATGGCCTTTGCGGTACTCAGTTTGTCTCAGGTTGCGCATGCATTTAACATGCGGTCAGAGCATTCTATCTTCCATATTGGTGTGTTTAAAAATCGTAAACTGGTGATTGCTGCGCTTGCATGTATTGCATTGCAAGCAAGCGTTATTTTGATTCCGCCCTTGTCTGCGGTATTTAAAACAGCACATTTAGGCATTCTACAGTGGGCAATTGTCATTGGATTGGCATTGGTGCCGATTGTTGTGGTAGAAATTGAAAAGCTTTTGTTCCGTATGATAAGAGCATTATTCCCGCCGAAAGAAAAATCTCATAAAAAAGTAAATAAGAAAGAAGCGAAACAACTCTGACGGACGGTTATGGCAGAATGGTGACAGGGTGGGTGTTTGGGAATCCGCAGAGAAGTTGCAAATCAAAAGCGCGTGTATGAACATGCGCTTTTTTGTCGTGAAAAATAATTTGACTTTTGATAGTGTATATGATATATTACAACTGTATTAATTTAAATAGTACAGTTATTACAGATAGGAGGGAGTTTGTGTTTACATTAGACTATCAAAGCAGACTGCCAATTTATGAGCAGTTATATAAATCAATTATTAAAATGGCATCGCTCGGTGTAATGGAGCCCAATGAAAAACTTCCTTCTGTGCGAGTGTTGGGGCAGCAGTTAGGCGTCAATCCCAATACAGTGCAAAAGGCGTATCAAATGTTAGAAAGAGATCAAATTATTTATTCCATACCGGGAAAAGGATCTTTTATTTCACCGGATTTATCCAGTGTAGACGTAAAAAAGTCAGAGGCATTGGAAAAGGTAGCTTTGGCAGTGAAAGAAGCCATTGACCACGGCGTAGAGAAATATGAATTGCTGCAATACATAGAACAGCTGTTAAATATAGAAAGTGCAGGTGAAGAAACATGATACAGGTGGAGCGTCTTACAAAGAAATTTCAAACCCATACTGCCTTAAACCAAATTTCTGTTTCTGTACAGCCCGGTTCGGTATTTGGTTTGGTAGGTTCTAACGGGGCAGGTAAATCTACTCTGCTGAGAACCATTGCAGGTATTTATAAACCGGACAGCGGCACGGTTGCCATTGACGGTACTCCTATTTTTGAACATCCCAATGTAAAAAATGATATTTTCTTTATTTCGGATTTTCCTTATTTTATTCCGCAAAGCAACATGAAAGAGATGGCTAAATTTTACGCTTCTATGTACTCTAACTGGAGTCATGAGCGATATCGTGAACTGTGTAATTTATTTCCGATTGAAGAAAAAATGAAAATTTCCAGCATGTCCAAAGGAATGCAAAGGCAGGTTGCTTTAATTTGCGCACTGTCCACCCAGCCAAAAGTACTGCTAATGGACGAAATTTTTGATGGACTTGACCCGGTTATGCGTCAATTACTGAAAAAATTATTGGCACGAGAAGTGTCCGAGCGCAATATTACCGTTATGATTGCTTCCCATAACTTGCGAGAATTGGAGGATGTATGTGACCATGTGGGACTGCTTCATCAAGGTGGTGTAGTATTTGAGCAAGAGCTGGACGGCCTGAAATTGAATCTGCATAAACTGCAAGCTGTATTTAAACCAATGATTTCAATGGATGTATTTTCTGATTTGGATATTCTGAAATTTGATATGAAAGGTTCATTAATCAATATGGTAATACGCGGTGACAAAGGTGTTATTTCCAGAAGAATAGAGGCGCTAAAGCCTGTTTATTTTGAAATGCTTCCTTTAACATTGGAAGAAGTATTTATTAGTGAAATGGAGGTATCCGGTTATGACATTGACAAAATCATACCATAACAGCTTTCGGCAATGGTGGTCAGTGTATACTTGGTCTTTAAAAAAGCAAAGTGGTATCGGCATTATATATTTGATTTTGTTATGTCTGGCATTGCCTTTTCTGCTGGGAATTATATTGTTTAGTTCCATCAAGAATCAGCATGTGCTTACCGGTGAAAATATTGCAAACGGACTCCATATACTATTTACATTTTTGGTAATACCCGGGACATTGTTATTTGTTTTTATTACTGCTGTTTTATTGTTTCGGTTCATGCATAACAAACGTAGTACGGATTTCTATCATGCCTTGCCGGTTTCTCGTACTGCAATGTTTTTTGGACGATTTTTAGCCGGATTTACTGTTTTAGCCGTTCCAATGATCATTTGTTGCTGCATTACGGCAATTGTACTGGTTTGTTTGCAAGGGACAGTAAATATATTAGGAATGCCATACGGTACATTATTTTTGTATCTGCTTTATTTATTGATTATCATTTTAATTACTTATGCGTTTACGGTGTTTATTGCAGTATGCAGCGGGACTACGTTTAATGCAATTATTTCAGCCGTTGCAATAGGAGTTGCATACCCAATCTTTATGTACCTTCTTATTATCATGGTAAATTCATTACTTCCTGGCTTTACACTGGAAGGGTTTACTACTATTTTAACAGCAGGTTCTCCGTATATGGCGTCATTTGTTCCTGTGTTTTTTATAGCTTATACCAGCCAAGGAATAACTATGAGTGCGGATATGATTGCCTTTTTTGTTTGGTGGGCATGTATTACCGTTGTCATGATTGCTGCATCATGGTTATTGTATCGTGCCAGAAAAAGTGAAAATGCAGAAGGACGAAAAGCATATCCGGTACCGCAAATCATCATTCGTACTGTAGTATCGGGCGCAGTAGGAATTGGATTGGGATATATTTTGTTTTCTACATTGGGTGGTACAGTTGCTTTCTTTGCAGGTGTAGTAATCGGAGCAGTAATTGCTCATATCATTATTGAAGTATTGTATGCCAGAGGGTTTCGTACTTTGTTGAAATCACTGCCATACTTAGCAGGATTTTTGGTACTGTTTGGTATTTACTATGCCATATTGGCTACAGGATGTTTTGGATATGATACAAAAGTACCGCTTGCCAATCAGGTAGAAAGTGTGGATTTGGACTTAGATAATACCACAGCAAATGAAATTCTGGATGTAAATGGGAAAACCATTGGTACGGTCACACCTGTTCGCTTGCAAGACAGAACGTCCATTGAAGCGGTAATCGGCTGGCACCAGGCTACTGTAGATGAGAATCGGGAGAAACATTATCCTTATCAGATGTCTGACCATATTTTTTCCGGAAAAGTGACATATCACTTAAAGGATGGTAGTACATTAACCAGAACAGTGGAATATTTCCGAGATTCAAATGCCGCGGAAACAAACAGTATGTCTTCCAAACGAAAAGAGAAGAAGAGTTTGTTGGAGAATCAAGAGGAATACATTAAAAAATCAAATTTAATTTTTTATGTAGAACCTCAAGCTTTGAATACAGTAACGGTTGTAAAAGGAAATGTCGATTCCGGAACATACATTACAGAGGAAGGACAAAAAGAAACTTTGCTCCAAATGTTACAACAAGATATTATGAGAGCAGAAATGAATCGCTCTCATTCTGACGGAAATGAACCTTTGTTGCAAGAGAGTGCTGATACGCAAATCGATGAAAATACGATTTTGCTGACAATAGATACAAAACCATTTGTCCCATCTCAAAATGGTATCGTACGCCAACTAATTGGTTCTTATAACGGACAGATTAGACTTTCACAAACAAGTTTCCCCTATGTGATTGATGAATCAGAATTTCCAAATACGTATCAATATTTATTGGATAACGGTTTTCTGGCATAAAATTTTTTAAAATGCATTCTATGTTAATAGGATGCATTTTTTTATTTTTTACAAATTCAGTTTTGTTATTTTTAAAAAAGAATCGAATAATTCCGAATATGTATGTCAATGATATGGATAATGAAAGAAACATACATAAGGGGATACTTTGTGTAACGGAGGAATCATAGATGGCAAAAAAAATACTACCTTATATGGCAAGTTTTCTTGCAATCTTTTTTATCATTCCGTTTCTGTCGATTCAGGTTGCAGGAGAAGAGGTAACGTTTGAAACAAATTCAAAAGCGCTGTATATGGTAGATTTAAACACACAGGAAGTGGTATATCAAAAAAATGCTGCACAGCAGTTGGAGCCTGCTTCCTGTACCAAAATTATGACGTATATTGTTGCTGTGGAATCCATATCTGATTTGGTAAATACAAAGATAACGGCCGGCAGTTATGTATCAGCCATGCTTCAGGGAACAGACAGTTCGCTGTCCGGAATTCGGCAAGGAGAACAATTAACTGCATTACAGCTGTTAAACTGTATGATGATACCATCAGGCAACGATGCAGCACTTGTTTTAGCGGAATACATCGGCAATGGAGATATTAATATATTTGTGGACAAAATGAATGAGAAGGCTGCGGAGCTGGGATGCACCAATACACATTTTGTCAATCCTCACGGTTTGCACGACGATAATCATTACACAACAGCCGAGGATCTTTATAAAATAACACAGTATGCAATGAGTCTACCTTATTTTATGGATATTGTGACACAGACAGAATACACATTGCCTCCGACGAATTTATATACGGGGGAACGTACCATTTATACAACCAATAAGATGATGGATAAGAATGAACCTGTTTATTACGAACCGTATATTGAAGGAATAAAAACAGGGTCACATGATGAAGCAGGTTATTGTTTGGTTACCACTGCTCAGAAAAATGGACAGAGATACATGATTGTTGCCTTAGGTGCACCAATTGGTGATGTGCATGGAGAGATGTTGGACACAAAAAATTTGTATGACTGGGCATTTCAAGGTTTTCAGGAGAGCAGTCCTGTATTGGCACACAATGTATATCCGGAGATAAAACGAGGGCAGCTATGGGATAAAATGAATACAGTTATTTCATCTCCATGGTTTGTAGCCATATGCAGTATGGTTATTGTAATCGTGGTATTATTATTGTCAGATTATGCACAGAAATATCGGCACAAGAAAAAGAACGGAAAATAAGAAGAAAACAAAGGAGGAATCGAGTTGCTCAAACATTTCAAACGATTGATGCACCCTGTAAAAGTAGAACGCCCTAACGTACAATATGCTGTTCTACTTCAGGAGCAACTGGGAGGAGCAAATGGTGAATTAAAGGCAGCCATGCAATATATGGCCCAAAGCTTCTATGTAAAAGAACAAGAAATAAAAGATATGCTTATGGAAATTGCTGCCGAAGAATTCAATCATATGGAGATGGTAGGTGTAACCATACAAATGCTGAAAGGTGAACATACTGCTGATAAGCATTCCAATTTTTTGGTACAATCTCCTTTTTGTTTTGTAAATATGGACGGCGTTCCGTTTTGTGCGGATTATATTACCATTACGGGTGATGTTGCAACAGATTTACTATCCAATATTGCATCGGAGCAGCGTTCCAAAGCGATATATGAATCTTTATATCATCAAATTGAGGATAAATATGTGCGTAAAACGATAGAGTATTTGATGCATAGGGAAAAATCTCATAAACTTTCTTTTTTAGCTGCATTAAAGCAGTATGCCCATGAAGAAAACGGCCTGGAGTTTGGTGCTACCGCAGATGAAAAATTGTATTTCCAATTTCGTTCTATGTCAAAAGAAAAAACAGTTGGAAGTAATATGACTCCTCCACCGGGATTTTATCATCCGGATGAACATCACTCATAGATATCTAAAGATAATATGTGAAAGTTATCTACGAAATAAATAATAGGAATATAACAATTATATAATGTATAGCTACATTTTGTATCTGTTTTTCACACAGAAGCCCGTATTAAGTTTAAAATGAATACAAAACATATTCGGGAGGAAGGGTTCATGATAATTAAAAGTTATTCTATCAGAATTGAACAAGACCTTTTACACAAACTACATTATATGGCTGCATATGATGGAAGATCAGCAAATAGTCAAGTTTTGTATTATATTAAACAGGCAGTAACAGCATTTGAAAAGAAGAACGGTCCTATTGAAATAGCAGAGAATAAATAGGTTATATGTATTACACAGAAGAAAAGCGATTGAATCATTCAATCGCTTTTCTTCATTTGCTGTTGTTCTTTTGTAACAATTCTGCTTTAATATTCCACAGCTTTTGAGATAAATCCACATAATATTTATGTGGGTGGTCAAACCGCAGGACTTCAGGCCAAAGAGTATTCACTTGTTCCTTACAGTATGCCTGAATCTCTTGTAATGATTTTGGTGTAGTCATATTCTTTCCGTGTTTAAATATTTGCTGACGCAGTGGTACTGCACGAAATGATTCCACTGTTTTCCGTTTCCAAGTATTCACGGGGTCAAAAATAGTGTACGGTTTGGAATCATCAATCACTTCGTCGAACAGAGTAACAACGTCTGCAATGGCTTTGCCACTGGTTTTGTCATACAACCGCCATAAATTCTTGAAGCACGGTGTTGTAATTTTTGCAGTATTTTCGCTGATTTTTATTTTAGGAATGATATTACCATGTTCATCTTCAATACCGGCTAATTTATAAACACCGCCGAATACAGGTTCCGATGATGAGGTAATCATTCTTTCTCCCACACCAAAGCTGTCCACACAGGCTCCCTCCATGAGAATATCTCTGATGGTGAACTCATCAAGCGAGTTGGAAGCACAGATGCTACAGTCTTCATATCCGGCATCGTCTAACATTTTGCGTGCATGGCGTGTTAAATAGGTAATATCTCCGCTGTCTATGCGAATGCCTGTAGGGCGGTATCCTCTGGGAAGCAGTTCTTCGTTAAATACACGTATGGCATTTGGAATACCGGATTTGAGTACATTATACGTATCTACCAGCAAAGTGCACTGTGAAGGATAAGCTCTGGCATATGCACGGAATGCTTCCAATTCACTATCAAACAACTGCACCCAGCTATGCGCCATTGTGCCCATTGGAGGAATGTCAAATTTTCTTGCACAAAGTGTACTTGCTGTACCGCAGCAGCCACCAATATAAGCTGCACGCGCTCCGTAAATGGCGCCATCGAATCCTTGCGCACGTCTGGCGCCAAACTCCATAACCGGTCTGCCTTGTGCTGCACGTACAATACGGTTTGCTTTGGTTGCAATCAGACTTTGATGATTAATGGTCAGCAGTATCATCGTCTCAATGAACTGTGCTTCAATTGCAGGACCACGGACCGTAACAATTGGTTCCATAGGGAAAATAGGCGTTCCCTCAGGTACTGCCCATACATCGCAGGAAAATTTAAATGTACGCAGATAATCTAAAAAATCAACAGAGAATAATTGTGTAGATGCTAAATATGCAATGTCTTCTTCACTAAAGTGCAAATGATCAAAATATTCTATGAGTTGTTGCACACCGGCCATAATTGCAAAGCCGCCGTCATTTGGTACATGACGAAAAAACATATCAAAATAAGCAATTCGGTCACGATATCCGTTTGTAAAGTAACCGTTTGCCATTGTAATTTCATAAAAATCCATTAACATGGTTAAGTTTGTTCTTAAACCGCTGTAATTATCCATAATCTATCATCTCCAATAGTAGTATAGGAAATTTACTCTCTATTACGCCTATTATATCAAATATAAATGTTCAGCATATTATATCAAGAAAGAGACAAAATAACAAATGTTATTTTTGAACAATAGATTTGTAGTATTTTGTTTTTTATTGCAGAAAAACAAAAAATAGAGTATAATACAATTATAATTAGTGAAAGTTGTTCATTTTAAACGTGCAGGACACTGACGTTTATTTTTATGCTTGTATTAAGATACTTTAGTTTTGCAGCTGATATGGGAGATGAATTTATGAGATTACGCAAGCAGGCCCTAGGCGACCGCAATTTAATTGGAGCCCGTGTTGAGTTGGCAAGAAAAAACCAAGGTATGAAACAAAAAGACTTGCTGGCGCAACTGCAGGTAAACGGGGTAGATATGAACGCCTCAGGCTTATCTAAATTAGAAGGGCAAATTCGTTTTGTGACAGATTTTGAATTAGTGGCATTGGCCGATATATTGGATGTTTCAGTTGATTGGCTGCTGGGACGTACACAACAAGAATAAGTAAAAAGCTCAGTTTGATATTTCATACGGAGCTTTTTCATTGCAAACCAAAAACCGCAGGCACATTTGTGCACTGCGGCTTTTAGCAGAAAAATGAATGTATGTAATGTATCTCGTAAGCTAATTAAAAAGAAGAGAACCTTTTACCAAATTCTTGGCAAGAAGCAAGACCGTCTGCATCAGGTGTTAAATTAATTGTAAGACCTGTTTCAAACAATTGCGCACCGTTATTTTTTACGCGGTCACACCAGTTCTCCATCCACTCTCCGGTTCCCCAGTCATAGGAACCAAACAAAGCAATTTTTTTGCCTTGCAGTGAGGCTTCCACTTGTTCAAAGAAAGGTTCAAATTCGCTTTCTTCCAATACCTCGTCACCCATAGAAGGACAGCCAAAAGCAATTTTAGAGTAAGTATTTACTTGGTCAGGAGAACATTGATCTACCGACATCACAGCTGCGGTACCTCCCGCTGCTGAAATACCTTCTGCAATTGCGTTTGCCATGCTTTCTGTATTACCTGTTCCACTCCAATAAATAATTGCAATATTTTCCATGAGTTACACGCTCCTGTTTTGAATAATAGAAATTGTACATAAACAATGCAATAAATTCCCATCTGTATTTTTTAATGCCTGGGACAATTGCTGTTTGCAGCTTTTATATTGTGCAAACAAACGGCGACTGTAGGTTTCGTCTCCGTATACTTTCCAACAACCGCTGTATTTGTAATTACAGCCGTTGTTCGTAATGAAGCCCACAACATCTTCCAGAGGATAACCCAGAAAAATGCCAATTTCGTGTGGGAAACCTTTTGTGGATTGAATGCGCTGTGCTAAATAGGACAGAATTTCATCAAAATATAGTTGAACATTGTTTTTATGATATACGGGATAACCGTAAGATAATAAAAAAGCACGTTTTTGTGGTTCACATAATGTTTTGACCAATTCTGATTTTCGATAAACCAGCAGAAGCTGTTTACAATTACATTGGCACACAGGATGAAAATAAATATCTTGTTGATTTAAGTGTGCATTATAATTTTGAACCATTTGTTCAAATGTTTCAAAACGTGGTAATGAAACCAAATTTGCCGGTTTTATCCCCATTAGTGTAGGCGCTGTATGAGAGGCCAGAAGGGTATCTAATTTTTGCTGTATCATTATAATGAAACAAACCTCCAAACCTTTCTTTACCTATCGAAATGATATGGGTTAGTTAATGCTAACTTAATTGCAAAAAATAAAACTTGTTATTTTATTTTTTTGGTTAGCATTAGCTAACTTCCTATATATTATCATAATGAATTTGCATTGTCAATACAAAAAATAAAAAAATTTTCACCCAACAAATTTCAAGCATGATGGGTGAAAATTTTTAACTGTCTACATTCTCTTTAATACGTTCAAATGTTTCTTGACTGATAATGTGTTCTATACGGCAGGCGTCTTGTGCGGCAAGTTCCTCGGGAATATCCAATATTTTTTGAAGGAACTTTGTAATATATAAGTGGCGTTCATAAACTTCATTGGCTTTTTTGCTTCCTTTTTCCGTTAAAACAATATTTCCACTGCTTTCCACCACAATATAACCATCGTTTTTCAAAATACTCATAGCCCGGCTAACACTTGGTTTTGTAAAGCCTAATTCATTGGCAATATCAATCGAACGTACATAGCCTTGTTTCTGGTGCAACATCAGTATGGTTTCCAAATAATTTTCTCCAGATTCATACATGGTGTTTTTACCTCCTAGTCAGTTATAGAACATGTCGATTCTTACTTTATACTGTACCATGAATTTAAGCAAAATTCAAGCGTTATTGCCGGGAGCGTATATGATAGTTATAACAAGATATGTCTTTGCTTATGCCATATACAATCCTCTATATTTTTATAAAAATACTATGATATGAAATTTAATTTTGATAGAAAGACTACATTTTAAATGATATTGGAATCATTTTTTTCATATATTATATTGTTTCATAGCTTCTTTTGTGATTCCCCACGGAAATAGAAAGAAACTAGACAAAAATATTGTTGAGTAATATCCTTGACAAAAATGTTAGCAAGTGCTAACTTAATAGTGAGGTAGTAAAAAAGCGGAATCGTTATAATTGAGTTATAATTCGTCTTATATTGTCGAAAAGAGGGAATAAATATGATACCAATGACATTTGCAGATGTGGGAAAAGAGCACATTATCCGCAAAGTAGGCGGAAATTCCGAAGTACGGGCTCATCTTGAAAATCTTGGATTTGTTCCGGGTGCAACAGTTACCGTTATTACAACCAATGGAGGAAATTTAATTGTAAATGTAAAACAATCCAGGGTTGCAATCAGTAAGGAAATGGCTGCCAAAATTATGATTTAATCTGTCTGGTGGCAGAAAGGGAGGACAAAATTGAAAACGTTAAGAGAAGTGAAGGTAGGAGAAACCGCTACTGTTGTTAAGCTTCATGGAGAAGGTGCAACAAAGCGTAGAATTATGGATATGGGATTGACCAAAGGAACAGAGGTTTACATTCGTAAAGTGGCTCCTCTTGGAGATCCTGTAGAAATTACAATCAGAGGATATGAGCTATCCATTCGTAAAGCAGATGCGGAGTTGATTGAGGTAGAGTAAAAGGATTGGACTTAGCTTGAAAGGAAGAAGAAGCAATGCAAATAAAAATTGCTCTGGCGGGTAATCCAAACTGTGGCAAAACCACGTTGTTCAATGCGTTAACAGGCGCAAATCAATTTGTTGGTAACTGGCCAGGAGTTACAGTAGAAAAAAAGGAAGGAAAGTTAAAAAAACATAATGACGTTGTTATTATGGACCTTCCGGGTATTTATTCTCTTTCTCCATATACGTTGGAAGAGGTGGTAGCAAGAAATTATTTGATTCAGGAGCGTCCCGATGTGATTCTGAATATCATTGACGGTACCAACTTAGAGCGTAACTTATATTTAACCACACAGCTGACAGAACTTGGAATACCTGTGGTCATTGCCATTAACATGATGGATGTTGTGAAAAAAAATGGCGATAAAATTAATATTGAAGAACTTTCAAAACAACTTGGATGTAAAGTGGTGGAGATATCCGCATTAAAAGGTACGGGTATTACAGAGGTGGCACAAGCGGCAGTTCAGGCTGCAAAAGATACAAATACAGTACCGCAGCATTGTTTCAGCGGTGTTGTAGAACATGCGCTGGCACACATTGAGGAGGCTGCTGTACATAATATACCTTTGGAACAACAGCGTTGGTATGCAATTAAGATTTTTGAACGTGACGAAAAAGTATTGGAGCAATTAAAACTCGATAAGACTGTTTTAGATCACATTGAGAAAGATATAAAAGCAGCTGAAGAAGAATTGGATGACGATGCAGAGAGTATCATTACAAATGAACGATATGTTTATATTGCATCTATCATTAAAAACTGTTATAAAAAACACAGCAAAGGTCTAACTGTTTCCGATAAAATTGACAAGGTTGTGACTAACCGTTGGTTAGCTTTGCCTATATTTGTTTTGGTTATGTTTGTCGTTTATTTTGTGTCAGTTACTACGGTAGGTACTTGGGCTACCGATTGGGCCAATGATGGTGTATTCGGAGACGGCTGGCATTTGCTGGGTATTGGAGACAGTTCTTATGCAGCGGATGCCGACCAATTCGGAGAGGCGTCACAGGTAGTAAACGGCTTTATCGATTATGCGGGTGAGCAGGGAATAGATACAGAGGCGGTAACAGCTGCATTGGATATCGAATCGGAGGACTTTGATCCTGCTATTGCCAAAACAGAATTGGCGGGATTTGCTTCCCAATTTTCTCCAACCGATGAAGCTTCTTATACGGTGACAGATGAGGAAACGTTAGCTACAGAAGATGTGACTTCATCGGGAGAAGATTTAGCTGCTGCTTTGGGCGTATACGAACAATATAATTATACAGAGCCGGATCCTGCTAATTATGGCGTTTGGGTGCCGGGAATTCCTGTATTGGTAGAAAATGGGCTGAATGCTATTAATTGTGTGGACTGGCTGCAAGGATTGATTCTAAACGGTATTATTGCCGGTCTTGGTGCAGTGTTAGGCTTTGTGCCGCAAATTCTTGTACTGTTTATTTTCCTTGCCATTTTGGAATCTTGCGGTTATATGGCTCGTATCGCCTTTGTTATGGACCGTATCTTCCGTAAATTTGGTTTGTCAGGTAAATCTTTTATTCCAATTTTAATTGGCACAGGTTGTGGTGTACCGGGCATTATGGCTTCCCGTACCATTGAAAATGAACGCGACCGACGTATGACTATTATGACAACAACCTTTATTCCATGTGGTGCCAAACTGCCATTTATTGCTATGATTGCAGGTGCCATTTTCGGCGGTGCATGGTGGGTTGCGCCCAGCGCTTACTTTATTGGAATTGCGGCAATTATCATTTCAGGTATTATGTTAAAGAAAACAAAACCGTTTGCAGGAGATCCTGCACCGTTTGTTATGGAGTTACCTGCTTACCATTTGCCAACTGTAGGAAATGTATTGCGCAGTATGTGGGAACGTGGCTGGTCTTTTATAAAAAAAGCAGGCACAATTATTTTGCTTTCCACAATCCTGATTTGGTTTGTTACATATTTTGGTTTTATAGACGGTACCTTTACTATGCTTTCCGAAGACCAAATAGACAATAGTATCCTTGCAATCATCGGAAACGGCATTTCATGGTTGTTTGCTCCTCTTGGTTGGGGAAATTGGCAGGCAGCGGTTGCGTCCATTACCGGTCTTGTAGCAAAAGAAAATATTGTTGGTACACTGGGCATTTTATATGGTGGTTCAGGCTCTGTTTATGCAAATATCGCAGCTTCCTTTACTGCTATCAGCGGATTTAGCTTTATGGTATTCAACCTTTTGTGTGCCCCTTGTTTTGCAGCAATGGGTGCAATCAAGAGAGAGATGCACAATGCGAAATGGACTGCGTTTGCAATTGCTTATCAATGTGTGTTTGCCTATGCAATTGCTTTGGTAATTTTCCAACTTGGTAGCTTATTTACAGGTAACGGAAATATTATCGGCTCTATTGTTGCATTTTTAATTGTTGCGTTGATACTGTTTATGCTGTTCCGTCCGTATAAAAAAAGTAATATATTGAAAAAGAAAGTGAAAGTATAAACTTGTTAAGGAGGAATTACGATGCTGGACTTTTTTATAAACAATTGGGGCACCCTTTTAGCCGGAGTTATTGTTTTAGCAGTCGTAATTCTGGTTATTGTAAAATTAATCAGAGATAAGAAAAAGGGCAAAAAATCCTGTGGATGCGATTGCGGACATTGTACTGTTTCGGCAGGATGTCACCATCAAGCGGCAAAACATCAGGAACCCAATCAGAAATAAAAAAGGCGTTTGTACTCGAAATTTCGCACTATTGATTGTTTTTTAGTAAAAAATAGTTAATATAATTCACAATTACTGGATAAAAGCTGATATGAGAGTAAAATACTCTTGTGTCAGCTTTTTTATTTTAGTGGATGTACGTAGTGCAGTTTAATTTATTACGAAGGAATGATATAATCGATACGAAAAGGATACAAAATGTATGGTATCTTTCAGTATTGTGTGAAAAATCGAGGAGGACCTTATGTCAAGAATAGATGGTGACAGGAAAAATATATGTGGAGAAAATGTAAAAAGATATAGAGAAAAGAAAGGCTTGTCTTTAGAGCAATGCTGTGAAGAATTAAAAAAAGAAGGTTTATTTTTGAGCGCAAAAGAACTGGACCAAATTGAACGAGGTCAAAAGATAGTATTAGATCAAGAAATTATTTGTTTTTGTAAAGCACTATCCATTACAATTGAGCAGTTATTTGAAGACATATCCCTATAATAAAAAGATGAGACAAATAGAACATAAAAAGACGAATCGTACTAAAAACGATTCGTCCTTTTTCATCAAATTAATGGAATCCTTGACCGCCAAATACAGAAAAGAGACGTTTCACTTGTCCCTTTAATCCTCGGTGCTCAGGTTGTTCCAATTTAGGGTCATGGGAAAGTACGTGTCTGGCTGCAGATTGTGCTTCTTTTAATACTTCCATGTCTTCTGCCATGTTGGCAATTTTTAAATCCGGCAAACCATGCTGCTTCTCTCCGAAAAAGTCTCCCGGACCTCGTAAACGTAAATCTTCGTCTGCGATACGGAATCCATCTGATGTACTGCACAAAATTTTTAAACGTGCGACCGCTTCCTCATTTTGTGCATCAGAAACCAAAATACAGGTGGACTTCACGGTTCCTCGTCCTACACGTCCTCGCAGCTGATGTAATTGTGAAAGTCCATACCTCTCTGCATTTTCAATTAGTATAATAACCGCATTTGGGACATCAACACCAACTTCCACAACAGTGGTAGAGACAAGGACATCAATTTTTCCATTTGCAAATGCAGTCATGACAGTATCCTTTTCCTTTGGCTTCATTTTGCCATGTAAAATACCGATCACTTTGTCCGGAAACGTTTCCGTTTGTAAAGCGTTTGCGTACTGTACTACACTGGCCATATCATTGGTACTTTCTTCCACCAAAGGACAGATAATGTATGCCTGCTGTCCGGCATCCAAATGGGTACGGATATATTGCAAAGCTCTTGCACGTTTCCGGCTGCTAATCGCATACGTTTCTATGGTTTGACGTCCGGGAGGAAGTTCGTCCAAAACAGATATGTCCAAATCTCCATAGATGATCAATGCCAATGTTCTTGGAATGGGAGTCGCAGACATGACCAGCATATGAGGATGATTGCCTTTTTCAGCTAACAAACTCCTTTGAGCAACACCAAAACGATGCTGTTCATCTGTAATGACAAGCCCAAGATTTTTAAATGCTACAGTTTCGCTGATAAGTGCATGGGTACCTATCACCATTTGTATGGAACCATCTTGGAGCTGTTCAATCAGTTTTCTTTTTTTTGCAGGTGTTACAGAGCCGGTTAACAGACCAACAGAGATACCGGTGTCCTTTAAAATATCGGAAATAGATGCATAATGCTGTTGTGCTAAAATTTCGGTGGGAGCCATTAATGCTGCCTGCACACCATTTTTGATGACAGAATAACATAAAGCAGCAGCGACAGCTGTTTTGCCGGAGCCTACATCGCCTTGTACCAATCGACTCATAGGACTTCTATTTTTGGAGTTTGTCATATCTGCCATTGCCTCTGAAATAGCACGTTTTTGTGCGCCGGTAGGGGTAAAGGGAAGCAGTCGAAAGAATTCGTTGGTGTAATCGATAAAAGGTGGCAGGGAAGTTTCTTGCTTTTTACGATATTTTAATTCAAGAAGTCCCAGTTGCAACGTAAATAGTTCTTCAAATACCAACCTTTTTTTTGCAATTTTCATAGATTCCATAGAATCCGGGAAATGAATTTGTTCTAAGGCGTATCTCAGCTCGCAAAGATGATGCTGCATACGAATATCATAAGGAATCGGATCTTTGACTTGTTCAGGCAATAATGCCAAAGCATGCTTTACAGCGTTGCTAACCATTCGAGTAGATAAGCCTTCTGTTTGACGGTAAATTGGGCACACTGAGGGGGCGGAAGAAACAGGATAAAATTCAGGTACGCTCATTTCTTTTCTCAGCAAGGTACCAGATACTTTGCCATAAAAAATATATTCTTTTCCTTCTGTCA
Source organism: uncultured Oscillospiraceae bacterium (assembly GCA_900541905.1). GTDB lineage: Bacteria > Bacillota > Clostridia > Oscillospirales > Acutalibacteraceae > UMGS1071. Next base: position 81,621 of record UQLQ01000002.1, read on the forward strand.
AAGCATTGACAATGTAAGGGTTATTAAAAAAAGTGAGCTGTAAATCACGCATGCCATCTGTTACGGAGGTTTTATATAAAGTCATACCTTTGCGAATGCGTGTCTCTATAGGCTTATGCAAAACAACGGCGCGTATGGCACAGGGGACCCCGAAAGGTGCTTGTTCAATGGTAAGCGGTTGACTCCAATCCTCATATGTGCGGGGATAAAAGCGCAATAAAGCGCCAACGCTAAACACGCCAAGCTTGTGGAACAGCTTAGCGCGCTTTTCGCCGACGCCTGTTAATGTTTGTATTTCTTGTTCAAATAATGAAGCCATATTTATTCAATCGAGAGAATGAAGTAATAAATAGGTTGACCACCGTTTACCAGAGTTACTTCAATCTCATTTCCTACTTTGGATTTAATGCGCTGGAAAGCATCTTCTGCTTCCGCTTCAGACACATTGTCGCCGTAAATAATAGTAATAAAGGAAGTTCCTTTTTTGGCCATAGAGCGTGCCAAACGGGTAGCAGCGTGCACAGGATCTTTGTCAATGATTTCAAGTTTACCGTTTTCCAGCCCTAAAATGTCGCCTTCCTTCATTTTATGACCGCCAAATTCAGAGTCACGGGCTGCAAATGTAATAAGTCCGGTGTCAACAGCATTTGCAGCGTTCATCATAACATTCGCGCTGATTTCAGGCGTGCTTTCTCCTTCGTATGCGAGCATAGCGGATAATCCCTGGGGAATGGTACGAGTAGGCAGTACAATAACTTTTCTGTCCGTAACCAAAGGAATGGTTTGTTCTGCGGCCAAAATAATGTTTTTATTGTTAGGAAGTACATAAACCGTTTTGGCAGGAGTGGCAAGTACGGCTTCCACGATGTCTTCTGTACTTGGATTCATTGTTTGACCTCCGCTGACAACATGGGCGCAGCCAAGGTCGCTGAATAAGGTCTTTAATCCTTCGCCTGCCGCAACAGCTACAAAACCAATTTCTTCTGTCGGCTCTACCGGTTCTAATGCTTGAGGTTTTGCTGTTTGTGCAGCTTTTGCTTTTACTGCTTCTTCCGCAGCAATGCGATGTTGTTCTTTCATATTTTCTATTTTAATGGTAAGCAATTGTCCGTAAGTGAGTGCTTCTTGTAAAGCGTGACCGGGATTTTCCGTATGCACATGAACTTTAATAATCTCATCGTCATCCACTACTACCACACAGTCTCCAATGCTTTCTAAATAGGCGCGCAATTCAAATGGTGGTTTTGTGCAAGTTTCTTCTCGGCCAATGATAAATTCCGTACAGTACGTGAAAGTAATGTCTTGGTCAAATTCTGCCGCAGCATTACGGAAGAAGTCGTCCTCATATGGCTGTTCATTTTTTACGGGCATTTCATCGGCAATTAAAACATTATCTTTGAAAACGGACAGCATACCATCTAAAATTAAGCATAACCCTTTTCCTCCGGCATCCACAACACCTGCTTTTTTCAAAACAGGGAGTAATTCGGGTGTTGTTTCCAACGCTTCCGCAGCGCCTTTACAAATGGCAGACCATACATATACGGCATCATCTTCGATGACGGCGGCAGCCTTTCCTTTTTCGCAAGCAACACGAGATACAGTTAAAATGGTTCCCTCAGTCGGTTTCATAACGGCTTTATAGGCATCTTCCACACCGAGACTCAATGCATTTGCAAGGTCTATGCCCGAAATGGATTCTTTTCCTTCAATTCCTTTTGAAAAACCACGGAACAAAAGAGAAAGGATAACTCCAGAATTGCCGCGTGCGCCTCTTAATAAAGCGGAGGCTGCGATTTTTGCAATTTCGCCTGCATGTGTACTTTCTGTTTTAATTAATTCATTTGCAGCAGCAGACATTGTCATAGACATATTGGTGCCTGTATCGCCATCCGGAACAGGGAAAATATTTAAATCATTTACCATGTTTTTATGCTTTGAAATATTATTTGCACCTGAAATAAATGCATTTTTCAGGGTTAGTCCGTTTATCATTCTGTGCACTCCCTTAATGTAGATTGTATAGCCCGCATTTTAATTGAAATTAAGTCTGCACCTGTGTATAGGTACAGTTTATATTACAAATTGTATAATCATAATTATTATAACATAAAAGAAATTGCTATGCAATTTCTAACAGACAGAACGTTAAAACGTTCACATAACAGCCAAAATTTTTAATTTTGTTGCTGTTTTGAGGTTGTTATAACATAAAAGAAATTGCTATGCAATTTCTAACAGATAAAGGTTACAACGTTCTTGTCAACAATCAAAATCTATGATTTTGAACTTGTTGCAAGGTTGTTATAGCATAGAAAAAATTGCAAAGCAATTTTTAACTATAAATGCTAAAATGTTCTCATAACAGCCAAAATTTTAATTTTACTGTTATTATAAAGGTATGATATGGTTCCATCTAAATTATTTTTGAAAAAACATATAACGTTATTATCTATTCTGTTTGCGTAATACGAATACGCTCTATGGAGATTGTTTTTCCGGATTTTTCATCTATTTCAAATATAGCACCGTCCAAATGACAGGGACCGCTGGCTAAGTCAAACCGTACAGGCATTTTGCTTCTGAGTTTTTTGATAATCAATTCCGGTTTCACTCCCAGAACAGAATAACAGGGTCCTGTCATTCCAAGATCAGTAATAAAACCTGTTCCTTGTGGGAGTATATGCTCATCTGATGTTTGAACATGTGTGTGTGTGCCAAAAATTGCAGATACGCAGCCGTCATATGCATAGGCAAACCCACCTTTTTCTCCGGTAGCTTCAGCATGAAAATCAACTAAAATAATTTTGGGAAGCGAATTTTCTTCTAAAATACGATCCATAACCGAAAAAGGACAATCCAGCGCTTCTAAATATACAACACCCATTAAATTTACAACCGCTACTTGATAGCGTCCCTTGTCAACAATACAAATTCCTTTGCCGGGTGCTCCTTTTGGATAATTGGCGGGACGCAATAAACAGTCCTCACTATCGAATAACTCGTAGCTTTCTTTGCGGCGAAATGTATGATTTCCCGTTGTAATTACATCAACACCACTTGCAAACAGGTGTTCCGCAGAAGCAGGAGTAATGCCATTGCCATCTGCTGAATTTTCTCCATTGGCGATTACCAAGTCAATATTTTTTTCTTTTTTTAAAGTTGGCAGTTGTGTCCTTAAAAATTTGCAGCCAATACTTCCGACAACATCGCCAATTGCAAGTACTTTCATGGCAGACCTCCGCTTGTTTTGAATCGTACATTTTATTATAACATAAAAGAGATTGCATAGCAATTTCTAGCAGATAAAGGTTACGACGTTCTCATAACAGTTAAATATTCATTTTGACCTGATTATAAGAGTGTTATACTATAATATCATGTAGAAATAATTGTAATTAGTTGATATTTGTAAAAAGTTTATGAAAAAATAAAAGCAGATATGTACTAGTACATATCTGCTTTCAATTTATTTTGCGTATTCAACTGCACGGCTCTCACGAACCATGTTTACCTTAATTTGACCGGGATATTCCAAATCGCTTTCAATTTTTCTGCAAATATCTCTTGCGAGTAAAACCATTTGATCATCGTCCACGACTTCTGGTTTTACCATAATGCGTACTTCTCTGCCGGCTTGAATTGCAAAGCAACGTTCTACACCCTCAAAGGATGAAGCAACTTCTTCCAATTTTTCAAGACGTTTGATATAGCTTTCCAAGTTTTCACGGCGTGCACCCGGTCTTGCTGCGGAAATGGCATCAGCAGCCTGTACGATGCAAGCGATGATGCTTTTTGGTTCTACATCGCCATGATGAGATTGAATTGCATCGATAACAACTTCGTGTTCCTTGTATTTACGGGCAACATCTACACCAATTTCTACGTGGGAACCTTCCATTTCATGGTCAAGCGCTTTGCCAATATCATGAAGTAAACCGGCACGGCGGGCAAGGGTAGGGTCAAGCCCCAACTCTGACGCCATAACACCGGACAAAAATGCAACTTCCAAAGAATGGTTTAACACATTTTGTCCGTAACTGGTACGATATTTCATTCGTCCCAATAACTTTACCAATTCAGGGTGAATACCGTTTACACCGGCTTCGATAATAGCGCGTTCACCTTCTTGCTTAATGGTAGCATCTACTTCTCTGCGGGCCTTTTCAATCATCTCTTCAATACGGGTAGGATGAATACGTCCGTCCGCAATTAATTTTTCCAAAGCGATTCTTGCCACTTCACGGCGAACCGGCTCAAAGCTGGAAATGGTAATTGTTTCAGGTGTGTCGTCAATAATCAAATCAACACCTGTCATTGTCTCAATGGCTCTGATATTACGGCCTTCACGACCAATAATACGGCCTTTCATCTCATCGTTTGGCAATTGTACAACGGAAATGGTTGCTTCTGCAACATGATCGGCTGCACAACGCTGGATGGCAACCGTAATAATTTCCCGTGCTAAATTTTCTGCCTCATCTTTGGTTTGCTGCTCGATGTCCATAATTTTAGCAGCTTTTTCGTGTACAAGCTCGTTTTCTAAATTTTTCAATAAGAATTCTTTTGCTTGTTCTGCGGTGAAGCCGGAGATACGTTCCAAAATTTCAAATTGATTTGCTTTAATGCCTTCGGCTTCCAATAAGAATGCTTCCGCTTGCTGTTTCTTTTCAGCAATAGCATCCTCTTTTTGCTCTAAACTCTCCATTTTTTTATCGAGAGTTTCTTCTCTTTGCTGAATGCGTCGTTCCTGACGCTGTACTTCTTTGCGTCGTTCTGCAAGTTCCTTTTCGGATTCATCACGTAACTGATGAATTTCGTCTTTACCTTCCAGTACAGCTTCTTTCTTTTTTGCTTCTGCTGTCTTTACAGCTTCTTCAATAATCTTTTTTGCCTCTTCTTCAGCAGAACCGATGGTAGCTTCAGCTGACTTTTTTCTATGAGAACTGCCGGCCATAAATGCAATTACGCCAACAACAGCGGCAATTACAAGGCCAACAACTACGCAGATAATAATCGCAATACCTACTGCATCCACTTTTCTGAGACACCTCCTTTTGTCTTGTTCATTCCCTTAGTTTCCTTTTACATTATGTAAGTGAAAATAACAACATTTTCTAAATGAATTAATTACACTTAATAAATATTGTATTACGTTTCACACCATTGTGTCAAGAATAATTCCCGTAATTGTCAGTAAGATTTTAGGATTTCAGAGAATTACAGCCAATACGGAAAATACTTGACTTTTGTATTTTGAAATGCTACGATATTAAATACAAAGATATATTACATGCATGGAAAAGGACATTTTGTTTTTATAAATGTTACAACAGAGAGCAAACGTCATGGGCTGAAAGCGTTTGCGGTAAAGCAAAACAAAATTACCACCTTGGAGCAGCTGCCGAACGTTTGATAAAAAAACCAAAGGTATGCCGGTTAGGTTCCGTTATCAACCTGCAAAGAGGACAAAGCGTTGCTTTGTTGAATTTGGGTGGAACCACGAGAGTCGTTACTCGTCCCTTGTCAAGGGACGAGATTTTTATTTTTACAGATAAAGGAGTATGTAGCTATGAGCATCAAAGTGAATTTAAAAGGAGATAGCAAAGAGTTTGAGTCTGGCATCTCCGTAGCGGAAATTGCAAAATCGATTGGTGCAGGCCTCTATAAAGCAGCTTGTGCCGGAAAAGTAGACGGAGAGGTAGTAGATTTGCGTACACCTCTTACAAAAGATTGTAATTTGGAAATTTTAACTTTTTCAGAAGAAGAAGGAAAAAAAGCATATTGGCATACAGCAGCTCATGTTTTGGCTCAAGCGGTAAAGCGTTTGTTCCCGGATGCAAAATTGGCCATTGGACCTGCGATTGACAATGGATTTTATTATGATATTGATTTGTCACGTCCATTGTCACAAGAGGATTTGCCCAAGATAGAGGCAGAGATGAAAAAAATCATCAAAGAAAATTTGCCGATTGAACGTTTTGAGCTTGCACCAAACGAAGCAAAAGCATTGATGCAGGAGCAAGACCAAATTTATAAAGTAGAATTGATTGAAGAGCATGCAGACAAAGGAGAGGCAATCAGTTTTTATAAGCAAGGTGAGTTCACAGACCTTTGTGCAGGCCCTCATTTGATGGCAACAGGCAACTTAAAAGCAGTAAAACTTACCAATGCAACCGCGGCGTATTGGAGAGGCGATTCCAATAATAAGTCCTTACAGCGTGTATATGGTATTGCGTTCCCCAAAACAGCAGAACTGGAAGACTATTTGGAAAGAGTGGAAGAAGCCAAAAAACGTGACCATAATATCATTGGACGTCAATTGGGTTATTTTACAACTGTAGATTATATTGGACAGGGATTGCCTATTTTACTGCCAAACGGTGCCCGTGTGATTCAGCAGTTAGCTCGTTTTGTGGAAGATGAAGAAGAACGCCGAGGATATTTATTAACAAAGACACCTTACCTTGCAAAAAGTGACCTTTATAAAATTTCCGGTCACTGGGACCATTACCGTGACGGTATGTTTGTGTTGGGAGAAGAGGAAGAGGGCAAAGAAGCATTTGCGCTGCGTCCAATGACATGTCCGTTCCAATTCCAAGTGTATTTAAATAAAAAACGCAGTTATCGTGATTTACCTATGCGTTTAAATGAAACCTCCACATTGTTTAGAAATGAAGCATCGGGTGAAATGCATGGTTTGATTCGTGTTCGTCAATTCACTATTTCCGAAGGTCACATTGCCTGCTTGCCTGAACAATTAGAACAAGAATTTGCAGGCTGTGTGGAACTTGCAAAATATATGCTGACAACTCTAGGCTTAGATGACGATATTTCTTACCGTTTTTCCAAATGGGATGAAAATAATAAAGAAAAATACATTGGTTCTCCGCAGGAGTGGGAAGAAGTACAAGGACGTATGCGCCAAATTCTGGATGATTTGAACATTGACTATAAAGAAGCGTCCGGAGAAGCTGCTTTCTACGGTCCGAAATTAGATATTCAAATTAAAAATGTACATGGGAAAGAAGATACTTTGATTACCATACAAATTGACTTCCAGCTGGCAGAACGCTTTGGCATGACTTATGTAGATGCGGAAGGTCAAACAAAATATCCTTATGTTATTCACAGAACCTCCATTGGCTGCTATGAACGTACTTTAGCTTTGCTTTTAGAAAAGTATGCGGGAGCATTGCCAACATGGCTGATGCCGGAACAAGTACGCGTATTGCCAATCAGCGACCGTTTGATTGACGATGCGAAAAAAGTGGAAGAACAATTGAGCAGAGCGGGTATACGTGTATCCTGCGATACAAGAAGCGAAAAAGTAGGATATAAAATCCGTGAGGCACAGTTGGAGAAAATTCCATATATGCTTGTGATTGGAGATAAAGAGGTAGAGGAAGGTACCGTTTCTGTACGCAGCCGTAAAGAGGGAGATTTAGGCAGCATGCCTGTAGAAAGCTTCCTATCCAAAATTCTTCAAGAGATTGCAACAAAGGCAAAATAATAAAAACCGGATGAATGTTTTCATCCGGTTTTTTGCAATGGAGGTAATGTATGCATCCTGTGGTTAAAGTGCTCTGGATGATAGGAGTAGGAATCATACTGGGAAGTATCTTTGTTTCAACCGTATTTCATATCTATTCTGACTGGTATATTTCACTTGTGCTGATTGCGGCCGCTTTACCTATTATGGCGGCTATTATAACAGATGCTTATGTTAGGCAGTTGAATAATTTTAAATTTAAAGTTATTGTTTGCGCAGTTATGTTGGCGTTGTTAATTGTGAGAACAGTGCTAAAGATTTTTATGTAATTTTGATAAAGAATTATGTTAATCAGAACATATTATGTAAACCAAATAACTATGCTTTTTTCAACATGAAAGTATAGTAATGTTAAAATGACATGTTGAAAACTGAAAAAAATAAGACATGGCCTATATTTTGTTGTGGAAAACTATGTGGAAAAAGTTGAAAGTTTTTGATGAAATCCTTTTTTGTATCAGTTACGACATAATTATGTAAAGACATGTTCTGTATATTCGACAATCATCTTGTAAAATTTTTATAAACTAAATTTATTTTTGCGCATAGTACGTTCTGTTTTCTTTTTTCTTTTTCTCTATTTTTGAACTTATGGTACAGTATAACAAGAAAAACGCATGTAAAGTAATAAAAGGTACTTTTATATATCTTAAAAGGGAGCGTAAAAGCATATCCTTTTAAAAATAGGATAGCGACATAAATAAGATAGAACAGCGTTTGAAAACAGAATGGAGAGACATTTAGGGCAAAATTACAAGTTATAGTGGCTCAAGCAGGGCTATTGCGGATAGGTTATTCTGTTTTTAAGTAAGACTTTAATACGAAACTTTTCTTTTTGCATATTAGCTTACGTTCTTTTACATAAAACTTGTCTGATAGGGTCGGTAATTAAATAAGTAAGGTAAAATACAATGGAGGTTTCAAGTTTTCTGTCTGATAAAAGAATCTATTTGTGAATGTTAAAAGAAGTATACTCATTTATATCAAAATTGGTAGCATTCGAAATTAAGAAATCACTATTGGCAAGTACTTCTTTGATATGTATTGAGCTTTGATGCAGAAGGAAGAGTCAAATCTAATTTTAAATGTACGTAACTGGATTATGTATTTAGATGTCCGATTATTGTTAGAATATAAGAGCTTAGAAATAAGAAAAGGCAGATATTCTATGAGTTGAATATCTGCCTTGTTTTATTCAATTTTCATGGATGCCATTTGTTCTTTGCTGCACCCAAATTTTTCACCATATTTAATCCAGTATTTTGTAGAAGCCTTTACAAAGGATTGTTTGGATAATGGTAGTGTAACCGATAGGTGTTCTATTTTTCTGTTTGCAATCAATTTGGCTAGCCTTTTTATTTTCCCTTTCACTAAAAAAGATAATGGTGTTGTCAAAAATGCTTCTCCGGCTCCAATTGCCAATGTAGAGCAAAATTCATATTTATTCTGCTTGCAGAATAAATGCATCATGTCCAATGCAACATTATTTTGTTCCGGTTCGATAAAGCCGCAGTTAATTAAAATATGAACTTTTGGCTTTGGTTCTATTTGATATGTTTCTAATGTCTTTAAGAAATTTAACAAAGTGGAAGGGATTCCGTCCGCATATAAGGGAAAGACAAACAAGATGTCTGAGCAACCTTCGATATGGTTACAAATTTCACTGTGATTTTTCTTATTGACCATAAAAGATATTGTTTCACCGGAATAGTATTTTTGAAAAATCTCAGCGTAAAGTTTGGAATTTGATTTTGGTGCTCGGGGACTGCCGTTAATAATGACTGTTTTTACCATGAGGCAACCTCCTGTTCCACGGTTGTTGTTAATTCTTCCTTCGTAACAAATACAATACGGTAAGAAGAAAAACTCATATTATTCGCATTGCGGGCAACCAATCGGGAAAAAATATCTTTTTCTTCTTGAGATAGTTCTCCATATGCGATAATAACGGCCTCTTTATCTTTTACCGCCCGCTGGACGTGATGTGTTTCATTGTTATGAATACGGATAAATGCTTGCTGCACAGGGATTGCACGTTCCAACATGGTTTTCATAACAGTATCATAAGAGCCGTACTTTATATGAGAGACATAAATGATTTTGTCACTGTCTGCTATGATTGGATATACTTTTACAGCATCATCTCTTATCACACATTTCCCCGGTGTTTTGGTCCAACATCCGAAACAGCCGACACAATTGGAAATTTTTAATGCGGATAAATCAATATACGTTTCATTTTCCGTTTTCAAACTAACAGTTAAGGGGGTATCTGATAATAACAATTTCATAGAATTCCTCCTAAGTTAATATGAATATGGAATATTATATCAGATTTTTTGACCTAATTCAATGATGAAAGCGTTGGAAAAGAAATCACTTAATAAAAAACAGCCGTATGTACGGCTGTTTTTTACTTTATGTCAAAGTTTAAAATCTTCTTTTGTAAATTTGGCAAGAGGGGGTCTTTTTTTGGGAGTCCTTAGGAGAGGGTCGTAAGTGAATTTTTTACATTTACCATTTTCGTCTATCTCGCAATGAACTGCGCAGTTTGGAGATAGTTCGGGCGTTGTATTGTGGCTGCAATACTCACAGTTCGGGTCAATACGAGTACCGTATAAAGATGTATGTTTCACTGTATTACCATCCTTCCCAATATTTTTTCTATTATATCATTGTTTTTTGCTTTTTTCTACCCCTTCACTTTTAATTTTCTGCGTTCCAATCCGACAGAAAACAAGAAAATGGCACAACAGGCTACTAATGCAATTCCGGCAGGCCATGAATAAGAAATGATACCGGATATTTGTTCGGAAGTATTTTGAAAAACATAGGCTGCAGGCTGTGGAAACAGAGGAAGAAATGACATGGTCACAAGTGCGGCTATGATTCCATGGATGAACCGGAATGCAATAAATTTCAATTTGGAAATTCCACATTTTAAAGTAGCTGCAAAAATTTGAAAGTGTACGCAAAATCCACCAAATCCAAGGCCGAAGGCCATCAAAGCAATGGGGGCGTTTAAGGAGGCGGTATCTACACATCCGCTGGTGATTTCTGTTAACAATGAAACGATGGAGGCTGCGATGGGTGCAGGAATGTGCAACCGCAGCAGTAATTGGCAAATTCCTTGAGCAATTCCTGTTGCATGCAGCAAAGACAAAAATGCTGAAAATATAATGACAAATGCACTCATATTCATAAGACCTTTGGAGGCGTCTAATGTAGATTCCACCAAAGGGGATTGGGAAGAACGTTCGGAAGATATTACAGTATGGCAAGGTTCTTTTTTGAATCGTGCGATAATGCCAAGGGTAATACCGATGACCATCATGGCTGCAATTTGAGAGAAAAACAGCAAAAGTCCAATCAGTGCATTTTGCAGCAATGTACCGCCGACTACACTGATAATAAAGGCAGGTCCTGCATTGACGCAAAAGTACAGCATCCGATGCGCCTGTTTCTGTGTAATAGCACCTTGCTCCAACAAAGATATACAACCTCGTGCACCTACAGGATATCCGCCAATCATGCTCATAATAATCACAGAACCTGCACTGCCGGGAAGATAAAACAAAAATTGAATTACAGGCTGTAACAGTTTACCGATGAATTTGGAAATACCGGAATGGATGATAAAAGAGGAAAGCACCATAAACGGAAACAAAGAAGGCACCAATGTGTATAAACAATAACTGATTCCGTTGGCTGCGCCGTTGCGCACATCATTTGGAAAGAGCAAAATTCCCAGTGCACATGCAATGATAATCAAACACAATAAAATTGTTTTACAAAGATATAATAAACGTGTGCGCATCGGTATCCTCCTTTCTGATTGTGGTGCATTTACCACCTGTTTGTCAGTATTGTTGTAAGTTTCTATAGCATGTATATGCCAATGAGTGATTTTTATTGCTAAAAGTGCATAATCTTGTGAAAGAAACGTTTTGGAAAGGGCGGCTTTTATATATGAATAAAGCACAACGCGGTGTTGAGAAACGTCAGGAAAAAGGAAATGTACGCGGGCTGAATAAAATTGCGAGCGTATTACAACTGCCGGCAGCAGTAATTGCAGGTGTCGCACATATGGAAGTAAGCGGAAATCACGAGGTGGTTCTGGAGGGCTGCGGCGGCATTATTGAATATACAGACGATGTAGTAAGGGTGAAAACCGGAAAATCAATCACCAAATTCAGTGGAAAAAATCTTGAGATTAAATGTATCCAAATAGATTCATTAATCATTCAGGGATTTATTACATCCATTGAATTTCAGTTTTGAGGTGAATCTATGTTTGTATTAAATCTGATCCGCTGGTTTGTTGGATATGTCGTCTTTACAGTAGAAGGAAACGGGCAGGAACGGTTTGTAAACTTGTGTGCCCGTTTTGGATATACGATTTGGAATGTAAGAAGAAAGGAATATTTTTTTGTCTCTATTTCACGGACAAAATATAGAATGCTGAAAAACTTAGCCAAACAAACAGGTGTAAAAATACGTGTTTATAAAAAACATGGCCTGCCATTTGTCATGTATAAATTTCCGAATATCAAAGGTATGCTGGCAGGATTGGTGGTTTTCATTGTTCTGTTAAGTTTTTTATCTACCCGTGTGTGGAGCATTCAGGTAGAAGGAAATCAAGAATTGAATTCAGATTTAATTCTGCTTACCGCTGAAGAAATCGGTTTAAAAGAGGGTATGGCAAGAAGTAAGCTGGATGTATTGTCCATTCAAAATCAATTGATGATTGCATATCCGGAAATTGCGTGGATTTCCTTAAACACCAAAGGCAGTTCTGTTACCATTCGCATTGGTGAAAAAGAAGATAAACCTGATATTTGGAACAGCGATAAAAAAGTAATGAACATCAAAGCGGCAAGAGACGGTCAAATTGTACGAATGGAAGTAACGCACGGTACTCCTCAAGTAAAAGTAGGAGACGGTGTAGCAGAAGGACAATTGTTGGTAAGCGGAATTACGGAAACAAAATACAATAATTTATTTACACGTGCAACGGCTAAGATTATAGCGGAGACAAAACATACCTATGAAATTAAAGTACCACTGACACAAGATGAAAAAATACCAACTGGAAATGTGATTCGGCGCAGAGCGTTAAAATTATTTGGATTTACCATGCCGATTACGTTTGAAGTAGAGCCAAAAGACAACAATGGTTTGGCCTATGAAAAAGATTTGGCGATTTACCGCGCAAAAGCAAATGATGCCAATTTACCCGCAACCGTATATGAAGAAACATGGACGGAATACCAGGTTCAGCAAATACAGCTGACAGAAGAACAGGCTTTGCAAAAGGCAAAAGAAGAGTTGGAGAAACAACAGAATGAAGCATTAAAAGAAGATGATAAAATTTTATCAACAAATACAACATATACCGTGGAAAACGGACAGTTGATTTTACGCGCGGCCAGTGTGTGGGAAGAAAATATTGCTCAGGAATCTGAAATTTACGTGGAATAGTCGTAATTTTGGTACGAATATCCAAAAAAATGTTGTGAAATGCGTGACGAAAAGTGGAATCTGTGGTATAATTTGTGATATACTATCTTGTAACAGAAGTATCATTTCAATTTTAAAATGGTGCAATTCATGTACAAAGGTGATGGAATGTTCGAACAACGTATTAATATTGACCGTATGGAACAAGCGGTAGCTTTGTTTGGAAGCTTTGACGAGAATGTAAAGCTGATAGAACAAGTATACGGCGTAAAAATTGTTGGCAGAGATTCAGAAATAAAAGTTTCGGGAGAACCAGAGTCAGTTGCAAAAGCTGTGAAAACCATTGAAAGCTTATTAACTTTGATAAACAGAGGAGAAGCACTCAGTGAACAGAATGTTCGCTATTGCATTTCTATGGTCAATGAAGGAAGCGAAGAAAAAATTGAAACTTTGGCAGGTGACTGTATTTGTGTTACCTCAAAAGGCAAGCCGGTAAAACCCAAAACCTTTGGTCAAAAAAAGTATTGCAATACCATTAAAGAAAATACAATTACAATCGGCGTAGGTCCGGCAGGTACGGGTAAAACGTATTTGGCGGTTGCTATGGCGGTAACTGCATTCCGTGCGCAGCAGGTCAACCGTATTATTTTAACAAGACCTGCCGTAGAGGCTGGTGAAAAGTTAGGTTTTTTACCCGGAGATTTGCAGCAAAAGGTTGACCCGTATTTGAGACCTTTATATGACGCTTTGTTTGATATGCTGGGAGCGGAAACATATCAAAAATATTTGGAGCGCGGAAATATAGAGGTTGCGCCATTGGCGTACATGAGGGGAAGAACCTTGGATGACAGCTTTATTATTTTGGATGAAGCACAGAATACAACGCCGGAACAAATGAAAATGTTTCTAACACGTTTGGGATTTAACTCCAAAATGGTTATTACAGGCGATGTAACCCAAATTGACTTGCCGGATGGACGAAAATCCGGGCTAAAAGATGTGATGAGTGTACTGAAACATATTGACGATATTGCACAAGTACACTTTAATGAAAAGGACGTAGTGCGCCACAGATTGGTGCAGAATATTATTAAGGCATATGAGGAACGTGAAGGAAAGGGGCAAAAATAGCGTGGAGAAAATCAGAGTTATTATTCACAATGACCAGAAAGAAGTGAAAATTCCGACCGGACTTAGAATGTTGGTACGCCGTTGCTGCAACGCAGTACTGCGTTTGGAGGAATTTGGTGCTCCTGCTGAAATCAGTGTGACATTTGTAGATAATAAAAAAATTCATGAGCTGAACAAACAGTACCGCCATAAAGATGCGCCTACAGATGTATTGTCATTTCCAATGGGCGAAAACGGTGTTTATGATATTAATCACGATACAGGAGCCAAAATTTTGGGAGACATTGTTATCTCCATGGAAAAAGCTGTGGAACAGGCAGAACGTTTTGACCATAGTTTAGACCGTGAAGTTGGTTATTTAACAGCTCATTCCGTACTGCACCTGTTAGGTTATGACCATGAACGCGGTGGTATTGACCGTGTACGTATGAGAGAAAAAGAAGAACAAGTGATGACACAGTTGGGACTTCCAAGTTCCAGCAGCTATGTACTGGAAGAGGATGAGGATTAACCGTGAATTTTCTCAGAGGCTTTCAGGCCGCATTCAGAGGAATTATACGCTGTATCAATCACGAAAGAAACATGCGAATTCATACAGTGGCTGCATTGTATGTATTCGTTTTTTCATTCTTTTTTGAATTCAGTACAACCGGCTATGCAGTTTTGTTTACCGTGTTTGGACTGATTATGGCGTTGGAAATTGTAAATACAGGTTTGGAGGCTTTGGCAGACCAAATCTCTCCCGGATACAGTCCTGTTGTAAAAGTGGTAAAAGATATTGCGGCAGGCGCTGTGCTGATTATGGCAATATTTGCAGTTGCGGTTGCAGTGGTATTATTCTGGCAGCCGGAAGGTTTTATTCGTATGTACGAATATTTTTGTATTACTATGCCTATTATGTGGCTGCCTTTTGTAGTAATCTCCGCACTTTGCCTTTGGTACATTATTAAGGGTCCGTTGGGAATGAAAAATTTCTTTTTAAAACATAAAAAATTTGAGGAAGAATAAAAAGGAGGGCATTTCTTTGCCTGATATGTCTCATATGAATACCGGCAGCATTGCTGCGGCAAGATTAAACGAAGATGATTGCTCTGCGTTTGTTGCAATTGTAGGACGTCCCAATGTGGGAAAATCTTCTCTACTCAATACTATGATTGGGCAAAAAGTGGCAATTGTCTCAAGCAAGCCACAAACAACCCGTACCAAAATCATGGGTGTACTGACCAAAGGGAATAATCAATTGGTATTTTTGGATACTCCGGGACTCCATAAACCACACAATGCTTTGGGCAATTATATGGTAAAATCCATTACGGATTCGGTAGCGGGAGTAGACGCCTGCCTTTTGGTAGTAGAAGCAGGTAAACCCGTTTCGGCGGCAGACAGAGATTTGATTGAAAAATTTAAATCTTCCAAATTACCTGCATTGCTGGCGATTAATAAAATTGACTGCATCGCAGATAAATCCATTTTAATGGAACAAATTATCTCCTATACGGAATTATTTGATTTTGAGGCGATTGTTCCTGTTTCCGCCACAACCGGAAGCGGTGTGAATGATTTAATCGGAGAACTGGAAAAGCTATGTCAGCCGGGCGGGCATTTTTTTGCGGAAGATGCATTGACAGACCAGCCTGAACGGGTTTTGGCTGCTGAGATTATCCGAGAAAAATTACTGCGTTTGCTGGACAAAGAAATTCCTCATGGAGTTGCGGTTGTGGTAGAACGTATGCGTGAACGTGAAAATCAACCGGATATGTTGGATATCGATGCAGTGATTTATTGCGAACGAGACAACCATAAAGGGATTATTATAGGTAAAAAGGGTTCTATGTTAAAACGCGTGGGTTCTTATGCCCGTGAAGATATGGAACGTTTTTTTGACTGCAAAATTAATTTGCAGCTGTGGGTAAAAGTAAAAGAGGACTGGAGAAACCGGCAGCGTATTTTACAAAGTTTAGGTTACGGAAAAACAGATTTTGAATAACACATTTTATGTGTAGATTTTGTTAAAACTTGTCTATCGATCCAAAAATTTTCTTTCATAACTTCCCCTTAAATTGTGAATACTGGTAGTAAAGGAATTGAAGGGAGAATCAGTTCAATGATGGATGCATATGCGGCTTGGCATATTTTTGAGCAGACAGGCAAAGTAGAGGATTATATTCGTTACAGTCAAATGAAATCGTTAGAGGAGTTCAATTCACAGGAGGCTATCCATGCAGATCAACACCGACGGATTGGTGATAATGGAGAGAACGGTAGGGGAAAGTGACCGCCTGGTTACATTGCTTACCAGAGAAGAGGGTATCATTCGTGCCTTTTCACCTCTTGCTAAAACGTTAAAAAGCAAACAAGGCAGTGCGACGCAATTGCTTTGTTATTCCCGCTTTTCCATTTACAGAGGGCGGGATAAGTACATAATTAATGATGCACAGCCGCAGGAAGTGTTTTTTGACCTTCGCAGCGATATTGAAACATTATCCCTCGCCCAGTATTTTTGTGAGCTGGTATCTGTACTTGCTCCGGAAGAAGCGGCGGCCGGGGATTTTTTGCGTTTGGTTTTAAATGCTTTGCACTTTCTTGCAAAAAGAAAACGTCCAAGTTTGATTATAAAAGCGGCAGTGGAGATGAGAATGTTGTCCTTAGCAGGTTATATGCCGGATTTAATTTGCTGCCAAAATTGTGCGGTTTATGAAGCGGATGATATGGTATTTTTGCCTAAAAGCGGCGTAATTTACTGTGGCAATTGTTATAAGCCTACTTCTGAATTTGTCTTTCATATGGGGAAAGGCGTTATGACAGGGCTGAGGCATACTATCTATGCGGATTTTGATAAACTGTTTTCATTTCAATTACAACCGGAAGGTCAAAAACAACTGGCGCAAATTACAGAACAATATATGCTGCAAACGTTGGAACGGCGATTTATGACTTTGGACTTTTACCACCAAGTAGCTGATATGAAATAGATGAAAGACAGTATGATTTTGATTATAAGGTTTGCACACATGAATTGAGGAGTGACAATGGAATATAACATACAAAAATATATGAAAACCATTGAGCTGGATAAGGTTTTGGAACTGCTTGCAGAAAAAACAGCCTGCGAAGATGCGGCCGATTTTGCACGAAACCTCATTCCTGTAACAGAGATAGAAGAAGTACAGCAGATGCTCAGTGAAACAGATACAGCCTATCAAATGATGGCGCGCTTCGGCGCACCGTCTTTTTACGGTTTACAACAAATTGTAAATTCTTTGAGAAGGGCACAGTCGGGCGGCGTTCTGAATTTAGCGGAATTTTTAAGTATCGCAGGTGTACTTCGTGCCATGCGGGGCATTGTCCAATGGAGAAAGAAGAGCGAAGGGTTACAAACCATGTTGGATTGGCGTTTTGATTGTTTAACGTCCAATCCGTACTTAGAAGATAAAATCAATCAAACCGTAGCTTCTGAAGAGGAAGTGGCGGATACGGCTTCTTCCGCGCTTGCGGATATTCGCAGAAAAATGCGCCGTGCGTCACAAAAAGTACGGGAACAATTAGACAGCATGATACGTTCCAATGCCTATCAAAAATATTTGCAGGACCAAATTGTTACCATGCGCGGCGGACGTTATGTAGTACCTGTGAAAGCGGAATATCGCGGGGAAGTGCCTGGATTGGTGCATGATACCTCTTCCAGCGGCTCTACTTTATTTATTGAGCCAATGAGCGTAGTGGAAGCAAATAACGAAATCCGCGTACTGCAATCAAAAGAAAAAGATGAAATTGAACGAATATTAACAGAACTTTCTGCGGAAGTGGGACAGTTTGCGGATGATATCATTGTAGGATATGATGCGGCCGTTCAATTAAATGTCATTTTTGCCAAAGCAGATTTGGCATATTCGATGAAAGCCACGATGCCGCAATTGAATCAGACGGGTATCATACAATTTAAGCAGGCAAGGCATCCTTTGCTCAATCGTGATACAGTCGTTCCAACGGATATCGTATTGGGAAAAGAGTTTGATACTTTGATGATTACAGGTCCCAATACAGGAGGTAAAACTGTTACACTGAAAACAATCGGCTTGTTGTCAGCTATGGCAATGTGCGGATTGATGCTGCCTGTTGCGGAAGGAAGCCAAGTATCTGTTTTCCGTCATATCCTTGTGGATATTGGAGATGAACAAAGTATTGAACAATCTCTGTCTACCTTTTCTTCTCATATGACCAAAATTATACGTATTATAGAGCAGGCAGATGATAACAGTCTTGTGTTGCTGGATGAGTTAGGCGCAGGAACCGACCCGATAGAAGGCGCCGCTTTGGCAATTGCCATTTTGGAGCATTTAAGAAAGCAAGGATGCAAAATTGCAGCGACCACCCACTATGCAGAATTGAAAGAATATGCATTGCAAACAGACGGCGTAGAAAATGCTTGTTGTGAATTTGATGTACAAACCCTTCGTCCTACGTATCGTTTGTTGATTGGGGTGCCAGGACGTTCCAATGCATTTGCAATTTCCAAGCGTTTGGGCATCGAAGATACGATTATTCAGCGCGCAAAAGAATTGGTATCCGCAGAAAACACAAAATTTGAAGATGTTGTACGTAGTTTGGAAGAAACACGTCAGAAATTGGAGGAAGAAAAAGCGCAGGCAGAAGCATTACGCTTGCAGGCAGTCAAGCTGAATGAATCCGCTCAAGAGCAAAAGAATAGAATAGAAGCCAATGCGGCAAAAGAAATTGAAATTGCGCGCCGTCAAGCTTCCAATTTGGTTGCTCGTACTCGCGCGCAAATTGACGCGTTGATGGAAGAGATGGATCAACTGCGCAAGCAAAAAAGTTTGACCCCGGAACAAAAGGCAAAATTAAATCAGGGTATCCGTTCTTTGGAGGATATGGCAGACCCGGTTCACAAAAAAGAAAAAGAACATTATGTATTGCCTCGGCCGCTGAAAATTGGAGATGCCGTTTTAATCTTTGATATCGACAAACAGGCAACGGTCATTGGTTTGCCAAAAAATTCAGACCAAGTAGAAGTGCAGGCAGGTATTATGAAAACGCGTGTTCCACTTTCCAATTTGCGTTTGATGGAACAAGAAAAAGTAAAAACACCTCAGGCTAGTTCCGGAAGAGGCGCCAGAACGGACAGAGCTCACGCCAAGGTAGTTCGTGAGTTGGATATTCGTGGGCAAACCGCAATGGAAGCTTTGTTGGACGTGGACAATTTTATTGATGCCGCGGTAATGGCAGGAGTGCATCAATTAAGTATTATTCATGGTAAAGGAACGGGTGTGCTGCGTGCGGCAGTGCAGCAGCATTTGAAAAAACACCCATCAGTGAAAAGCTATCGTTTGGGCGTATTTGGAGAAGGTGAAAGCGGCGTTACCATTGTTGAGTTAAAATGATGATGGAGAATATTTTATGAAAAAGTCAAGTATTAAGAGATTGAAACAAATGTTTCCGCTTATATTTATATTTGTAATGCTTTGTTCTATCCTAGGATTAACAGGTTGCTCCAATTCAGTAAATACCCCGAATACAGCGTCCGATTCCAATACTTATCAGCAGATTACGGCAGAGGAAGCAGCAAACATGATGCAGTCCGAAACGGATTATATCATTTTAGATGTTAGAACAGCTCAGGAGTATGCAATCGGACATATTCCCGGTGCTGTTAATATACCAAACGAAACAATTGCGTCTGAAGCGATACAGCAGTTACCCGATAAAGAACAATTGATTCTGGTTTATTGCAGAAGCGGAAACAGAAGCAAACAAGCTTCTGAAAAATTGGTGAATTTAGGATATACCAATATTGTTGAGTTTGGTGGTATCAATGATTGGAGCGGAGAGGTTGTTACTCAGTAGCTTATAACAGAACGAATAGATGATTTGAAACCTTATCCATTGTAATAAAAATGGATAAGGTTTTTCGTTAAATTTTTCTTTTTACATTGACATTGGTTAGGATTTATTATATAATGCATATCTGTAAAGTGTTTTAGCTTTACACATGACAGGAGGTTCTCTGTTGTGGCTAAAAATTTGGAAATTTCATTTTTGCTGGATTTCTATGGCAGTATGCTGACGGAAAAACAGCGGATAATGATTGAATATTATTATAATGATGACCTTTCATTGGCAGAAATTGCAGATAATGAAGGCATCACACGCCAAGGAGTACGAGATTCCATTAAACGTGCGGAAGGACAGCTTTTGGAATTGGAAGAGCGCCTTGGTTTGGCAAAACGATTTCAGCAAGTGCAGACAGGATTAGAACAGATTTTGCTTGAGGCTGCGGAAATTCGGGACTATAACCAACAACATGACGGCGCAGAAAAAATTAATACCTGCGCAGATAATATTATGCAGCTGGCAGAGCAGCTGCGCGATTAAGAAATGTACAGAAAGGGTGAAATAAGTGGCGTTTGAAGGACTTGCAGACAAACTGGCCAATTCGTTTAAACGATTAAAGTCAAAAGGTAAATTAACGGAAGCGGACGTTCGAGAAGCAATGCGCGAAGTGCGTTTGGCTTTACTGGAAGCGGACGTTAACTATAAAGTAGCAAAAGATTTCACCAATACCGTAACTGAGCGCGCCATTGGTACCCAAGTTATGGAAAGCCTGACACCGGGTCAAATGGTGGTTAAAATTGTAGACGAAGAACTTACCAATTTGATGGGCGGTGAGGAAGCAAGAATTGCTACACCGCCAAAACCACCTACCATTATTATGATGGTTGGTTTGCAGGGTGCAGGTAAAACTACCCATGCGGCAAAA
The DNA here is from genome assembly GCA_900541905.1 of uncultured Oscillospiraceae bacterium. Taxonomy (GTDB): domain Bacteria; phylum Bacillota; class Clostridia; order Oscillospirales; family Acutalibacteraceae; genus UMGS1071. The sequence goes on from UQLQ01000002.1 coordinate 102,539, forward strand.
CTTGCAAAGCATTTTAAAAGTAAAGGCAACCGTCCAATGCTGGTAGCCTGCGATATTTATCGTCCTGCTGCTATCAAACAGTTGCAGGTAGTTGGTGAACAGGCAGGTGTTCCTGTATTTGAAAAGGGTAATCAGGCTCCTGTAAAAACTTGCGAAGAAGCGATTCGTTACGCCAGAGACTACGGACACGATATTATGATTATCGACACCGCAGGCCGTTTGCAGATTGACGAAGAGCTGATGAACGAACTGCGTGAAATCAAAGAAAAGGTTGGCCCTCATGAGATTCTGCTTGTGGTAGACTCTATGACAGGTCAGGAGGCGGTTAACGTTGCCAAAACCTTTGATGAAATGTTGGAAATCAACGGTGTTATTTTAACCAAATTAGACGGCGATACCCGTGGTGGTGCAGCACTTTCTATCCGTGCTGTAACAGGAAAACCAATTAAATTTGTTGGCGTAGGTGAAAAGCTGGATAACTTGGAAGTTTTCCATCCGGACCGTATGGCTTCCCGCATTTTGGGCATGGGCGACGTGCTTACCTTGATTGAAGACGCACAAAGCAAGATTGATGAAAAAGCAGCGGAAGAAGCTGCACAGAAAATTTTGCAAAATAAGTTTGATTTAAACGACTTATTGAACCAGTTTGCTCAAGTAAGAAAAATGGGTCCTTTGAAATCTGTGATTTCAAAATTGCCGGGTATGGACAAACAACTGAAAGATGTTGATGTGGACGACCGTCAAATGGATCGCATGGAGGCAATTATCCTTTCCATGACAGAGAAAGAACGCCAAAAGCCGGACATCATCAATCCTTCCCGCAAACGCAGAATTGCTGCCGGCAGCGGTATGAAAGTAGAAGATGTCAACCGTTTGCTCAAACAATTTGAAACAACACAGAAGCTGATGCGTCAAATGCGCGGCAAAAAAGGCAAACGCCGTCCTATGATGCCTCCCGGAATGGGTGGCATGGGCGGTATGGGTGGATTTTAAAATCCATTTTACAAATCGCTATTCATCCAATGAATATATTTATTGGTGAACATAAATGATTTCATTTTTATTTTATATGTTTGGAGGACAAAAACATGGCAGTTAAAATCAGATTAAAAAGAATGGGTGCAAAAAAAGCTCCTTTTTACCGTATTGTAGTAGCAGATTCCCGCAGCCCAAGAGATGGCCGTTTCATTGAGGAAATCGGTTACTATAACCCAATGGAAGAGCCAAAGGTTGTAAAAGTAGATGCTGACAAAGCAAAAGATTGGATTTCCAAAGGTGCTCAACCTACAGATACTGTAAAAACTCTATTCAAAAAACATGGTGTTCTGTAATAATTGGGAGGATAACCCATGAAGGAATTATTGTTAACAGTTGCAAAAGGTCTGGTAGAATTTCCAGACCAAGTAACCGTGGAAGTAGATGAACCTAATGAAGAAGGGGTAATTGTATATCACTTGCATGTTGCTGAAAGCGATATGGGAAGAATCATAGGTAAACAAGGTCGTATTGCAAAAGCAATTCGTACCGTTATGTATGCTGTTGCAACCCGTAACGATGAAAAAGTAGCTGTTGAAATTGCGTAATGCAAACGAAAAAAGTTGTAACATCTTAGCTATGTTACAACTTTTTTTGCTGGCAGAAAAATGGGAGAGCATTGCAAAGGAGATTTTTATGCTGAAAGAATTTTTAGAGGCAGGCAGAATTGTGGGAACACACGGCATCAAGGGAGAGTTAAGGGTAGACCCTTGGTGTGATTCTCCGGATTTTCTCGCACAATTTAAAACACTTTATACGAAAGACGGCGCACAGGCGTTAGAAGTGATTTCCAGCCGTGTGCATAAAAATTTACTTTTGGTACAGTTAAAAGGGATTGACACTATAGAGCAGGGAGACAGAATGCGCGGTAAAGTGCTGTTTATCAGACGCAGCGATGTTACACTGCCCAAAGGCCGCTATTTTATATCGGATTTATTGGGCATGGAGGTATATAACGCAGATGATGAAACTATTTGTTACGGCGCCATTACAGACGTTATCAAAACAGGTGCCAATGATGTATACCAAATTACAAACAAACAACAAAAAAACTATCTGATTCCCGTGATTGATCAGGTAGTGATTGATACCGATATTCAAAACAGAAAATTGCTTATTCGTCCCATGAAAGGAATTTTTGAGGATGAGGATTGATTTTTTAACACTGTTTCCCGAAATGTGCCAAACGGTTATGGATGAAAGCATTATTGGCCGTGCACAAAAAAAGGGAGCTGTTGAGATTTGTTATCATCAGATTCGAGATTATGCCAATAATAAGCATAACCGTGTAGATGACCCTCCGTTCGGCGGCGGAATGGGTATGCTTTTACGTGCGGAACCGCTTGCTTTATGTATGGATGACGTAATCAAACAATTGGGGAAAAAGCCTTATTTTATTTATATGTCTCCGTTGGGAAACGTTCTGACGCAGCAAAAAGCAATCGAACTTTCCCAAAAAGAGAATATTGCCATTCTTTGCGGGCATTATGAAGGTATTGATGAGCGTATCATCGACGATTATATTGACGAGCAAATTTCCATTGGTGATTATGTGCTTACCGGAGGTGAATTGCCAGCTTTGGTACTGGCAGACGCCGTTTGTCGTATGCTGCCGGACGTGCTCTCTGACAATGTGTGTTTTGAAGAGGAAAGCCATTATAATGGTCTTTTGGAGTATCCGCAATACACGCGTCCCGCAAACTTCCGAGGGAAGGAAGTGCCTGCCATATTGTTGTCTGGTCATCATGCAAATATTCAGCGTTGGAGACGAGAGCAATCTTTGCTCAGAACTGCCAAATATCGACCAGATTTGATTGAAAAGGCAAAACAATCCGGTTCTTTGACAGACGAAGATTTGGATTATTTATCACAAATTGCAGATGAGTTAGAAGAAAAATAGGGATTCACAGCGCAATTTTTTGCGCATAATATATTTTAACGTTAAAAAGTTTTCAACATTTTTGTTATTATGCACAAATGCGTGAGGTGGGTTATTTCTGCAATAGGTCATCAAGCCAAATTTTATAGAATATTGTTGATGTTTTCTTGACGATATTGCGAATTATGTTATAATGGTTCTGTCTAATATAAATAAGCCAATTCTTTAGTATTGAGATTTTTATAAACTTGAAGCTTTTAATTATGGTATAGGAGTGAATAAACATGTATGTTAAAGAGGTAGTAGTACAAAACCAAGTAGGTTTGCACGCACGCCCAGCTACATTTTTTATCCAAAAAGCAAACGAATATAAATCATCCATTTGGGTTGAAAAGGAAGAACGCAGAGTAAATGCAAAAAGTTTGCTTGGTGTTTTGTCTTTGGGTATTGTTGGAGGAACTACCATTCGCATCATTGCAGACGGTGCTGATGAGCAAGCCGCGGTAGACAGCCTTGTTGAATTGGTACAATCCGGATTTACAGAATAAGAGAGCAGTAAAAGCACCGTTTACGGTGCCTTTTTTTATGTGTGTGTAAGGAGGGCAGCTTTATGGCAGACCGTATCAAATCATTAAGAGAAAAAGCAATGAGGCTGCCGCTGCAGCCCGGCGTATATATCATGAAAGATAAATCAGACCATGTGATTTACGTGGGCAAAGCAAAAGCATTAAAAAACAGAGTCAGTCAATATTTTGGTTCGGAGAAAAATCATGATGAAAAAGTAAGACAAATGGTTGCACATGTGCATCATTTTGAGTTTATTGTGACCGACAGTGAATTTGAAGCGTTGATTTTGGAATGCAGTTTAATTAAGCAGTATCACCCAAAATATAATATTTTGCTCAAAGACGATAAAGGGTACCACTATATCAAAATTACAAAAGGACCATGGTCCCGTGTTGAAGCTGCCAAACAAAAATTGGAGGACGGGGCTACCTATATCGGGCCGTTTATCAGTTCTTGGACGGTAAAACAGGCAGTGGATGAAGCAGTTAAAATTTTTAAGCTTCCTGTTTGCCATAAAAAATTCCCGCAGGATATACGTAAGACACGTCCTTGCTTAAATTATTATATTAAGCAGTGCTGTGCTCCGTGCAGAGGAACCATTACAGAACAGGAATATGATGAGATTATCAAAGACGCAGAAGAGTTTTTAAGAGGCGGAAGCGCAGTTTCTTTAAAAGCGTTAACCGAAAAAATGACAGAGGCCGCAGAGAATATGGAATTTGAAAAAGCGGCGCGTATCCGTGACCGTATTGCCGCAATTAAAAAAATCAGTGAAAAGCAAAAAGTCGTGCGTGCAAAGGTTGCGGAACAAGATGTGTTTGCTCTGGTTCAAAGCGGAGGCAGTCACGGAACAGCCGCAGCGTGTTTTGAAGTGTTCCGCTTTTCAGAAGGCAGGTTATACGATCAAGAAACATTCCTTATGGGGGAGATTGGCGATGCCAAACGTGCGAGGACAGAATTCTTAGAACGTTACTATTCTGTACGCGACCGTGTACCACCTCGCGTTACATTGGACGGAGAAGTGGAAGATGCCGAATTATTGCAGGAATGGTTATCTGATAAGCTTGGAAAAAAGGTAACCATCACAATTCCCAAAATAGGGGAACAAGCACAGCTGGTAGAAATGTGCCGTAACAATGCTGCCGAAAAGTTAGCCCAAAGTATGGAAAGGACAGGCAGAGAAGCCTCCGCATTGGATGAGTTGGGACGTTTACTGGGTATGGATACTCCGCCGATGTATATTGAAGCATATGATATTTCCCATCAGTCAGGGGAAGATAATGTTGCGGGCATGGTTGTGTTTGAAAATGGCCGACCGTTAAAATCTGCTTACAGAAAATTTAAAATCAAAGGATTTACAGGACAAGACGACTATGCCTCCATGGCAGAGGTCATAGAGCGCAGATTACAGGAGTATCAGCAGAACAAAGAAAGCGGAGAAGGTTTTGGCAGACTGCCCGATTTAATTCTTCTGGACGGTGGTAAAGGGCAAATATCTGCTGTTCGTCCTGTTTTAGAGCGTGCAGGCGTAGATATTCCGTTGTTTGGTATGGTAAAGGATGATAAACATAAAACACGTGCCATAGCCAAAGACGGAGGAGAAATTTCAATTTTGTCCAAGAGAAAGGCCTTCACACTTGTTTCTACCATACAAGAAGAAGTGCATCGTTTTGCAATCGGCTACCACAGACAAGTCCGTAAAAAAAGTACATTGCAAACCGAACTGACGCAAATTCCGGGAATCGGTGACAGCCGTGCCAAAGCTATACTAAGCTATTTCAAAACCATGAAAGCGGTAAAACAAGCGGAAATAGAACAGTTGGAATTGGTGCCCGGCATGACAAAACCTGCGGCGCAGGCAGTGTATCAATATTTTAGAAATCAGGAAGAATGATAGTTTCTCTTGACAGATTCTACGTAAAAGTGAGATAATACTACGTAAAAGTAAATTTTTAGACAAAAAATTATTGTTTTGTTCAAATTCAGTTCAAACGCATATGATATGCTAAACGAATAAGGTGGAATAACGCATGCGCATTATAACAGGCAGTGCCAGAGGAGCAAAGCTCTCCACATTAGAAGGAGAAGATGTTCGTCCTACAACAGACAGAGTCAAACAGGCTTTGTTTAATATTGTCCAGTTTCAAATAGAAGGCAGAAACGTATTGGACTTATTTGCAGGTTCCGGGCAACTGGGCTTGGAAGCTGTCAGCAGGGGTGCGAAGTGTGCTGTTTTGGTAGACACTGCTCAGGATGCCATTGATGTGATTTCTGCTAATGTACACCATACAAACCTAACTTCTAAAGTAAAGGTTGTGCATATGGATTATGCTTCTTATCTTATGAAGCAGGATATGTTATTTGATTTAGCATTTTTAGATCCTCCTTATCACAAAGGAATTTTGGAAAAAGCGTTGCCGCTAACGGCGGAAGTGATGAATGAGGGTGGTATTATTGTGTGTGAGCATGCAGCAGATGAACCGGTTCCGGAAGAAGCCGGAGTTTTTGTGAAACGCCGCACCTATCAATACGGCAAAATTATGCTGACTGTTTATGAGCATAGAAATATGGTGGCAGAATGAGAATAGGTGTTTGTCCGGGCAGTTTTGACCCGGTTACATTGGGACATATGGATATTATAGAGCGTGCGACAAAAATATTTGATAAAGTGATTGTTGCTGTTTTAAATAATCCTGCAAAACAGACAAGCTTTACGGTAGAAGAACGCGTAACACTTTTAAAAAGAGCAACGGAACATTTACCAACAGTAGAAGTAGACTCTTTTGAAGGATTGCTTGCAGATTATGCAAAGTTGTGTCATGCAACGGCGATTGTAAAAGGATTGCGGGCATTGTCTGACTTTGAATATGAGTTTCAAATGGCATTAACCAACCAAAGATTAAATAAAGGACTTGAAACTGTGTTCCTGACAACCAGTTCGGATAATATGTTTTTGAGTTCCAGCGTGGTAAAAGATATTGCGCGGTTCGGCGGAGATATTTCTACATTGGTGCCGAGTTGTATATTAAATGATATCAAACAAAGATTGTGCAACAAAAAGTAATTTGTAGTATTGGGGGAAGAATAAAATGAGTCAAGCAACTGTAGAAGAACTAATGGAAGAATTATACGCTTTGGTAGAAAAAGCGGTTAAATTGCCTTTAAGCGGTGGCCGTACTGTTTTGGACGGAGAAGAAGTAAAAGCAATCTTAGATGAAATGAGAGATCACCTGCCTCAAGAAACACGTCAAGCACGTGCAATTGTAGCAGACCGTACTCAAATTCTTGCAGATGCAAAGAAAGAGGCTGAGAGTATTATTCGTACAGCAGAGGAACGTGCAAAAAAATTAATCAGTCAAGATGAAATTACAAGACAAGCACAAGCAAAGGCAACTGAAATGTTGGCTCAAACCCAAGCAAGATTGAAAGAAATGAAACGTGCTTCCAACGAATACTTAGATGATTTGTTGAAAAGAACAGAGGATTCCATTACTACCAGCTTAAATGAATTAAAACAAACACGCCAGAATATAAAAGCTTCTCTGCGTTCCGGACAGTAAAGAAAATTTAAAAATTAACAAAACGTAAATAAATTGTTAAGGTGAAAATCCAGACCACAATATATTGTGGTCTGGATTTTTTTGTGTCCATATAAGAGGTTTTTGTCCAAATTTCAACGAAATTCCGCCATTTTCCGGAGGAAAACCCCCTTGCAATTCATACCGTCATCTATTATAATCAGTATATAAAGTGGTGAAAGGTGGGGGAAAGTAGAGACCTGTGGTTTCACGGGACACATTTTCCCTAAGAAGTGGCAGTTATGTTGATAGGACAATACCAACATAATATTGACGCAAAGAATCGCGTCATTGTTCCCGCCAAGTTCCGTGAGGACTTAGGCGAGCGTTTTTATGTCACAAAAGGATTAGATGGTTGTTTGTTTGTGCTTTCTGAGGAAGGCTGGAAAAGACTGCAAGATAAAATTGTAGCCATGCCAATGTCAAAAGCACGACAGCTGCAGCGCTTCTTCTTTTCGGGAGCAGCTGAAGTAGAGCCGGATAAGCAGGGCAGAATCTTAATCCCACAGCCACTGAGAGATTATGCAAGCATTGAAAAAGATGTGACATTTATTGGTACCGGCGACCGTGCGGAAATTTGGAGCACAGAATGCTGGACACAGTTTAATGATAATTTAACAGAAGACAGTATTGCGGAAGCAATGGATGCACTGTCATTCTAACGCGGAGGGCAGTCGATGGCATTTGTTCATAAATCCGTATTGTTTCACGAAACAATTGATGCTTTGAATATTCGTCCCGATGGTATTTATGTAGACGGTACTGCCGGAGGCGGAGGACATTCGGGAGCCATTTTGGAACGTTTGACAACAGGGACTTTAATTTCAATTGACCAAGACCCCGATGCAATCGCCTTTGTTTCCGACAAATTTCGAGGGAATTCTTGTTCTATCGTTCGACAAGGACAATTTTCGCAGATGACGGAAATTGTAAACAGTTGCGGTTTTACAGCGGTTGATGGCGTTTTAATGGACATAGGGGTGTCATCTTATCAATTAGATACCCCTGAAAGAGGATTTTCCTATCATCATGATGCTCCTCTTGACATGAGAATGAGTCAGCAAGGAACCAGTGCAAAAGATTTGGTAAATACGTTGCCGTGGCAAAAACTTGCCGAAATTATCAGCCGTTATGGTGAGGACAAGTATGCCAAAAGTATTGCTAAGGGTATTGTAAAGGCCAGAGAAGAAGCACCGATTGAAACTACATTACAACTTGCCGAAATTGTGAAGGCTTCCGTACCGGCCTGTGTGCGTAGAGAACAAGGCCATCCGGCGCGAAAAACATTTCAAGCATTGCGGATAGAAGTAAACGGAGAGTTGGAGCAACTTTCGAAAGCGTTAGACGCAGCTTTTGAACTTCTGAAATCGGGCGGAAGACTGGCGATTATTACATTTCACTCGTTGGAAGACAGAATGGTAAAGCAACGCATGAATGTTTGGTGTCAAGGCTGTACTTGCCCGCCTGATTTTCCTGTTTGTGTATGCGGAAATACACCAAAAGCAAAATTAATTTATAAGAAGGGACTTTCCCCTTCAGAAAAAGAATTGGAAGAAAATCCGCGCAGTAGAAGTGCACGATTAAGAGTTTGTGAAAAATTATAACAATATCTTTCAGAAAGGAGGAAGAAACATGGCTTTACATCCAAATCGTTATAACAGAACATCTGAAGCCTACGATTTTACTTTGTTTGAAGGAAAAGAACCGGAAGATAAATACACGGTTCACAGAAAAAGTAAAGAATTAGCAGTCGGTACGGGAACAAGCAAAGAAGATAACCGTTTGCAAACACAATCTAAAACTCATGTATACCGTATCAAAAAACAGCGCAGCAGAGCGAGAACGTTTCGGGTCGTAGTGTCATGTTTTTTACTCGTAATTGCATTAGGGGCTACGGTATCTATCATTTTCAATCAAGTTCAATTAACGGAATTGACAGAAGAGATAGACACAGCTGCCCAGCAATTAGAAGAAAGTCAAAGTGTTTATACTCAACTTCAAATGAAAGCAAATGCAAATTTATCTTTGGCAACGGTGGAAAGCTATGCCAAAGAAAATTTAGGCATGAGAAAAATAGACCAGAGTCAATTGGTTTTTGTAGAATTATCCAAGGGAGACAAAGGAGAAGTTGTACAAGATAACAGTGGAAACAATTTCTTTACAAATCTTTGGAACTCTATTAAGAACTTCTTGTCATAATTAAATTTTCATTGAAATAAGTATTAATACCAAGGCTCGGCTGAAAAGTTTTACACATGTTGGTATGCTGCACAAAGAGTTGAGAGGTAATCTTAACTCTTATTTTTATAAAGGGGGAATAGCTGATGGCAAAAGGAACAACCGTTAAAATGTGGCGACGGACTTTAATTGTTTTAATTGTTATGGTGGCTTTAGGTTTCGGTTTAATTGTGGTCAGCCTAATCCGCCTGCAATTGGTAGATGGTGCCGAACTGCAAAAAGCGGCTGTAGACCAGCAATTAAGAGATACAACCATAAGCGCCCAACGCGGAACAATTTATGATAGAAATATGAAACCGCTGGCTCAAAGTGCTACTGTATGGAAAGTAGTATTGGCGCCTGCATATATTGATAAAGATGATGAAACACTACGTCGTAAAATATCAACCGGTTTGGCTGATATTTTAGGGCTGGATGCAGAAGATATCTATAAGCGTACCGAAGGTACTTCGTATTACGATGTTCTAAAAACAAAAGTTGAGACAGATGTAAAAGATAGATTGGTACAATTCATTGAAGAAAATGATTTAGGAAATACCATTCAATTACAAGAGGATTATAAACGTTATTATCCGTTTGGCTCGTTTGCCTCTACCATTCTTGGTTTTACCGGTACTGACGGCCAGGGTCTTGCCGGGCTGGAAGCGTACTATGATGAATATCTGTCCGGTACTGCAGGTCGTTTGGTAACGGCAAAAAATGCAGTAGGTACTGATATGCCATTTCAGTATGAACAAAAAGTAGAAGCACAGGATGGTTATAACTTGGTTTTAACCATTGATGAAGTTGTTCAGCACTATTTGGAGCAAGCTTTGGAGGAAGGCGTTGAAAACAACAAAGTTGAAAATCGTGCAACCGGTATTGTAATGAATGTAAAAACCGGAGAAATTGTAGCAATGGCTGTGAAAGGGGACTATGACCCTAACAATCCGTTTGTAATCGCAGACGAAGAAGAACGTGCTCGTATTGCGGAACTGCCGGAGGAAGAGCAGCAGGAAGCTACGTCAGCTGCTTTGCAAGCGCAATGGAGAAATAAGGCAGTTAGTGATACGTATTACCCTGGCTCTGTATTTAAGATGGTAACATTGTCAATGGCATTGGAAGAAAATGTTGCTACTGAGGAAACTACTTTCACCTGTACAGGAAGCTATGTTCCTGTACAAGGAGAAAGAGCAATTAACTGTCATAATACCAGCGGACATGGCACACAGACTCTGGTACAAGGTACTATGAACTCTTGCAACCCATTTTTCATTTACCTGGGTCAATTGTTAGGTACAGAAACCTTTTTTGATTATTTTGAGGCTTTTGGTTTTACACAAAAAACAGGTATTGACCTTCCGGGTGAATCACAAAGTATATACCATGACCGAGATATGACGCAGATGGACTTAGCCGTTGAATCGTTTGGTCAAAACTTTAGTATTACCCCCATTCAGATGATTACAGCATGTGCGGCAATTGCAAACGGGGGCTATTTGGTGCAGCCTCATGTTGTAAGTCAAATTGTAGATAATGATGGTAATATCATTAAAACTGCAGATACTACAGTGAAACGTCAAGTAATTTCTGAGGAAACTTCAAAACGAGTCAGCAAAATTCTGCAAGAAAATGCCACATCAGGAACAGCCAAAAATGGCTACGTTGCCGGTTACAGAATTGCCGGTAAAACAGGTACTTCCGAAAAAGTTGGTGCCGATGGTAAAGTTGGTAGTGATAATAAATACATTGCATCTTACTGTGGTTTTGCTCCTGCCGATGACCCACAATATGCGGTATTGGTATTCTTTGATGAACCAACAGGAGACAGTTACTACGGCGGTGCTGTTGCAGGTCCTGTATTTGCTAAAATTATGGAGGAAATTCTTCCATATTTGAATGTCGAAACAAAATATACAGAAGATGAGGCAGGCAGCGTTGGTGTAAGTGCACCAAATGTAATTGGTAAAACAGTAAGTGAAGCAACCAATGAACTTACAAACAATGGACTGAAGATTTTGGTAAAAGGCTCAGGAGATACTGTAATTGCACAAACTCCGGATCCTGGTAGCTCTGTTCCAAGCGGCGGTACTGTGGTTGCATATACAGATGAGGCAAGTATGAATCAAACAGTTACAGTGCCGAACTTTACAAATCGTACATTGTCGGATGTCAACTACTTGGCTGCGCAAGCAGGGGTAAATATCAAAGTGACCGGTGCATATAATAGTTCTGCAGCTACTGCCAGAACGCAGGATTATGCAGCGGGTGAGCAAATAAAACCGGGTACGGTTATTACAGTCAACTTTGTAGAAGAAGATACTGTTAGATAGCATTCATACACCTGAAGGAGGTATTCTTTCATGGAACGAAACAACACAAAACTCATTGTAGTGTCCCAACATGCAATGATGACATGGGGACCGATTTTAGAACAGTTATTTGAACAATGTCATTGCAGTGACAGATTTTCCGTTTGCGGCTTTGAGGAATTTTTGTTGCATAGCGAATATGGCACTCCGTATATTATTGTACTGGATAGTGAGGATGATTGTTTACAGGCAGCTAATATTTTACACAACTTTTCAGTTTGTGTAATGAACTATGACCTTCCTGTAAAATTGGATACAAAGAAATTAGATAAATGCAAAGTATTAACTTATTCTACATCCAGTGACAATGCAGATTTTACAGCAAGAAATGCGCATTGTATTCAAGAATTTGGGTGTGCATTTGAAATTGTTGGCGTTGGTGTGATTGGAAGAATTAAATTGCGTACTGCCGAACCTGACGACGTAAAAACAGCTTTAATGGGTGCGTCCGTTTGTTTGGCTTGCGGCATACCTTTTGCGGATGTATTAACATCTTTAAATATGCTTGCGGTAGGCGTATAAAAGGGTTGTATGAATTCAGCAGATATGTGAAATTAAAGGGTGGATAATTGAGATGAGTGGCGTTTTTTCGCTAATTGCGGTGGTATTGTCGTTTGGGATAACAGCACTGTTAGGAAAATGGTTAATACCTTTTTTAAAACGAATTAACTTTGGTCAGACCATTCGTGAAGAAGGTCCGAAATGGCATATTAAAAAAGATGGCACCCCCACAATGGGCGGCATCATGTTTATCATAGGCATTGTTGTTTCGGCAGTCATTACCATTCCCATTTACTATGCAATGTCAGGCGGAGGAACACTAGGAATTTTTGGGGAAACCGTTTTAATGCAGGTAAAAGTATTTGGCGGTTTATTCATGGCAGTGGGCTTTGGTGCAATTGGCTTTTTTGACGATTACATTAAAGTGGTAAAGAAAAGAAATTTGGGTCTTACTGCATGGCAAAAGTTAATTTTACAATTTTTAGTTGCAGGTGCATACTTATTATCCATATTTTTTGCAGGAGAAGATACCAGAACCTTTATCCCCTTGGTGGGCTCTGTTGATTTGAGCTATGGTTATTGGATTTTAGCAGCAATTGTAATTGTAGGTATTGTAAACGCTGTTAACTTTACAGACGGCATTGATGGCTTAAATACATCCGTAACATTTTTTGTTGCATTATTCTTTATGCTGATTGGTACCGTCATTAACACAGTAGGTATCAGTTTACTGTCAGTTTGTGTTGCAGGCGGTTGCATGGGCTTTTTGGTATGGAACTTTAATCCGGCAAAAGTTTTTATGGGTGATACCGGTTCCTTATTTTTAGGTGGAATTGTATGCGCCCTTGCCTTTGGAATGGATATGCCTATTTTGTTGTTCCCATTGGGCATTATTTACATTGCAGAAATTTTATCTGTTGTATTACAAGTACTGTACTTTAAAGCCACAAAAGGAAAACGCCTGTTTAAAATGAGTCCGATTCATCATCATTTTGAAATGTGTGGCTGGAGTGAAATTAAAATTTGCGGTGTATTTAGTTTAGTTACCGTTATTTTTGGAATTTTATCTTTAGTCTGGGTTATTTTTGGTGTTTAAGAATAATTTTTTGCATATGCATAAAAGAAGGGAGGGAAATATCATATGACCAACGGAAGAACCGGTGCAAAAGGAAGACGAGGAATATCCCCTAAAAAGGTAGGGAACGGAACAAAAACCTCCAAAGAACATATCGGAAAAAAAATCAGGAATAAAGTGAATTTATTTTCTGTCAGAGCAGGACTTGATATTCCGTTTTTGTTTATCATACTTGTTTTGGTATCCATTGGTTTGGTTATGCTATTTTCCTCCAGCTATGCTTATGCATACCATAATTACGACGGAGACAGTTTCTATTTTATCAAACGTCAGGCAATATTTGCTGTATTGGGTATTGCAGGTATGATTGCAATTTCCTATTTCGATTATCACCATTTTCATAAACTTACCATTCCTATTTTGATTGCTTCGTGGCTCTTACTCGGTGTTGTTTTGGTACTTCCTGCCGTTCAAGGCGTACATAGATGGATTAACTTAGGACCTGTCAGTTTTCAGCCTTCCGAAATTGCTAAATTTGCGTTAATTTTATGGTTTGCCCATTTTGTATCGGTTAATTTTAGGAAGATGAATACCTTTAAAGTCGGTGTCCTGCCGCATTTGTTTATATTAGCAGTAACCGTTGGTTTGGTATTTATAGAGCCGCACGTTTCTGCTTCTATCATTTTGATTTTGATTGCAGCTATTATGATGTTTGTAGGCGGCGTTGATAAAAAATGGTTTATCATTGCGTTTGTGATTGTGGCGGTTGCAGCACTCCTATTTTTAACATTGACACAACACTATGCTACTGATCGTGTGGCAGGTTGGTTAAACCCGTTTAATCCTCCTGAAGGTGTTGACACATGGCAAACTAAGCAATCGCTTATGGCAATTGGTTCCGGTGGATTTTTTGGTTTGGGTTTTGGTCAATCCAGACAAAAATACTTATATTTACCTGAGCCGCAAAATGACTTTATCTTCGCAGTTGTGTGTGAAGAGCTAGGTTTTATTGGTGCATTGCTTATTATTATTTTGTTTATCCTATTAATTTGGAGAGGTATTACGCTATCTCTGCGTGCAAAAGATAAATTTGGTATGCTTTTGGGTATTGGTTTGACATCTCAAGTCGGTATGCAGGTTATTTTAAATATCATGGTTGTGACAAATACCATTCCGAATACAGGAATTAGCTTACCATTCTTTAGCTATGGCGGTACGTCGCTGATTATTTTGCTTATACAAATGGGTATTGTATTGTCTATTTCACGAACGTCCGCAGTGGAAAGAAGCTAGCATATTCTATCAAACGGCGAAAGGCTGTGATTATTATGAAGGTTCTGTTTGCAGGAGGCGGTACAGCAGGACATATTAACCCTGCTTTGGCAATTGCAGGCTATATTCGAGAAAAAGAACCAAATGCAAAATTATTATATATTGGCAATAAAGGTGGTATGGAAGAACGTCTGGTTCCTGCCGCCGGCTTTGCATTTAAAACAATTACTATTTCAGGATTTCAGCGAAAATTAACACCAAAACATATTGTGGAGAATTTCAAAACAGTAGGGCGTATTTTTACTTCCAGCAATGAAGCGAAACGTTTAATTCAGGAATTCAAACCGGATATTTGTATTGGAACGGGTGGTTATGTAAGCGGTCCTGTAATACGTGCTGCTATAAAACTGGGGGTACCTTCTGTAATACATGAGCAGAATGCATTTCCGGGAATGACCAATAAAATGTTGGCCAAACAAGCAACAAAAGTATTGCTGGCAGTTGAGGATGCACGCCAGTATTTTGAAACAGACCAATGCGTATTAACGGGTAATCCTGTAAGACAAGAGATTATACGTGCGGATAAACGTGTTTCCAGAGCAAAATTGGGTTTGGACAGCAGACCTGTCATTTTATCATTTGGAGGCAGCTTAGGTGCACGTAATATGAATGAAGGCATGGCAGATTTATTGGTTCAAAGCGGAAAAACAGGACAGTTTCAACATATACACGGATATGGTCAATATGGAAAATGGCTTCCTGATTTGCTTGGAAAAAAAGGTTTAAATCTTAAATTAGCCAAAAATATAGATGTTCGGGAATATATTAATGATATGCCTGATTGTTTGGCTGCAGCAGATTTAGTGATTTGCCGTGCAGGTGCAATTACACTCAGTGAGTTGCAAGCGCAGGGAAAAGCATCTATTTTAATTCCATCTCCAAATGTTGCAGAAAATCATCAGTATCACAATGCAATGGCAATGGTGAACAGAGATGCCGCAATGATTATTGAAGAAAAAGATTTGACAAGTCAGTTGCTTTGTAAAACCGTGGAGGATTTGTTTGCAAAAACAGGCAGGGTGGAAGAAATGGCGGCAAATGCGAAAAAAATGGCAATTGTAGATGCCAATGAGCGTATTTATAAAATTATCAAAGACATTGTAGGATAGGGAACAATATCTTTTCAAAAACATAGTATATACAGTAAATATTCTTTTAATGAATATGAAATGTATATTCATGTGATGAGAGGGTGTTGGTTGTGGCAAGACTTGATATTGTTGGACCATGTAAATTACGAGGTGAAGTAAGTATTCATGGAGCAAAAAACAGTGCCTTGCCTCTGCTATCTGCTTGTTTGCTGTGCAATAGCGAATGCATTCTACATAATTGCCCCAGGTTATCTGATGTAGATATATGCATTAAAATTTTGGAACATCTTGGTTGTAACGTAAAAAGAGAAGGGCATAATGTAATTGTAGATCCTTCAACGTTAACCCATTCTGATATTCCGGATTACTTGATGAGAGAAATGCGTTCATCCATTGTATTTTTAGGCGCAATTTTAACCCGCACCGGTCAGGCTTGTCTCTCGTTGCCGGGAGGCTGCGAATTGGGGCCAAGGCCAATTGATTTGCATTTGTCTGCACTGCGCAAATTGGGTGTCCATATTAAAGAGTGTCATGGCAGTATGAAATGTACTACCGGTGACGGATTAAAAGGAAATAATATCAGTTTGGCTTTTCCAAGTGTAGGTGCTACAGAAAATATTATGTTGGCTTCAGTTTGTGCCGAGGGTGTTACAGTAATCCACAATGCAGCCAGAGAACCCGAAATTTGTGACCTTGCTCATTTTCTAAATAAATGTGGGGCACATATATCCGGTGCAGGAGAAAGTACCATTATTATAGACGGGGTACCGTGTTTGCATGGATGCGAATATACTGTCATGGCGGACCGCATTGCGGCAACTACGTTTATGGCAGCAGCAGCTGTAACAGGAAGCAACATTACGCTGAAAGATATTGTTCCGAGTCATTTGGAATCCGTATTGCCTATCTTTGAAGAGGCGGGCTGTAGCTGCCATTTAAAAGGTGATGCGTTAAGTATTACGGGACCAAAACGACTACAGCCGTTAAAATTGGTCAGAACAATGCCTTATCCGGGATTTCCTACTGATGCGCAGGCTCCTGTAATGGCGATGGCTGCATTGGCAGAAGGAACCAGTGTATTTGTTGAAACAATTTTTGAAAGCAGATACAAACATGTCTGCGAATTGACACGACTGGGTGCTAAAATTAAAGTGGAAGGCAGAGTCGCTATTATTGAGGGAGTACCTAAATTTTACGGCACCAGTGTGTGTGCAGCAGAGTTAAGAGGTGCTGCTGCTTTAGTAGTGGCAGGGTTGGCTGCAGAAGGAAAAACATCTGTTTACGGACTGAATTATTTAGACCGTGGATATGAAAAAATAGAAGTATCTTTGAGTCAATTAGGAGCGAATATTATTAGGAAGTAAAAAAGCAGGAGGTTTGGTATGAATAGGGATGACCAAAAAAATAACTTACAAAAAGCTGCAAGTAAAAAAGTAGAATATCGAAACCGTCCTGCTCATTCTCAACCGCGTGGACGCAGTATGCAGGCCAAAAAAGTAAAGGCGAAAGCAAAGCACAGGAAGCGTAATTTGATTTTATTTTATCTCTCTATTTTTGTTGTTATCATAGCAGCTGCAATTACATTGAGCCTAACTGTTTTATTTAAAATCAGTACTATTGAGGTAACAGGTACTTCCAGATACAGCGTAGAAGATATTATAAAAGAAAGTGGAATCTCTGAGGGAAACAATTTATTTTTAATTAATAAAGATTATGCTGTGCAAAATATCAAAGAGAAACTTCCTTATATCGGTGAGGTAACAATATCACGCAAGCTTCCGGGTACAGTATCCATTAGCGTTTCTGATGCGACCATAGCAGGTGCGGTATCGTATAACGGTGGGTATTTGATTATAGACGGCAATGGAAAAGCTGTGGAACAGTTAACGGAGTATCCAACGGAGTATCCTGAAATTGTTGGCTTAAATATCTCTGACGCAGTGATTGGAACTGAGATTGTTTATGCTGACAATGACCAAAAAATTGCATTTACTGAGTTACTAAATGCAATAGAGCAAAGTGGACTGGATAAAATTACAAAAATTGATATTTCTGACACATACAGTATTAAAGCAGTATATGATGGCAGAATTACGATGAATTTTGGTATGGCAACAGACTTGACCTATAAAGCCAGATTTGCTAAAAGTATATTTGATTCGGGAAAAATCCAGTCAACAGAAAAAGGGACATTGGATTTGTCTGTGGTAACCGATAACAATAAGGTGTATTTTTCACCCGATTATTCTGTTACGTCCAGTTCAGAAGCTGCATAATATAAAATAATATATTTGAAAAGCAAGAAGCCATATTTTACCGCTTGACTTCTTGCTTTTTTATATTTATGATACATAAAAACAAACAACAATCATTAGAGAAAAACAGACATAAAATGGGTTGATTGCAATGCGATTTTTAGGATGTTTTCAAGATGTAAGTAAAATAAGAACAAATTAAAAATTTTGCTGAAAATTTTTCAGAGAATCGATGACATTTTCATTAAAAAGTATATCGCTTTTACTCGATATATGCACAAAGTTAATAATCTAACACAAAACATGAGAAAACTTATTGAAATTTTTCGCTAAAAGTGATAAATTAATAATATAACTAATTTTGCAGATAACTTAACTTTATATAGGAATATGTTGAGAGAATTTAGAGGAGGAACAAAGCAATGCCTTTTGAAATTGATAATGAAAACGATGTTGTTCAAATAAAAGTAGTAGGTGTTGGCGGCGGCGGCGGCAACGCAATTGATAGAATGATTGAATCGGGTATAAAAGGTGTTGATTTTATTGCAATCAATACAGACCAGCAAGCGCTGAATCGTTCTATGGCAACAGAGAAAGTTACAATTGGAGATAACTCTACAAAAGGAAAAGGTGCAGGAGCAAAACCTGAGATGGGTTCCAAAGCTGCATCCGAAAGCCGCGAAAAAATTGCAGAGCAGCTGAAAGGTGCTGATATGGTATTTATCACTGCCGGTATGGGTGGTGGCACCGGTACAGGTGCAGCTCCTATTGTTGCGGAAGTTGCACGCGATTTAGGTGTTCTAACCGTTGGTATTGTAACAAAACCATTTAAATTTGAAGGCAGACGCCGTATGGAACAGGCTGAAAAAGGAATTGAAAATCTTTGCCAACATGTAGATTCTCTTGTAATTATTCCAAACGAGCGTTTACACTTAATCAGCAAAGAAAAACTAACTTTGTTAAATGCCTTTAAAGCTGCAGATGATATTTTGCGCCAAGGTGTACAAAGCATTTCTGATCTGATTAAAAATCCGGGTATTGTTAACCTGGACTTTGCAGATATCAACTCTGTCATGAAAGATGCCGGCTACGCACACATGGGAGTAGGACGTGCTTCCGGAGAAGATAAAGCAAGACAAGCAGCAGAGCGCGCTATTTCCAGCCCTCTTTTGGAAACATCCATCAGCGGCGCTATGGGTGTGATCATTAACATCACATCTTCTCCTGACATTGGCTTGGAAGAAATTACAATTGCTTCTGAAATGATTGCAGATATGGTTCATCCTGATGCTAATATCATTTGGGGTACTGCTTTTGATGAAAGCATGGAAGATGAAATGAGCGTTACTGTCATTGCTACCGGATTTTCTCCTGAAGCAAGAGCTTTGTCTGCAGCTGCAAAAGCAGCGGAGACAGAAAAGAAACAAAATGATGATTTGGATCTTCCACTGTTTGGACAAGCAAATACCACTGCTCCTGCTACCAGAGTGGACAGCCAAAGAAAAGCAGCTCCATTGGATGAAGACGATTCTTATACAGACATTATGGCTATTTTCGGCAATAAAAAATAATTTAAATATAAAAGATGCTTCTGCTATGGTAGAAGCATCTTTTATATTTTGATATTACAATATAGCTGTATTTTGATTGCTATGTCCATATGAATGACAGAAGTAAATTGTATGCTTAATGATGAAAAAAGACACTGTCTGATGATTCAAACAGTGTCTTTTCATTATTTTAATAATTGTTTGTATAAACGAATGTATTCATTGGCGGAACGCCCCCAACTGTTATCACTTTTTAAAGCGCGCTCCACTAATATTGACCAGCCTTCTTTGTTTTCATATCCGGTTAGTGCACGTTGAACAGCATATACCATATCGCCGCTGCTATAATTTTGAAAGGTAAATCCATTACCGTTGCCATCGCCGCTGTCTTGAATGGAGTCTTTTAATCCTCCTGTTTCCCTTACAACAGGGATAGAACCATAACGTAGTGCAATCATTTGGGATAATCCACAGGGTTCACTTCTGGATGGCATTAAGAAAATGTCTGAACCTGCATAAATCTTGCGTGATAATTCCGGTACAAATCCCTGACATGCGACCAATCTTCCCGGATATTTATCCTGCATACTGCGGAAGAAAGATTCATATTCAAAATCACCTGACCCTAAGATTACAAACTGAACATTGTTGCTGCACATAATTTGGTCCAATCCTTCAATGACCAAGTCCAGTCCCTTGGCGGATACCATACGGGTAACCATACCAATCAATGGAATATCCGGATTTTGCTCCAGCCCCAGACGCTCCTGCAACTTTTGTTTGTTTACAGCTTTTCCTTCGGGATGTTCAGCACTGTAAGGAGCGTAGATATCCGAATCTGTTTCAGGGTCATAGTTTTTGGTATCAATACCGTTTAGAATGCCTGAGAGCTTCCAGGAGCGTTCTTTTAAGATACCATCCAGTTTATATGAGAACCATGGGTCCATAATCTCCTGAGCGTATGTAGGACTTACTGTAGACACCCAATTGGAGCATTCAACTGCACCTTTGAGCAGATTTACACAGTCATCATATTCTACCAAGGAGGTTGCTTCTTTTGGAATCCCCAATACATCTGTCAATACCTCAAGACCATATTTGCCTTGATACTGAATGTTGTGAATGGTCATCAATGTTTTCATGTTTTGATAAAATTCCTGATGTCCATAAAACAGATGGTAATAAATAGGTACCAGGGCAGTTTGCCAGTCATTGCAGTGAATGATGTTTGGCTGGAAATCTATAAAAGGCAGCATTTCCAAAACAGCTCTGGAGAAAAATGCAAAACGTTCTGCGTCATCAAAATGACCGTAAATACCGCTTCGTTTAAAGTAATATTGATTATCTATAAAATAATAAATAACACCGCCGTATCTTGCTTCAAATACACCACAATACTGACGTCTCCAAGCAACCGGAACAGAAAGGCTGGTGACAAATTTCATTTCATCACGCAAATGCTGTGGAATATCTTCATAAAGTGGCATTACAATTCTGCAGCCAATCAAACGCTGACGCAAAGCCTGGGGTAAGGAACCTGCAACATCTCCCAAACCCCCGGTTGCAATATAGGGAAGCGCTTCGCTTGTACAATATAAAACTTTCATGTTACTATCACATGCCTTTCAATTTGGTATCTATACAATGCTGCCTTTGCTGATGAAAACAGGGTAAGTATCTGTACCCATAAAAGAGCGTCCATCTTGTATCACAACATCTTTATCTGTAATTACATTTTGCAAGTTACAGTCAGCACCGATACAAGTATCCTGCATAATGACACAATTTTTTAGTTTTGCACCTTTCGCTACTGTGACGCCGCGGAATAATATACTGTTTTGTACTTCACCTTCAATGACACATCCATCTGCGATTAAGGATTGATTTACATTGGAACCAAGTCCATATCTTGCAGGCATGTCATCTCTCACTTTAGTGTAAATTGGTTTATCAGGCTGAAACAGCTGTGTTTTCACATCAGGATTTAATAAATCCATATTTGCTTGAAAATAATCCTGTGTGGAACAAATTACTTTGGAATAACCTTTAAATTCATAACAATAAAAACGATATTGAAACATATTGCGCTGAATAAAATCACGGTTAAAATTATACATATTTCTGCTGACACAGTCTTCTATTAATTCAATTAATAGGGGACGATTAATGACATACATGTTCAATCCGTAATTACATGGGCCATCCACTTTTGGATGAATCAGCATATCGCGCAATGCGCCGTTTTCTTTTACGCTGTATACAGTAGGTTCGCTCATATGCTGCGGAATGATGCCATGTTGATACACCGCGGTAATATCTGCTTGATTGCGTATATGTGCCTCCACTACATCATGATAGGGAATATTACAGACAATATCACAGTCACTGAGCAGAACATAATCTTCTTTTGATGTTACCAAAAAATGACGGATGGATTCCAATGCTTCAATGCGGCTGTTGGATATATCCTGGTCTTGCTTTCCAAAAGGAGGAAGGAAAAAAAGACCGTCGCGTTTACGAGATAAATCCCATGCTTTGCCCGACCCGAGATGATCCATTAAAGATTGGAAATTGCTTTTTGTCACAACGCCAACTTTACTGATACCCGAATTTACCATATTGGAAAGAGGAAAATCAATCAAGCGGTATCTGCCGCCGAAAGGAACGGAAGCTATGGTACGTTTTTCTGTCAGTTCACGAATTTTATCATCATGTACATTAGAAAATAAAACACCTACTACATTATTGCCGCGCATATTATAGTTCCTCCTTTTGGTCGTCTGCATCTAACATAGTTTTGGGAGGAATTACTGTGTTAGGTGCTACGATATAGTTGCCGCCTACCACAGTTAAACCCCACTGTTCTAAATTTTCCATATCCTCAGGTCGCTTTCCCACTTCAGCATTTGCTTTTATAACAGCTTGTTCTCCTATAATTGCATATTGTACCGCTGCGCCTTCTTCTATTTTTGCACCCGGCATAATAATGGAGTCACGTACGACTGCGCCTTTTCCGATGGTAACATCCTCAAATACGATGGAGGAATCCAGTTCTCCGTAAATATCGCAACCTTCTGCAATTAAAGCGTTTTGTACATGTGCTTCATTGGAAATATAATGAGGAGGGAGTGTTGGATTACGAGAATAAATTTTCCAGCTTTCATCGCTTAAATCCAGAGGGACCTTTGGATTGAGCAGGTCCATATTGGATTCCCACAAACTATCAATGGTGCCTACATCTTTCCAATAACCTGAAAATTCATACGCCATCATTTTTTCGCCTGCACCCAGCATTGCGGGCAAAACATCGCCGCCAAAGTCATTGCTGGAGTTTGGGTTTGCTTCATCCTCAGTTAGGTACTTACGTAATTTGTCCCAGCTGAATACATAAATTCCCATAGATGCTTTGTTGCTCTTAGGCTGTTTTGGTTTTTCGTCAAATTCGTAAATGGTTCCGTCTTCGTATGTATTTAAAATGCCGAATCGGGAAGCTTCTTCCATAGGAACTTCTATTTCCGCAATGGTGCACGCTGCGTGATGCTCTTTGTGGAACGCTACCATTTTGGAATAATCCATTTTATATATGTGGTCACCTGATAAAATGACAACGTAATCCGGATGATATCGTTCAATAAAATTAATATTCTGATAAATCGCATTTGCGGTTCCTTTGTACCAATCGGAACCGTCAATGTGCTGATAGGGAGGAAGAACATGTACACCGGCATCCAGACGGTCTAAGTCCCAAGGCTGTCCGCTGCCGATATAATCATTTAATATCAGCGGTTGATATTGTGTTAAAACACCTACGGTTTCAATGCCGGAATTGATACAGTTAGACAGTGGGAAATCTATAATACGGTATTTTCCGCCATAAGGAACCGCCGGTTTGGCAAGTTTTTTTGTCAGTACTCCTAATCTGCTGCCTTGTCCGCCTGCAAGCAGCATGGCAACTACTTCTTGTTTTGGTAACATATTCATTCCTCCTTGATGTATGCGTTTTGCTGCCGGATTAATCCGCTTTTTTCTTCGTTTTCTTATCTGTTGTTTTCGTTTTTTTGTCTGCTGTTTTTCTTACAGTTTTCGTTACTTTGGTTGGTGTTTTGTCTGTATGTGCAGCCGCTTTGGTCTGTTTGCGGCGTTTGCATTTTAAATAAATAACAGATAGCGGTGGCAAGGTAAGCGGAATACATTGCTCAAAGCCATGCATAGGTTCATCCAGGGTTTTGATTGCATTTCCGTTTGTAATACCATTTCCGCCAAATTCCTCTGCATCTGTTGTAAAGACTTCTTCATAGGTACCTGTAAATGGTACACCAATACAGTAATGTTCTCTTTGTACAGGTACAAAGTTACACACGGCAATGATTTCGCGGCCGCTTTTATCAATTCTGCGGAATGCAATGACACTTTGTTCATTGTCATCGTGAGCAATCCAGGAAAAGCCTTCCCAAGAAAAATCTACTTCCCATAAAGAAGGTGTATTCAAATAGAAGTGATTTAATGATTGGAAAAAATGTTTTGCTTTTTGGTGAAACGGATAAGCAAGCAAAAGCCAATCCAATTCCTGCTCATAATTCCATTCAATAAACTGACAAAATTCTGTACCCATAAAGATTAGTTTTTTGCCCGGATGTGCCATCATATATCCCATAAAAGCGCGAATGCCTGCCAGTTTTTGGTCATTGTCGCCCGGCATTTTATTAATAAGAGAACATTTGCCATGTACCACTTCATCATGAGAAATGGGTAGAATAAAGTTTTCTGAAAATGCATAAAAGAACGAGAATGTCAGTTTGTCGTGACTGCCTTTTCTGAACAATGGGTCAAGGCTCATATAACTGAGCATATCGTTCATCCAACCCATATTCCATTTGTAATTAAAACCAAGACCACCACAGTAAGTAGGCTTTGATACCATGGGCCAAGAAGTGGATTCTTCAGCAATCATCATAACGGTAGGGAAAAGCTCAAACACGACTTCGTTTAATTTTTGCAGAAATGCAACCGCTTCCAAGTTTTCTTTGCCACCAAATTTGTTTGGAACCCATTGTCCGTCTTCACGGCTGTAATCCAAATAAAGCATGGAGGCAACCGCATCCACACGGAAGCCGTCAATATGAAATTCTTTCAGCCAAAAAACGGCGCTGGAAATCAAAAAGTTTACTACTTCTGTTTTTCCGTAGTCAAATACCAAGGTACCCCAATCGCTGTGCTCTCCTTTTCTGGGATCAGCGTATTCATAGCAGGCAGTACCGTCAAAACGGGCAAGCCCGCTTTCGTCCTTTGGAAAATGTGCCGGAACCCAGTCCATAATCACGCCGATACCCGCTTGGTGGCACCTATCTACAAATTTCATAAATTCTTTTGGTTCCCCATAACGGGAAGTAGGCGCAAAATATCCGGTGACTTGGTATCCCCAAGAACCATCATACGGATATTCGGTGATAGGCATTAATTCAATATGGGTATAACCCATTTCTTTTATGTATGGAATTAACTCGTCCGCAATTTTTTCATAAGAGAATACATGTCCGTCTTGATAGCGTTTCCAGGAACCCAGGTGTATTTCATAGATATTGACAGGTTGTTCATAGTGCGGGTGCTTTTCTTTTTCCTTGTACCAATCGGAATCGTTCCACCGGTATCCTGAAAGGTCATAGTATTTGGAGGCTGTTCCCGGCCTTGTCTCAAAATGGTGTGCGTAAGGGTCACTTTTATAAATGAAATTGCCGTTATCATCTTCGATTAAAAATTTGTAAGCTTCAAACTGAGCAAATTCAAACGGAAGCGTACACTCCCATACACCGTCACTGATTTTTTTCATAGGATGCGCAGAGGGATTCCATTCATTAAAATCTCCAACAATAGAAGCAGAAATGGCATTTGGGGCCCAAACACGGCATACCATTCCCTGAGCGCCGTCTGTTATAGTTTTATGTACTCCTAAGAACTCATATGCATATGGATTGGTTCCTTGATGAAATAACTGTAACGGGATTTGATTTTTTTCTTGATTGTTGATATTTTTCACAATATATAACTCCCTTTCGCATCCTATATTCGTTTAATTTAATGATAGCATAAATTTTGGAAATTTCAAGGATTTTGGTGCTATTATCCTAAAAATTATTTTTGATATTCCGCAATGTTAAGAAAATATGCACAAAAATTTAACATTGTTATTGTTCTATCACACATCCATAATTCAAAGCAGTAAGTTCAAATTATAGCATAAGGTACCTGTTGATATTTGTAATTATTTCATTTTTAAAAGCAGAGAATTTGGCTGTCACCTTTTATGTTTCTTATAAATATACATGAAATAGATGCTGTGAGAATACAATCTAATAAGATTGATGGAAAAGAAAGGCGGTTGAAAGGTTGTTGCAGGTGATAGAAAAAGCAAATCATTTCATACAACCTATCCTATGGGGTTGGCCTGTATTAATATGTATTTTGCTTGCGGGAATTTTATTTACTGTCAGGCTGCGTTTTTTTCAATTTACAAAAATAGGTTTATGGATGAAACTCACCTTTGCCGGTATGTTTCAAAGAAAAAAACAAAGCAATGATGGCATTTCTCCCTTTCAGGCACTGACAACAGCATTGGCAGGTTCCATAGGTACGGGAAATATTGTGGGCGTAGCAACTGCGCTGACACTTGGAGGTCCCGGCGCAATCTTTTGGATGTGGATTTCAGCCTTATTGGGAATGATGACTATATATGCGGAAACAGTACTTGGTATGAAATATCGAAAAAAAGATAAAAACGGAAAATGGCTTGGCGGCGCTATGTATTACATAGAATACGGGTTAAAATGCAAACCGCTTGCCGTTGTATTTGCCATTGCCTGCGTACTGGCATCCTTTGGAATGGGAAATATGGCGCAGGCAAATGCCATTGGCGGAGCCTTGCAGGACAGCTTTGGCGTAAATACTACAATTACGGGAGTCGTTGTTGCGCTGATTGTGTTTATCATATTAAGCGGCGGTATCCAGAGAATTGCAAAGGTAACGGAAAAAGTAGTGCCTATTATGGCGGGTATTTATCTTTTGGCAGGTATCATTGTCATTGCGGTACATGGAACGATGCTTCCAAGTGTGTTTGGTCAAATTTTCTCCGGCGCGTTCAATTTACAAAGTGCAACAGGGGGCATCAGCGGTTCTGTTATGATGATTGCTCTGCGCAGCGGGGTATCACGGGGAATCTTTACAAATGAGGCAGGATTGGGTTCTTCGGTCATGGCGCATACGGAAGCGGACTGCAAAGAGCCGGCAGAGCAAGGAATGTGGGGGATTTTTCAGGTCTTTACCGATACCATTGTCATGTGTACCATCACAGCTCTTTGTATTTTATGCAGCGGAGCTATGACAACGGGCAAAGATGGCGGTGCACTGAGTACAGCGGCATTTCACACGGTATTTGGAGTATTTGGAGACGGTGTGATTTCCGTATCTATTACCTTATTTGCATTTGCAACCATGCTGGGGTGGTCTCACTACGGACAATGTGGACTGCGGTATTTGTGCGGAGATAAATTGTTGATACCGTATCGTATCTTGTTTGCTTTTTTTGCAGCAGCCAGCTGCGGTATGGATTTAACATTGGTATGGGACATTTGTGACACGTTAAATGGATTTATGGCAATACCGAATTTAGTAGCTATTTTTTTACTATCTAATCAAGTAATAAAAGAAACAAAGGAATATTTAAACAGAAGAAAAGAGTATAACAATTTAAAACAGCTGGAATAATCGTGCAGATATTTGCAAATAAAAAGGACACTTGTTATAATACAAGTGTCCTTTTAATGATCGTGTTTCTTTTTGATTCCCATTTTCTGTTCTACGTTTTGAATCAGATTAAATAGGGAAGCTGCAAAAGAAGGATATTTTTTTGTAATGGATTCGGGAGATAAATTTGGAGCTTTTTCTTTTTCAAGCGGCTGCAAATCCTCTACAGCTTCTCCGCTGACGAGACAAGCCGCATTTGCTTCGGACAGTTCCATAGAAGCATTGGCAAGACCAAAATGTCTTTTGTAAGGTGCGGCAAAAAGTCCCTGCGGATTTTTAGGATTGGCAGAATACAACAAGCGAAAGATTTTATAAATGCTTGTAGATAAAAAAGAAGAGACTTCTTCTGTCAGCGCATGGTTATTGCATTCTTGTAAAATACCGTAGATGACATGAATGGAGTTCATAATCAATTTTTTATTTAAGGTAGCAATAATGCCTGTTTTGTGCTTTCCTTTTGATTCCGTGTCTTCCGGTAAATCATCTATTGTGATGGTGGCACCTGAACGGTTTGGAGATCTTCCCAATAAGTAATCGCAGGATACGTTATAGAAGTTTGCAATTTTTACTACAAATTCCAAGCCACATTCGCGGATTCCCTTTTCATAGTGCGATAACAGCGCTTGAGAAACTTGTAATTCCTCTGCAGCCTTTTTTTGGCTCAGACCGCGTTCTTTTCGCAACAAAGTAATAATTCGTGGGAATGCGTCGTTCACATAGGTACCTCCCTTCATCTGATATCATAGTTTTGAAAACTACTTAACAATATGTAAAGTATACAATAAATATAACGCTTTGTAAAGACACTATATGTCGTATCTGAGGCAAAAAAGGAGCAAAATATATGAAGTCTTATACCATACATCTGATTCGCCACGGTATTTCTCAGGGAAATTTACTCGGCCAGTATATTGGCGTAACGGATTCCCCTTTATCCAAGGAAGGTAAAGAACAATTAAAACAGTTGGCAGAGCAAAACAGTTATCCGTACGCTCAAGCTTACTATACCAGTCCGTTGAGCCGTTGCGTGGATAGTTTAAACCTTATTTATCCCAATGCAGAACCGACTGTGATTGAAGGTTTTAAGGAATGTAACTTTGGAAAATGGGAAGGAAAATCAGCAAAAGATTTGGAACATGATCCCGATTTTATCCAATGGATGGAAAGCGGTTCCACCATGTCTCCGCCCGGAGGGGAAGATGGAGGCCACTTTATGCAGCGCGTCTGTATGGAGTTTGAAACATTTGTGGAACGTATGATGCGTAGTGGAGAGACATCGGCTGTATTGATGGTACACGGCGGAACCATTATGTCTATTTTATCGGCCTATGGGTTGCCAAGAGCACCGTTTTATGACTGGATGGTAGAACCGGGACATGGCTATTCTTTGCGTATTACACCCGGTCTTTGGATGCGCTCTATGGTAGCGGAAGTGTACGATACCATTCCTCCGAGAGAACAGCAGCAAAATAGGGAACATACTGTCATAGACTATGCAAGAGAAGCGGCAAACCGTGCGTTTGGCGATAAAGAAGAAACAGAATCTTAAAATAGGTGTTGTAATAAAATACAGAGTGGTATGTCAAAGACTTTGTACTGTCATATTATGTTTCTATGAAAGATAAATGCGTTTTACCCTTGACAAATCATATGTATTGTGCGTATAATAATTTTACAAGTAAATTTATCTGAAGTATTTTCAGATAGCCCATAAAGACTTTGAAGGGAATAAGATAGTAGGGACAGAATTTCAGAGAGCTGCCGATTGGTGCGAGGCAGTACTGAACCTGGTATGTATAGCTCATCCCGGAGTTGCCGGCCTGATGATTTCATAGGGACGGACGTAAGGCTGCGTTATAGGCCGAATCTTGTTAGAGATGGTGAGGGTTTGCTGCGTGAGCATAAACCGAATTTGGGTGGTACCGCGAATTTGTATATTCGCCCCGAACAGCGTATGTGATATGACTGTTCGGGGCTTTTTTATTTGTAAAAATTGTAATTGATATAAAGGAGAGGATTATCATGAAAAAAGGGTTTGAAAAATATATTCCGTTTGAACCTGTGAAATTGCCGGACCGTACATGGCCTGACAAAGTCATTGAGAAGGCACCAATCTGGTGCAGCGTAGACTTGCGTGACGGTAATCAGGCGCTTGTCAATCCAATGAATTTGGAAGAAAAGTTGCTCTTTTTTCAAACTTTGGTTGATATTGGTTTTAAAGAAATAGAAGTAGGGTTTCCATCCGCTTCCGAAACAGAATATGAAATTTTGCGTGCGCTGATTGACCGTAATTTAATTCCGGATGATGTAACCATCCAAGTATTGGTACAGGCAAGACCGCATTTGATTACAAAAACCTTTGAAGCAATCAGCGGTGCGAAAAATGTAATTGTTCACTTTTATAATTCTACTTCTACTCTTCAGCGGAAAGTAGTATTCCATACAGACATGCAAGGTGTTATTGATATTGCAGTGGAAGGTGCTAAATTAATCAAAGAACTGACTGAGCAAGAAGTTGCAAAAACAGGCGCCAATATTCGTTTTGAATATTCTCCTGAAAGCTTCTCAGGCACTGAAATGGACAATGCTGTGTTAATTTGTGACAAAGTATTGGAAACATTGGGTGCAACTCCGGAACATAAAGTAATTTTGAATCTTCCCAATACCGTTGAAGGTATGATGCCAAATCAGCATGCGGACCAAATTGAGTACTTCTGCCGTCATTTGAAAGGAAGAGACAGTGCGATTATCAGCTTACATCCGCATAATGACAGAGGCACTGCAACGGCTGCAACAGAATTGGGGATTTTGGCAGGTGCAGACCGCGTGGAAGGTACTTTATTCGGCAATGGTGAACGTACAGGTAACGCAGACATTATGAATGTTGCAATGAACATGTACACACAAGGCATTGACCCCGAATTAAACTTCTCAGAGATGAACAAAATCAAAGAAGTATACGAGCAATGTACTGAAATGAAAGTGCATGAACGTCATCCGTATGCAGGTGAATTGGTATTTACCGCTTTTTCAGGCTCTCATCAAGACGCAATTAATAAAGGCGTTGACTATATGAAACAAAATAACTCAGAGTATTGGGAAGTACCATACTTGCCAATTGACCCTGCAGACTTGGGCAGACAATACGAACCCATTATTCGTATTAACAGCCAGTCGGGTAAAGGCGGTGCTGCTTTTATCATGCAGCAGATTTTTGGTTATCAAATGCCAAAAGCCATGCATCCTGAGTTTGGAAAAATTGTAAAAGCCGCATGTGACAAAGCCGGAAGAGAGATTATGCCGAAAGAAATTTTCGCATTGTTTGAAGAAGAGTACCTACACGTTCATAAACCATATAATTTAAAAAGCTATAAAATTTATGAAGAAAATGATGTGGAAAATGAAACAGTAGTTCACTTTGAAGGAAATCTGCGCTTTGAACATACCGACCATATGATTTCCGGTGTGGGCAACGGCCCGATTGACGCGTTTTTTAATGCGTTGAAAACCGTTGGAATTACAAATTATAAATTTGTATCTTACAGTGAGCATGCTGTTTCAGAAGGTGCAAATTCAAAAGCCATTTCTTATATTCAGTTGGAATGTCCCAACGGCAACACTATTTTCGGCGTTGGTTTAGACAGCAATATCAGCTTGGCTTCCATTAAAGGTATTATTTGTGCCATCAATCGTGCACAAAAATAAAACAGAACGTTATCATTTCATATAAAAAAGGAAGGTACATCATGAAAGAATATCAAATCACCGTATTAAAGGGCGACGGCATTGGTCCTGAAATTGTAGATCAGGCAATCAAAGTGTTGAACAAAACTGCTGAAACGTTCGACTTCAAAGTAAATTATCAGGAAGAATATATTGGCGGTGCAGCCATTGATGCAACAGGCGAACCATTGCCGCAAAAAACTGTGGATTCTTGTAAAGCATCCGACGCTGTGATACTTGGTGCTGTAGGAGGGCCAAAATGGGATTCCTTATCAGGAAGTCAAAGACCTGAAGCGGGTTTGCTGGGCATTCGCGGTGCATTGGGACTATATGCAAATTTACGTCCTGCAGTTATTTTTGAACCGCTTCGCGATGCTTCCCCTCTAAAAGAAGAAATCATTGGAGATGCATTGGATATCATGGTGGTTCGCGAATTAACAGGCGGTATTTACTTTGGTCAGCGCGGTCGTGATACGGTTGATGGTGTAGAATCTGCATTTGATACGGAACGTTACTCCGTAAAAGAAGTAGAGCGTATTGCACGTATCGGTTTTGAAATGGCGCAAAAGAGAAACAAACGCCTATGCAGCGTTGATAAAGCCAATGTGTTGGAGTCCTCCCGTTTGTGGAGAGAAACCGTTACCAAAATTGCAAAAGAATACCCGGATGTTACGTTAGATTATATGTATGTAGACAACTGTGCAATGCAGTTGGTGCGTAATCCAAAACAATTTGATGTTATTTTGACTTCCAATATTTTTGGTGATATTCTTTCGGACGAAGCTTCTATGATTAGCGGTTCCATTGGTATGCTGGCATCTGCAAGTCTTGGAGAAAATCAATTTGGCTTGTATGAACCAATCCATGGCAGTGCGCCTGACATTGCAGGAACAGGAAAAGCCAATCCGCTTGCTACCATTTTGTCCGTTTCTATGATGCTGAAATATACATTGAATCAGCCAGAAGCAGCACAAGCAATT
Organism: uncultured Oscillospiraceae bacterium; assembly: GCA_900541905.1. Lineage (GTDB taxonomy): Bacteria > Bacillota > Clostridia > Oscillospirales > Acutalibacteraceae > UMGS1071. The sequence goes on from UQLQ01000002.1 coordinate 134,491, forward strand.
GAAGATGCTGTATCTAAGGCGTTGACCATGGCACGTACTCCCGATATTCACACAGAAGGTATGAAATTGGTAAATTGTTCTGAAATGGGCGACCTTGTCTGCCAACTGCTTTCATGTTAAAATATTCATAAAGAAAAGCTCCAACCTATCATTGGAGCTTTTCTCTGTGTTTGAGAGTGGGGGTATTCATGGATTATAAAGAAAAAACACGTACGGAAGAATCTAATTCCGCTGAGTTAAATTCGGCAGAAGAGAATACAACTGCAAAAGCTTCTGTGGAGGAACGTTCCCATCTTACCTTCCGTCGAGGATTGAGAGACGGGCTTCCCATTTGTTTGGGGTATTTATCGGTTGCCTTTACCTTTGGTATGGTAGTAGTCGAAGGCGGCTTACCGCCTTGGGTAGCTGTTCTGATTTCCATGACTTGTTTTACCGGCACTGGGCAGTTTGCAGGCATAGCCCTGATTGTGTCCGGAGGCATGTATGTAGAAATGCTGGTTACAACGTTTATTATTAATATTCGTTATCTGTTAATGTCGTTGTCGCTTTCTCAAAAAATCGAAAAACGTATGAATGGAATTGAGCGAGCATTGCTGTCATTTGGCAATACAGATGAAGTATTTGCAGTCGCTATGCAGCAGGAAGGTAAGGTAGGAGCCAGATACCTTTCAGGCTTGATGTTAACCCCTTATCTGGGTTGGACATTAGGAACCTTATTGGGAGCAACCGTAACGGGATTTTTGCCCTTAGCCATTCGCAGTGCATTGGGAATTGCCATATACGGTATGTTTATTTCCATTATTATTCCTCCTGCACGAAAAATGAAGTCCATTGCAATCGTCATTCTCATTTCGGTTGCAATCAGCTGTTTGTTTTATTGGACGCCTGTTTTAAATCAATTGTCCAACGGTTGGGTTATTATCATTTGTGCAGTGGTGGCTTCGGCGTTTGCAGCTTGGAAATTTCCAATTAAGGAGGACAAGGAATCGTGAATTATACTTATGTTCTTCTTAGCATCTTAATTATGGCGTTGGTGACGTATCTGCCAAGAATGCTGCCGCTGGTTCTCTTCCGTAAAACCATTGAGAATCAATTTATCAAATCATTTTTGGCATATGTGCCCTATGCGGTACTTGGTGCTATGACATTTCCGAGTATTCTATTTTCCACATCGCCGAACGGCGGTTTTTCGCTTGTATACTTTTTAGGCGGTTTGGTAGGTATGCTGGCAGCCATGGTCTTAGCTTATTTCAACAGAGGGTTATTGTTGGTGGCTGTCAGTTCGGTTGTTGTAGCATTTATCACACAAGAGTTATTGGGTTTTATTATGTAAAAAATCATAGCTGCGGCATCTATTACCGCAGCTATAATTTTTTTGCTCTTGTTTGCATAGAGAGGTTGGTATATAATAACAATATTATCATAAAAATCGAAAAATATCCTTTTCACTGGAGGACTGCATGAAAAATCTATCAGATATTAATGTTGTAAAAAGCTTATTGTCCCGTCACGGATTTCAATTTTCAAAAGCGTTGGGACAAAACTTTTTAATCAATCCTGAAATTTGTCCCAAAATGGCTACAGAATGTGGGGCAGACCAAACCAAAGGAGTGATTGAGGTTGGTCCCGGCTTTGGCGTGCTCACCAGAGAATTGGCAGCAAGGGCCAATAAAGTGGTAGCCATTGAATTGGATAAAAGGCTTCCTGCTGTACTGGCAGAAACACTGAGAGATTTTGATAATGTAAAAGTTGTGCAGGCAGACATCATGGAAGTGGATTTGCATCAACTGATTCACGATGAATTTTCCGGTTTAGATGTTTTGGTTTGTGCCAATCTTCCATATTATATTACATCTCCCGTTATCATGAAATTGCTGGAAGAAAAGCTTCCGGTGGAATCTCTGACAGTTATGGTACAAAAAGAAGCGGCTGTGCGTATTTGTGCGGCTCCCGGTACGCGTGCTTGCGGCGCAGTGAGCGTAGCGGTGCAATATTACAGCCAGCCCCAGATATTATTTGATGTACCCAGAGACTGCTTTTTTCCTGCTCCCAATGTAGATTCGGCTGTGATTCGTCTCAATATCCGCACGGAACCTCCCGTAAAATTGGAAACAGAAGAAAAACAGTTTTTCAAATTGGTAAAAGCAGCATTTGGACAGCGTAGAAAAACAGTTTTGAACTCTTTAAGTACCGGTCTTGGAAAATCAAAAGAGGAACTATCTGCAGCTTTGCAACAGGCAGGTATTGCACCAACTGCCAGGGCAGAACAATTAACCATGGAGCAGTTTGGAACGCTTTGTAATCTCTTATTTCCAAATAAGGCGCAGTAAATCACTTTGAAGCTCTGTTTGGAATGCAATCATAGAACAAATACAGTGCTGGACATTATAAAAATTTTATCTATGATGCTTTGATGTATGGCAGAATGTATCTATTCCGCTTTACAAAATTGCTGCACAAGTTTACAGTTTTATTCTTGTGTGTATGAATATAATAGTCAATCCGATGTGAGGGTTCATTTATAATTGTTATTTTAGTACTTGATTGTTTTTCATAAAAAGGAAGTATGTATATGGCAGGAAAAATTGCATGGATTTTTTTCGGCATTGCAATCATATGTGCAATTGTTGCCGCGTTTACCAGTCCCTTTCGTTTGGAAGTGGTATCGATTACCTGCGCGGCTGTTTCCATTACACTTGGGTTATTTGGCATGTTTTTTGCGTTTGAAAGCTGGAAAGAAGAGTAATATTACCAAATTGAGGGAGGTTACAGAATGAATATCAAAGCGAAAGTTGTGAATCCATTGCTTTTGCTGGTAACATCCGTTTTGTTTTTGGGAATTGGTATCTTTATTTTAATCGACCACGATTTGGCTTCCCGTGTGCTGATGATTGGGATTGCAATTGCAATCGTAGTGGCAGGTATTACACACGCGGTAGGCGTTATTTTAAATAAACATATGATACAAGGTGTACTTATTGGCTTGGCATACGCTGTCGTTGCTGCCAGTCTGTTTGTATTATCTTGGTTTTATATTATATCTGTTACATGGATTTTTGCACTTTGGTTTTTATGTACAGGTATTATCAGGGGTGCTATTTGCATACAAGCAATCAAAAAGCAGTCTCAAGGCCGCTTGATTGGCGCATTGGTTTCTATTTTATCAATTGCATTTGCAATTATATTATTTATGAATCCGTTTATGAGAAGCACAACCGTTTTGCGCATTGTAGGCATCTATATGATTTTATATGGACTGACTGTCCTGTTTGATTTCTTTTCGGAAATTTTTAAATGGAATTTAAATGATGATAACACTACAAGAAGAGTTCGTATTCCGCTTCCGTTATTTATTACCGCCTTTATACCGTCCAGATTAATGAGCAATTTTAATAAATATTTCAGAGAACATAATGTAAAAGCAAATATGATTCAAGAAATCAATGCACCTGAAGGGAAAGAACGGGTGGATTTAGAAGTATTTATCCATTTATGCGGAGAGAATTTAAATGAATTTGGGCATTCTGATTTCTGTTACGGAGATACCGTGTATTCTTATGGGGCGTATGACGAAACAGAGCATAAATTTTTTGGTATGTTCAGCCAGGGAACCATTGTAAAGGCGCCCAGAGAGTTGTATATACGCCATTGTTTATCGTTTGAAAAGAAAATATTGGTAGGTTTCGGCCTTTGTTTATCAGATGCTCAAAAAAAGAAAGTAGAAGAAAAAATAAACGAAATTATGCAGGTAGCAATGCCGTGGCAGACAAGATACGAACGGATACAAAATGGCACACTGTCTCAGGAGGAACCTTGTAACGATGCTGCCAGCGAACTGGTAAAGGCAACAGGAGCAAAGATATACAAAATCAAATCAGGAGAATTTAAAACCTATTTTGCCATCAATACCAACTGTGTGAAATTGGCTGATTATATTACAGGTTCTGCAGGGTTGGATGTATTGGATGTCAGCGGCATTGTTACACCGGGCAGTTATTACGCGCTTTTGGATGATATGTTTGAACGGAGAAATACCATTGTGGTTTCTAAGACCATTTATCGAAACTGAACACAGGATATTTTGACAAAATCGCAATTTATGATACAATGATTAGAACGATTCATAATAAAATTCAACTATACTGGAGGAACTATGATTACAGTATCTGATGTAAGTGTTGGCTTTAGCGGCCAAGATTTATTTTCTCATGTAAATTTGCTGTTTACTCCCGGCAACTGTTATGGTGTGATAGGCGCTAACGGAGCCGGTAAATCTACATTTTTAAAAGTATTGTCAGGTGAATTGGAACCAACCAAAGGTGATGTTTCCATTGACCCTAAGTGCAGAATGTCCGTATTGAAACAGGACCACTTTGCATATGAAGAATTTACGGTTTTAGATACCATTATGCAGGGCAATCAGCGTTTGTATGATGTAATGAAGCAAAAAGACGAGTTATATGCAAAGCCGGACTTCAGTGAGGAAGACGGTCATTTGGCAGCAGAACTGGAAGCAGAATTTGCGGAAATGAACGGTTGGGATGCCGAAACCGATGCAGGAAAACTGCTGCAAGGTCTTGGATTGGAAACGGATATGCTGTATATGCAAATGAGTGCATTAACAGAAAGCGAGAAGGTAAAGGTACTGTTGGCAAGAGCATTGTTCGGCCAGCCTGATATTATTCTTTTGGACGAACCTACCAACGGTTTGGATATTAAATCCATTAACTGGCTGGAGGACTTCTTAATGGATTACATGGGTACTGTGATTGTAGTATCCCATGACCGTCATTTCTTGAATAACGTTTGTACTCATATTGTGGATATTGATTATAATAAAATCAAACTTTATGTGGGCAACTATGATTTCTGGTACGAATCCAGCCAGCTCATGCAGCGTGTGATGCGTGACCAAAATAAAAAGAACGAAGATAAAATCAAAGAACTGCAAAACTTTATTCAACGTTTCTCTGCCAACAAATCAAAATCCAAACAGGCAACTTCCCGTAAAAAGTTAATTGAGAAATTGACGGTGGAAGAAATGCCGGCTTCAACCCGTCGTTATCCGTATGTAGGGTTCCAAATGGACCGCGAACCGGGCAAAGAGATTTTGACGGTAGAAGATATTTCTAAAACAGTAGATGGTGTAAAAGTACTGAACAAAGTTTCATTCCGTGTAAACAAAGGAGATAAAATTGCCTTTGTCGGCGAAAATGATATTGCAAATACGACTTTATTCCAAATTTTAATGGGTGAATTAGAACCGGATGAAGGTTCTTATAAATGGGGAGTAAGTACAACTCAATCCTATTTTCCGAAAGATAATTCCGAATACTTTAATGGCTGTAATGAAAGCATTATTAAGTGGCTGGAACAGTATGCACAGGATACCACAGAAACTTATCTGAGAGGTTTTCTGGGAAAAATGTTGTTCTCAGGTGATGATGTGTTAAAACCGGTTAATGTACTTTCCGGTGGAGAAAAGGTGCGCTGTATGCTTTCCCGTATGATGATGTACGGCTCCAATGTATTGGTTCTGGATCAACCAACCAATCACTTGGATTTGGAGTCGATTACTGCAGTCAACAACGGTTTAATTGACTTTAAAGGGATTCTCTTGTTTGCTTCCCATGACCACCAATTTGTACAAACCATTGCAAATCGCATTATTGAAATTACAGATGAAGGTATCATCGACCGTATGACAACCTTTGATGAATATTTGGAAGCTATGGGAAAAAATTAAACAGAAAAATGGGCTGTGAAAACAGCCCATTTTTTATGATATTGACAGAGAATCTCTGAAAGTTAGATTGTATTTTTGGTATCATAAGGAAGAGAAAATGGTATACCGTTATTGATAAGATGTGTGAATGATGATGTAGAGTCGGAAAAATATCCCATTCTATCAAAAGATGAGGATACAGTATGTTAAAATCTGTCAGAAAAAATAACAAACGGCAGGACTTGATTATAAAGAAACGAAGAAAGCTATTAGTTATATCCAAAAGAGCGCCAAAGCATACCCAATTATGGAATAAGAATTTATAAAAAAGACTCAGTACAGAGGCTAACTTTCTGTACTGAGTCTTTTTATTGCTAATGCGTGGAAATCGTGTTTTTTGAAATTTTCGAAGCATGTATGGAAGTTTTAATAACTCAACCGCAACTGATAGAATAGAGTGAGTGTTTATCAGATATGATTCAGAACAACAGAGGGTTCTTTTTAGGATATATAGAAGAGAGTTGCTTAACATAAAGGATATGTGTGGAGATGTTATCATCACCTTAATCGCTATCATTTAAGTGGGAATATTTCAGACAAAGAAAGGAACCCCGTGGAGAGATTCTCTCATTTCATAGCAAAAAAGGCTCTTGTGTTAGACAATTTCAATTACTGAATACACATAATCCGTTTTTATTCTGACAGCAGTTCATGAAAACTGTGAATATAAATATCAGACAGTTTTAAAATATCTGCTTTATCTTTTTCAGAGTATTTATCGAATACACCGCAAATTTTCATATGTGCTGCTTTTGCCCCTTGTATTGCAGGAAGAACATCCTCAAACGCCATACAGTCTTGAGAAGAAATTCCCAAACGTGCTGCACACAATAGCCAAGCATCAGGATAATTTTTACCTCGGCTGACGTCATCTGTGGAGATACAAGCGTCAAACAATTCATAGATGTTATTATTTTGCAGACAAGGCAAATATAACTTTTGTGAAAGGGCAGTACATACCCCTAAACGAATGCCATGAGATTTTAATTTTAGAAGATATTCCTTTGCGCCTGGCTTTAACTGCACATGATGCCCATATGCCTCTATAGCCATTTGATTCCATTCATGCATAACGTCATCAGGCTGTTCCTGAAGTCCAAACCGTGCAATGGTATATTCGGCTGTTTCTCTGAAACTCATGGCCAATATTTCGTCACTGTAGCCTTTTGGAACTTCCAATCCGCGCTTTGAAAGAAATTCTATGTCAATGTTTTTCCAAACTTCCATGGAATCCAATAATGTTCCGTCTAAATCAAAAACAGCGCCTTTAAAATTCATATTCGGCTCCTGTAAAACATGCTTTTAATTGCTCGGCAGCATGTGCTATATTTTCTTGGGCCAAAATTGCGGAGACCACTGCAATTCCGTCAATGCCTGTTTTTGTAAGTGTTGCTGCATTGGATGACTGTATACCACCAATTGCAACCACGGGAATTTGCACGGATTGCTTGATTTGAGAAAGCTGCTCTACCGTAACGGGACGTGTATTTGTTTTTGTGGAGGTAGCAAACATGGCTCCCACTCCCAGATAATCGGCACCGTCTTGTTCTGCTTGCATGGCTTCGGATAATGTGGCGGCAGATACACCTATGATTTTGTCAGATCCCACTATACTGCGGACCACTTTAGCGGGTAAATCTTGTTGTCCAACATGAATACCTGCTGCATTTACAGCCAGACAAATGTCCGTACGGTCATTGATAATAAGTGGAATATGGTAGGAATCCGTAATTTGTTTTACTCTTTGTGCGGTTTCAAAAAATTCACGGGAAGATGCATGTTTTTCACGTAGTTGTACTACAGTGCAGCCACCTTGTATTGCCTGTTCTACCGCTTGTTCCAGTGATTTGGCAGACATTACAGAACGATCGGTGACCAGATATAAGGTATAATCAATATGTTGTTTATCAATATGTGTCATAATTTTTATTTCTCTTCTTCACGAAGTACTACGTCTTGTCCTTCTAAGATTCTGTTGGTGGTCCTCATAGCGCACATTTTACCGCACATAGAGCAGGAATGTTTGTCGGCAGGGGGGGCACTTTCAAAATATCTTCTTGGTTTTTCTTTGTCAATGGCAAGGGAGAACATTTCTTCCCAGTCAATGCGTCTGCGGGCATCACTCATTTTGTCGTCTATATCTCTTGCGTGAGGAATTCCCTTTGCAATATCTGCTGCATGAGCCGCAATTTTAGATGCAACAATGCCTTCTTTTACATCGTCCAAATCAGGTAAACGCAAATGTTCGGCAGGGGTTACATAGCATAAAAAGTCTGCGCCGTAAGTTGCCGCAATGGCTCCGCCGATAGCAGAGGTAATGTGGTCATAGCCTGGTGCAATGTCTGTTACCAATGGACCAAGCACATAGAATGGCGCACCGTGACACAAACGTTTTTGAATTGCCATATTTGCTGCAATTTCGTTAATTGCCATATGTCCCGGACCTTCTACCATCACTTGCACATCTTTTTCCCAAGCCAATGTGGTTAAGTTGCCAAGTTCAATCAATTCGCCTAACTGCCCTGCATCAGAACTGTCGTAAATACTTCCAGGACGCAGTGCGTCGCCAAGGCTGATGGTAACATCATACTCACGTAAAATGTCTAATACTTCGTCATAATATTCATAGAATGGATTTTCGTTTCCTGTCATTTCCATCCATGCAAACAATAAAGAGCCGCCGCGGGAAACAATATTGGTCATACGTTTGGTGCGTTTAAAGCATTCTACGGCACGTTTATTAATGCCTGCATGAATGGTCATAAAATCTACGCCTTCTTCTGCATGAGCTTGCACTACTTTCAGAAAGTCTTTTGCTTTGATATCCATAAGGTCTTTCTCTAAATAGCCAATCGCATCATACATTGGTACGGTACCAATCATGGCAGGGGAGTATGCGATTAATTCTTTGCGGAAATCATGGGTTTTACCGTAGTTGCTCAAATCCATAATGGCTTCCGCACCAAAATCGATGGCAAGTTTTACTTTGTTCATTTCATTGGTATAGTCAATGCAGTCGCCGGAAATTCCTAAATTTACATTGATTTTTGTTTTCAATCCTTCTCCAATGCCTTCGGCACTTAAAGAAGTATGACGAATATTTGCGGGAATTGCAACGCGTCCGCTTGCGACCAATTCCATTAGTTTGGTTTCGTCCATAAACTCTTTTTGTGCAACAGTTTTCATTTCTTTTGTCAGAATGCCTTTTTTTGCAGCATCCATTTGTGTTTTATAATTCATGTTCGTTCTCCTTTACGGTCAGTCCGTTTTGATAAACATCATATAAGTGGTGTGTAGGTCCATGGCCCTTGCCTATTTCCAAAGCGTGGGTAATTGCCATAGTAACATAATCTTTCGCATTGGCGACTGCTTGCGGCAGTTCATAACCCAATGCCAGATTTGCAGCAATGGCGGAGGAAAATGTGCATCCCGTACCATGCGTATTCTTGGTAGGAATCCGTTTGGTAGCAAATGTTTGAAAAGAATTACCGTCGTACAGCAAATCTGTGGCATCTTCTTCCTGAGATAGATGTCCCCCCTTAATCAGTACATGCTTTGCGCCCATTTGATATATGGAAACAGCAGCCCTCTTGCGTTCTTCTTCCGATTGTATCCTCATACCTGTAATGGTTTCTGCTTCGGGAATATTTGGTGTCAGTACATCGGCAAGAGGAATCATTTCTTCGATTAATGTAGATAATGCTTCCTCCTGCATCAGAGCACAGCCGCCTTTTGCAACCATGACAGGGTCAATTACCACGTGTTTCGGCCGGTATTGCTTTAACATTTTGCTCACTGCCAGCATACCGGCACGGGTAGACATCATGCCTACTTTTACAGCATGTACTTCGATATCCTCAAAAACAGCAATAATTTGTTTTTCAATCATATCCGGCGTAATATCCTGTATATCCAGTACGCGGCATGTATTTTCTGCTACCACAGATACAATTGCGCTCATACCGTAAATACCATGTGCGGCAAATGTTTTTAAATCCGCTTGAATACCGGCTCCGCCGCTGCAGTCGGAACCTGCAATGGTCAATGCATGTTTCACAATCATTCCCCCTTATGTAAAAATAAAAAGTCTGCCTAAATTTAGAAATAGGCAGACAATAAATAACAAAATATTGGTTCAACAATGCTGTTATAGTTTGTCTCCCTACTACGGTGTTAACCGACAGGTTCAAAGGGTCAGGTTCTACCTTCTCAACTTTTCAGTCCCCCTGCAATTTACTGTTATTGTATCATTATCATATTAGAAAGTAAATGAATTTTTATCATTTTTATTTTTCATACGCAAACCGGCATTTAAGTAAGGTCATTTGTGCTGCATTCTGTGGAATTACTGAAAGCAATGTGGTACAATATTGATAATGTAAAGCAATAAAAATATAGCTATAGGTTTATGAGGTGTGGTATGTCAAACATCATGTACAGTATATTTAACAATAAAAAAGTAAATCTATCAAGGCTGTTGCAGTTTGGATTTGTACAAACAGAATCTGGCTATATTTATCGTAAGACTTTATCAGAAAGTGGATTTCTATTAAACGTTCACATTACACCACAAGGTGAAATTTCTACAGAAATGATAGATCCTTCTTTAAATGAGCTTTATACATTACATTTGGTTGACAATGCAACAGGGGGATTTGTGGAAACGGTTAAATATGAGTATCAAGAAACACTGTTGGAAATTGCCTCTCAATGCTTTCAAGCCGATATATTTCAATCAAAACAATCGAATGAATTAATAGATTATGTTAGAAAAACATACGGCGATGAATTGGAATTTTTATGGGAAAAGTTTCCGAAAAATGCAATTTGGAGAAGAAAGGATACGCAAAAATGGTACGGTATATTATTGACTGTATCAAAGCAAAAGTTGGGTCTTCCGTGTGATGAATCGGTAGAAGTTCTTGATTTTCGTGTTTTACCGGAAGAATTAGAATCTTTGGTGGATTATAAAACGTATTTTCCAGGTTATCACATGAACAAAAAACATTGGTGCACGATTATTCTTGATGGTTCAGTATCCTTTGAAGAAATTTGTAGCAGAATAGATGCAAGTTATCTGCTTGCTATAAAGTAAAATGGATGTTATGTGAAACAAGTATAATATTTCTTGAAAAATACACAATAGCTTTATCATTGATTGACAGAAGAAATTGGTGTTTTGAATGAAAATTCCTATTGTAACTTGCATGAAAGGAGGCAATCCTGTGATCCATACAGTAATATTAAAAATGATTGATTATAATTATGGTTGTCCCGAATTGGTCAACCATGCACTAAAGGTATACGGTTTTGCCAAAACAATTGGGGAAGCAGAACATCTTTCTGAGAAAAAACAAACAATATTAGAAATGGCTGCCATTTTGCATGACATCGGTATTCGGCCCAGCGAAGTAAAATATCAATCTTGTTCAGGAAAGTATCAGGAAATGGAAGGACCGCCTGTTGCACTGAAGCTTTTAAAGGATTGCAATGTGCCTGAAGACATGGTACAGCGTATTTGTTTTCTAATTGCACATCATCATACTTATCAAAGCATAGATGATGTTGATTATCAAATTTTGATAGAGGCTGATTTTTTGGTTAATATGTTTGAGGAGAAAATGAGTAAAGAGCAAATACAAGTTGCAAAAGAAAAGTATTTTAAAACGAAGACAGGAAAACAATTGGTAACAGATTTATATGAAAGGGAATACCCTATTCCATCTATTTTTGCCTCTATGTTATAACAACTTAGCGTTTATTGGCTAAAAAAATGCAAAGCAATTTTTTAAATGATGTAATAACAGTAAAACAAACATTGAAAGGAACATCTTTCAATATCAAAATTTTGATAATTGACAAGAACGTTTTCACGTTTATGCGTTAGAAATTATTTCACAATTTTTTATGCTAGAACAACCTTGCAACAATTACAAAATCAAAGATTTTGGTTGTTGGCAAGAACGTTTTAGCGTTTAGGTGTTAGAAATTGTTGTACAATTTCTTTTATACTATAACATAAAAAGGGCTGTGACTAAAAAGTCACAGCCCTTTTTAAATCATTTACAAACGAAATTAGCAGCCACAGCCACAGCCGTTGTCACAGCCGCAGCCGTTGTTGTAGTTGCTACCGCCGCAACCACCGCAGCAAAGTAGGATTAAGATGATGATAATGATCCAGGAACAACCGCCACCGAATACGTTAGAATTACACATAATGTTTTCCTCCTTGTTTGTTTTATATTCCATATTATTACGAATGCTAAAAAGGTGTTACAGAATTTATTTGATTTTCTTTCAATCATGTATGCTTATAAAAATATTATAAAAATTAAAGAAAAAAATAGATATTATTAGAAAACAAAAGAATAAATGAGATAATTTTAATAAATAAAGAAATTTAACAGTTGTTTGACTTTATTTGACCTTGATTATTTGTATCGGAAGAGTATAATAATATTAAAGTCAAAGAAAGTCAAAGTCAAAATGATTTTGATAAAGGATGTGGTTATCAAATGAGAATCAGTGATTATGTTGCAAACTATATATTAGAATTATTGGAGGAAAACGAAGATGAAAGTGTGGAGATTAAACGGAACGAACTTGCAAATACCATAGGCTGTGTGCCAAGTCAAATCAATTATGTAATTACTTCGCGTTTTACTCCCGAACAAGGATATTTGGTGGAAAGCCAGCGCGGTGGCGGCGGATATATTCGCATTACGCGTATGAGCTACAACAAAGAATCCTATATTATGCATATTATGCATAATATAGGGGATACCCTGGATGCAGCAACAGCAAAATCCATCATTCATTCTTTATCACAAAAGCAAGCGGTGCAGGCCAATGCTTTAAAAGCAATGGCAGCGGCAGTATCAAACCAAGCTTATGCTGTTGTACCGCAAGAAAAACGAGACCAATTAAGAGCATCCGTGTTTAAAAACATGTTAATTACACAATTATAATTTAGAGGAGGAATTTATATGTTATGTCAATCCTGTGGAAAACGTCCTGCCAATACACATATTAAAACCATTATTAATGGAGAATTGACGGAGCACTCACTTTGTTCCGAATGTGCGCAAAAAATGGGATATGGCAATTCATTCTTCCCAAGCAACACATTTGATCAATTTTTCAGCAGTTTCTTTGGCAAAAATTCTCTTATGGAAGATACACTCCGCTGTCCTGTATGCGGCGCCTCTTTATCAGATATTTCCGATACAGGTAAAGTTGGTTGTGCCGACTGTTACAAAACATTTTTGAATCAGTTGATGCCTTCTATACAAAGGATGCACGGCAATACCCATCATATAGGAAAAATTCCAATGGGAACTGCTTTACAGGTAGTGGAACAAACAGAAGAAAAAGAACCGCCGAAAGAAAAAAGTGAAATAGAACAGTATCAAGAGCAATTGCAAACGGCAATTGACGAACAAAATTTTGAATTGGCAGCAGAATTAAGAGACAAAATCAAAGCATTATCAGAGAAATCGGAATAAACAGAACAGGAAAAGAAAGGTAAGGTGAATGACAATGGATATCAAATGGTTTGAGAAAAGCGGAAAAGAAGGCGATGTTGTCATCAGTTCCAGAATTCGTCTGGCACGAAACCTGCAAAAAATACCGTTTCCTATTCGTATGAATGAGCAGCAAAAAAGGCAGGTAAGGGATAACATTGTGCATGCGGCAAAACAAAGTACAAATGCTACCTTACGCAATTTGATTTATATAGATATGGAACAAGTAGATAAAATTGAAGCTGTATCTATGGTAGAAAACCACTTGGTCAGCCCCGACTTTATTTCAAATCCAAAAGGGCGCGGATTATTGTTATCAAAAGACAACAGTATTGCCATTATGATAAATGAAGAGGATCATCTTCGCATTCAAGTGATGAAAGAAGGTATGGATTTAAGCGCTGTATACCAATTGGCTGACCAAATTGATTCCGCACTCAATGATACACTGCACTTTGCGTTTGATTCTGAATTGGGTTATTTAACACAGTGCCCCACAAATTTAGGAACCGGTATGAGAGCTTCTTTGATGCTTCACTTGCCGTCTCTGCAGCAAAACGGAATGATTAAACGTATTTCCGATAATTTGTCAAAGTTGGGTTTAACCTTGCGCGGCACATACGGTGAAGGAACCGAGCCTGTGGGTGCGTTGTATCAACTGTCCAATCAGGTCACATTGGGTCTGAGTGAAAAAGAGGCCATTGAAAATCTGGAACGCATTGTCATGCAGCTTGTGGAAGAAGAGCGCAATATCAGAAAAAGCCTGATGGAGAACATGAAAAAGCAAGATGCGGTAGCAAGGTCTTTGGGTATATTAAAAAGTGCAAAGATTTTGAGTACGGAAGAATTTATGAAATTGCTTTCCAATGTCCGCCTTGGTGTGGCGTCGGGCTTTATCAAAGACATATCTTATGAAACATTAAATAAACTGATGATTCAAACACAACCGGCCACCATGATGACAATGAAAGGAAAACAATTGTCAGCAGAAGAAAGAGATATTCTCCGCGCTTCCATGGTAAGCGAAGGATTAAAATAAAAGGAAAACAAACAACATTGCAAATTGATAGGAGGAAAACGATATGTATAGATTCGATGGATTTACAGAAAAAGCAAACAACGCTTTAAACTTAGCCTTAACATCAGCAGAAGACATGGGTCATACTTATATTGGCAGTGAGCATATTATTCTTGGTTTGTTAAAAGAAAATTCAGGCGTAGCAGCAGAAGTGTTAAGTAAGCTTGGTGTTACAGAAGAGGCATTTACAAAATGTATGGAAGAGAAAATAGGCACAGGCAGCCGTACCAGCTTGTCTTTAGATGACTTTACTCCACGCAGCAAACGCATTTTGCAAATTGCTGTGATGGAAGCTTCCAGATTAAATCACAATTACGTTGGCACAGAACATTTGCTAATTGCAGTATTGGAGGAAGGCGACAGCTACGGTGTCCGTTTCCTCAGAATGCTGGGAGTACGCCAAAACGATATTATGGAAGAAATCCGCAATGCCCTGAGCAGCGGTGAACAAGATGACAATACCACAGGTGTTGCACAGTCTGGTGCAAAAGGGAAAGGCAACAGTGCAACCAAAACTTTGGACCAATTCGGCAGAGATTTAACAGAACTGGCCAAAAAAGGAGAAATAGATCCTGTCATTGGCAGACAAGTGGAAATTGAGCGTGTGATTCAAATTTTAAGCAGAAGAACCAAAAACAATCCCTGCTTAATCGGTGAACCCGGTGTTGGTAAAACAGCTGTTGCCGAAGGATTGGCTTTGAAAATTGTACAGGGCGAAGTGCCTGAGCTGTTAAAGGATAAACGTGTAGTTGCACTGGATTTAACCAGTATGGTTGCCGGTACCAAATACAGAGGCGACTTTGAAGAGCGCATCAAAGCAGCAATGGAGGAAGTAAAAAACAGCGGTAATATTATCCTGTTTATTGATGAAATCCATACCATTATCGGTGCGGGTGCAGCAGAAGGTTCCGCAGACGCTGCAAATATCTTAAAACCGTCTTTAGCTCGTGGTGAATTTCAATTGATTGGCGCAACCACGATTGATGAATACCGCAAACATATAGAGAAAGACGCCGCTTTGGAGCGCAGATTCCAACCTGTTATGGTGGGTGAACCGACAGAAGAGGAAGCAATTCAAATTCTAAAAGGTTTACGCGACAGATATGAAGTACACCACAAAGTGAAAATTACAGATGAGGCAATTGATGCTGCGGTAAAACTTTCTTCCCGTTATATTGCCGACCGTTTCTTACCAGACAAGGCAATTGACTTAATTGATGAGGCTGCTTCCAGAGTACGTTTAAGAGCCTTCACAGAACCTAATGATATTCAGGATATGGAAAAACGTATCAAACAATTGGAGCAGGAAAAAGCCGCTGCTGTCAATACACAAGATTTTGAAGGCGCAGCAAAAATTCGTGACGAAGAAAAACAATTGAGAGAACGTTTGGAGCAGGAAAAAGAAGTTTGGAAAGAGAAAAAAGTAAGCGGCAACGGTGAAGTAACACCACAGGATATTGCCAATATTGTATCTACTTGGACCGGCATTCCTGTAGTACAGCTAACAGAAGAAGAAAGCGAACGTTTGCTGAAATTGGAGGAAGTATTGCATCAACGTATTGTTGGTCAAGATGAAGCTGTCACAGCAGTTGCAAAAGCAATCCGCCGCGGCAGAGTCGGTCTGAAAGACCCGAAACGTCCAATTGGTTCCTTTATTTTCCTTGGTCCAACAGGTGTTGGTAAAACAGAACTTTGCAAAACCTTGGCAGAAGCAATGTTTGGCGATGAAAACGCTATGATTCGTTTGGATATGTCCGAATATATGGAGAAACATACGGTGTCTCGTTTGGTAGGTTCTCCTCCGGGATATGTGGGCTATGATGAAGGCGGTCAATTGACTGAAAAAGTACGCCGCAAACCTTATTCTGTTATCTTATTTGACGAGATTGAAAAGGCACATCCCGATGTATTTAATATGTTGCTTCAAATTCTGGAAGATGGCTGCTTAACTGACTCTCAAGGCAGAAAAGTTGACTTTAAAAATACGGTTATCATCATGACTTCTAATGTTGGCGCAAGATTGATTACAGACAGTAAAGCAAATCTTGGCTTCCAAGGTCATAAAGAAGATGATAAAGAGAAAACTGCCGAGAAAGATAACCAGGATGTTCGTGAATTGGTGTTGGCAGAACTGAAAAAATTGTTCCGTCCGGAATTTTTAAACCGTGTTGACGATATCATTGTGTTCCACAAACTGACAGAAGAAAATATTCAAAAAATTGCAGTTGGTATGCTGAACAACTTAAAAGAACGTTTGGCTGCTTTGGATATTGACATTACCTTTACAGATGAAGCGGTTGCAGCGATTGCAAAAGCAGGCTTTGACCCGGTTTACGGTGCAAGACCATTGCGCAGAGCAATTCAATCCAAAATTGAGGATGAGTTATCTGAGCTGATGCTGGAGGGAAAAGTGGACAGTGAGCATGGTGTAACCTGTGATTACAGAGACGACGCATTTGTATTTGATGTAAAATAATACAATAAATAAAAAGAACTGTTTCGCCATATGCGGAACAGTTCTTTTTTTATGCATGGCTGTTTTTATATTGAAAGAGATGTCAAGTTACTCATTGGAAAATGTAACGTCAATATTTCCGTTAGAAGTAGTTATGTTTAATTGTTGTTCTCCGCTTTTAAAACTTTCGGGAAGGTTGTTGGTGCCGTTGGAAGTTTGAGATTGGATTGTGAAATCACTGGCTTTTCCGTTTATGGAACCTATTACACTGCCGTTGCTTGTATGTAATGTTGTGGAAAGTCCGGCAGTTAAGTTTTTAAATTCAATGGTTCCGTTTGAGGTTTGCAGCATCATATTTTGTGTGGATTGCGTATTATCTGTTACAATACGGTTGTTTGAAGTAACAGCTTCCATGTCTTGTGCTGAAATATTTGTGAAAGCAATGCTCCCGTTTGTAGTGGCAGCAGTTAATTTACCGGAAGCAGTGATGTCAAAAGCATCAATGGCATTGTTGGAGGTACTTAGAGAAATGGTTTGCACATTGGTTAACCGATTTACATTCATATATCCATTACTGGTAGAAGCACTTAGTTTGCTTGCTGCGATGTTTTCGATGGTGACTTGTGCATTGCTGGTTTCGATATATAACTCTCCGTTAAAATCTGATGGTAATAATATCGTCGTGGAAGGTGATTGAAAATCTATATTAAAAATAGATTCGTACCACTGATAAGAATATTGATTTTGTATAGTCAAGTTTGTATCATCTTCTATTTGATACTGTTCTTTTTCGTTTTCATAATAGATAATGTGAATTTGGTTATCGTCTGACAATCCAACCGAAACAGGTTTGTCTTTATCTTTTAGTGTAATGGTTTGATTTGTATTTTCGGTTGAAAAATGTCTCTCTTCATATTTCGGACGTGTGGAAATTTTTGTAATGTCCCAACCGATAGAGGCAAAAGCTGAAATAAAAATAATTGCACCGACAACACATGTAATGCTGCCTATGATTGCTAACTTTTTCATGTTTATCCCTCCTTCTTTCTCATAAATAATGATTTTATTTTTCTTAAAAATAATCCTGTCAGTTTTATGAGCTTTTTACATATCCAAAACATAGGCTTTAAAAGAAGTAAGAATAGACCAATACAAATGATGCTGATGCCAATGATAGTAAATCCCACTGCCGGATCTTTTGTAAAACATGCAATGATGCCTGAAATCAGACCCCCGATACCGCCGACTACAAAAGAAAATACAATTGCAAATAAAGCGATAATAACAGACCAGATGGAAATGTACACAGCCAGAATCATGATGAGCAGAAACATGCCTATCATGAACCAAAAGGGAAAACCACAAATAGCAAGTATCATCCAAAGTGTCTTATTCTTAGATGTTTTGTGACTTTCTTTTATCTTATTTTGGACTAAAGATGGCAATGGCGTATCAATTAAAATTCCATTTACAATGTCATCAATATTTCCTAATGCACTGACTGCTGCTTCTTCTGTCATCCCTTCTTCAATGCGGTCATCAATGCATTCTGCATAAAAGGACACTGTTTTTTCTATTTCGTAGTCAGGCAGTTCTGATAATCTACATTTTAATTTTTCCAAAAACTCAGATTTTGTCATTCTTAACATCCTCCTTAATGAAGTTGTATACTTGCATCACTTCTTGCCACTCAGCAACAAACTCTTGTATTTTGTTTCTACCCAAAGAAGTTATCTGATAATACTTTCTCAACCTGCCGTTATGTTCTATTGAATAGACGGTCAACATCCCGGAGGATTCCAGTCGTTTTAATATGGGGTATAAGGTTGACTCTGAAATTTCTATCAGAGGTGAGATATCTTTGATTAACTGATATCCGTAGGAATCTCCCTTAGTTAAAACTTTTAAAACACATATCTCTATCAGACCTCGTTTTAATTGTATATCCATATCGAATGCCTCCTTACATATAATACTATATGATACATTGTATCATATGTC
>UQLQ01000003.1 GCA_900541905.1 uncultured Oscillospiraceae bacterium
GCTTCATTAGTAGCATATACTCTCTCAATATAAAGCGGGTAAGGATCTCCGAAAGCACTATATGTTTCTCTGCGGTGTTGCTCCGAATAGGGTTTACATAGCCGTATAGTCTCCTATACGCTGGTGAGCTCTTACCTCGCCTTTCCATCCTTACCACGGTAAAACCGGGCGGTATCTCTCTGTTGCACTATCCCTAGGGTCGCCCCCGGCGGCCGTTAGCCGTTATTCTGCCCTGCGGAGCTCGGACTTTCCTCAGATACACCCTTTCGAGTTATACCCGCGACTGTTCAGTCTGCTCGCAACGTTTATTTTATAAGATTTCTCTACCGCTGTCAATAGACAAACGTTCTTACATTTTTCTATATTTCTTGACTTTACGCATCTTTTTCTTTTTACTTTTATAAAGCAGCGTAAGTGTAATATACACAATTAGAAGAATGCCAATAATGATTGCAATGATAATAAACCAAAGGGAACTAAAAATATCTTTCATTACACTTCCAATTTGCAGTAATTGGCTTTTTTCCATAGATTCTGCTGCCACTAAGTTAATCGTGGTCAATTCCTGATTTGCATAACTAAGCGTAGCCGTACCAATGACATCTCCCTTTTTTACAGGTGCCTCTACTTTTTCAGGTAAATGCGTAGTAAGCATTACGCTGCTGGGATCTACATCAGACGGTAAAATGGTGGAAAAATCTTTTTCGGGCGACAGCAACAACCTGTCTTGATTCCAAACATAGTCTATTTTCACTTCCGCAACCGTATCTGTACTTTTCAGAATATCCTTTTGCTCCAAAGTTGTAAAAGCCCAACGATACAAATTTTTAGAATCTATCATCTCTCCGCGTTCTTCTATTTCTTTTCCATCGGCATCTACGGAAGGAGCCCCAAGTGCCACACATATATAAGTATAGCCATCATATACCGCGCTGGAAACCAGACAATAACCGGCTTGGTCATGAGAACCTGTTTTAATACCTTTTGCGTATTGATAATAATATGGATTATCCGCTGTATTTTCTGAAATCATCTTATTGGTAGTATATACCGTTCTTGATTTTGCACTTTTATTTGTAGCAGGTAACGTATAAAATGTTTGAGAGGTAATATACGAGAAATGTGGTAATGTCAACGCATATTTTGTGATTTGATATAAATCAGAAGCAGTGGTGTAATGTTCGTCATCATGTAATCCGTGAGGATTGTTAAAATGTGTATTGCTTAAACCAAGTTCTGCCGCCTTATCATTCATCATTTGTACAAAATTCTTGACAGCCTCTTCTCCCGTCGCACCTGTTTCCAATCCGCCCACATACTCTGCAAGTACTAAAGAAGCATCATTACCCGAAGGCACCATCATCAAACTCAGCAACTGCAGTGCTGTTAACTCCTCACCTGTAATAACACCCGCCATGGAACTTCCTGTACCTGTTAATGTCGGCTCAATATAGTCACTAACCGTAATTTTCGTACCCTCTAGGTCACTGATATGCTCTACTGCCACAATATACGTCATAATTTTGGTGCAAGAGGCCGGTTCTAACCTTAAATCCGCATCCTTCTCATAAACTACAGTATCTGTATCTAGGTTAGCCATATAAATTCCTTTGGATTTTGTTTCAAAATCGATATTAAATACCGCAGCTGAAGCAGATAATGCAGGTATCATCATGAAAACAACAAACAGAAATGCGATGCATGGAACTATCTTTTTTTTCATGGAAATTTTGCCTCCGTTATGATATGATGATTATAATCAAATTGAATAAAAAACATGTCGAAATTTCATCTAAAATTAAGTATACCAGTTCCTTTTCTAAATGAAAAGGGATTTTTCAGATTGTTAACAAATTGGAACAAATTTCAGGATAAGGAGGGTCTGTGTGATTTACATTACTGGAAATACGCATGGAGATATCAATCGTTTTGAAACAGAACAGACCAAAAAATTCACTTCCGAAGACTATCTTATCATTTGCGGTGACTTTGGCTTCATCTGGAACGGCGGAAAAAAAGAAGAAAAACAGCTGGAACGATTAAGCCAAAAACCATATACCATCTTATTCGTGGATGGCACCCATGAAAATTTTGATTTACTAAACGCTTATCCTACCAAACGATGGAACCAAGGAACAGTACACGAGATACGTCCAAATATTCTTCACCTAATGCGCGGAGAAATATTTGAAATAGATGGACACAGTATTTTCGCCTTTGGCGGCGGAGAAACAGAAGAAAAAGAAGTCTATATGGAAACCGGTAGATGGTGGCCCGAAGAAATGCCAACCCGCCAAGAAATGATTACAGGGGCAAAACATTTGTTTGATCATCAGTTAACAGTAGACTATATTATTACTCATGAGCCGTGCCCAAACCATGTAATGTCCGGCATGAGGCAAGATATTCATCGTTCTGCCTTGCATGCCTTTTTTGAGGAAATTCTCGTACAAGTAACATACAAACAGTGGTTTTTTGGAGCACAACATGTTGACCGTGCTATGAGTAATCGTCATATTGCGGTATTTGAACAAATCGTAGCACCGGATTTCCCAAATCCTTCTTCCTCCAAACGAGGCACCCGCAGAAAAAAATGACAGAAAGGAGCAGGATATGATGAAGATACTCCATACCTCTGACTGGCATCTTGGAAAAATGATTTATGGACGTTCTCTACTCCAAGACCAAGCACACTTTCTCAAAGAAGTGTTTCTTCCCACTGTGCAAAAAGAGCAACCCGATTGTGTAATATTAGCAGGAGATATTTTTGACAGGCAAATTGCACCTGTAGAAGCAATTCGTATGTTTGATGAAGTGCTTACTGAAATGAGTCGTCTCCAAATCCCCTTTGCTGTCATTTCAGGAAATCATGATGGTGCCGACCGTATTGCAGTGGGAGCTTCCATGCTGCGCAGCAGCGGTATCTACATTGCTACCAAATTAGAGGACGTGTTCTCCCCTGTGGTACTTACAAAGGGAAGCGAAACACTGCATCTGTATTTGCTTCCCTACATAGAACCCGCTGACGTACGTCAATATTTTCAAGACGAATCTATTCAAGGATTTCCCATGGCATATCAAGCAGTGATTTCCGCCATACAAGCAAATATGGACCAAACTGTGATTAATATCTTGGTAGGTCATTGTTTTGCTGCCGGAAGCCAAACATGTGATTCTGAAAGTGCCGTTTACGTAGGCGGCAGCGGAGAAGTTCCGCCTTCGTTGTTTCAAAGTTTTGATTATACTGCTTTGGGACATCTACATAGTCCCCAGCGCGTAGGTGAATACGGACGTTATTGTGGTTCTCCTCTAAAATATTCGTTTGATGAAGAACATCACAAAAAATCACTTACACTGTTGGATATTACAAAACAACGTAATACCACAACTTTACTTCCTATTCCGGCCTTACGTGATATGCGCACGATAACAGGCACACTGGAGGAATTAATTACTCTTGGAAACACAACTCCGTCTGAGGACTATTTGGCCGTAGAGCTTACAAATGATACTCCTGTTTATATGCCATTGGAACAACTTCGCCCCTATTTCCCCAATGTGCTTTCCGTACATTGCAATTGGCTGCATACAGAATTATCAGGAGAACAGAAAATGTTGCGTCAAACGATACAAAACCGCACCATCAATGAAATGACCGTATTTTCACAATTCTTGCAACAGATTTGCGGTACAGAGCCTACCAAAGAAGATGAAATTCTATTTCAAAAACTTTTCACGGAATTAAAAGAGGAACAAACCAATTTATAATATAGAAATCCGCATAGAGAATGTAACAATATGATTCAGAAGGGAGGTTTGTTTTTGTTATGAAACCCATTTCCATTACCATGCAAGGATTTGGTTCCTATATTCAGTCTACAACCATTGATTTTTCTTCGTTGGGAGAAAATCCTATCTTTTTAATTACAGGCGCCACAGGCGGCGGAAAAACAACCATTCTGGACGCTATGTGCTTTGCTCTATATTGCAAAGCAACAGGAGGACGCCGCAGTTGGTCCAGTATGCGCAGCACTGCTGCAGATGATTCTTTGAGCACCTCTGTTGATTTCTCCTTTCAGTTAGGCAATGAAGTCTACCGCTTTTATCGTTCACAGTCTGTATATTATGTAAGAGGAAGCGGCAGACGGGATATTAGAGAAGAACACATTTGTTATCACCTCACTGACGGTTTACCTACCGATAAAAATGCACAATGGGAACTGCTGGTCAGCGGCAGTGAAACCAAAGTACGCGACTATGCACAGCGATTGCTTGGACTAACCTGCGAACAATTTTCTCAAGTGATTGTATTACCGCAAGGGGATTTTCTAAAACTGCTCCGTGCAAATTCCAGTGGTAAAGCAGAAATTTTGCAAACACTGTTTGCCACACAGATGTGGTCACAAATTACAGATAAAATGAAACAGCATGCGAACATGCTATCCAAAGAGGTAGGAGAATTATATGCCACAAAAACCGCTTTATTAGAGCGCGAAGAAGTAGAAACTATGGAGGCATTGGAGGAAAAGTGTATTCGGAACAACACTACCCTGCTTGCATCCCAAACGGAATTGAAACAACTGCAAAAAACAGTAGCACATGCTTTAGAACAACTAAATCAAGCAAAAGAATTACAACAAAAAATGATACAGAAAAAAGAACTGGAACGGAAACAAAATAATCTGCAAGATTACGCTCCGGCTATAGAAGAAAAAAAGAAACTTCTTGCTTCCGCAAAGCAAATCGAACAAATATATCCATATTGGCAAAATTATCAGGCTGCAAAAAAGGCTTCTATAGATAAACGTACAGCCTATCAAACTGCGCAACAAGTATTTGAACAAGCACAATTGTATCAAAAGCAACTGGAAGAACAGCAAGAGAATATCTTAAATCAAAAGGAACAAATCGTTCAGCTGGAAAAAATCCTTCCTGATTTGGAAAGAAGCATACAAGCAATCAAAAGAATTGATTCCCTGAATATTCAGCAAAAAGAAATGCAAGAAATAATTGAGAAAAAAGATGCAGAGCAATCTCAAATACAACTGCAAATAACCCAGATAGAAGAACGAGTACAAAGAGGAACTCTATATCTGCAGTCCATCGACACAGAATATCAACGATTACCCGAATACAAAGAACAACTGCTTATCTTTCAAACGTATGAACAGCAATATCTCACATGGTCTCAAATCAAAACGGAACATGAAAAAGCAAAACAAATATTTGACTCTTCTTTTGCAATCAAACAGGAAAAAGAACATATCATTGCACAAAAACAAGAGCAAGTATCACACATGCAAACAGCTGTTTTAGAGCAAACAGCCCTGGTAATGGCACAGGAGTTACAGGAAAATAAGCCATGTCCTGTATGCGGCTCCCTTCATCACCCTGCACCTGCTCTACAAAATAGTTTAGAACAAACAGATACTGCACAACTTTCTGCTCTCAGAGAAGAATTAGAACAATTGCAAACAGACTATCAACAATATTTGCAGACATTCAGCCATGCACAAGCGGTATTGGGTGAGAAAACAAATCAATTGAAAGCTGCTTTAGAGGCATGTCAGGAAATTCCTACCGATTATGAGCATTTACAAATACAAATAAAAGAACAAAAAGAGCAGGTACAGAAATCAGAAGCGTTGATTGCGACACGTAAAAAATCAGAGAAACGTTTGCAGACATTATCAGATGAGCAATCTCGTTTAAAAGAAACATATGAACGGAAAAAAGAAGAAATTGTTTTGCATCAGCAACAAATAGCAGCCATAGAAGCTTCTATCAGAGAATTAAACAGTTCCATACAACTTCCAAGCGGTATCATAAATGCAGACAAAGAGTGGAACAATATGCAACGCACATTAAAACAACTGAAGGAAAAAACCGCCCTTTGGGACACAAAATGGATGGAAGCGTGTTCTCAAACAGCTGTAGAGAAAGCGAACTTGGAACATGCAGCCTCCGCTCAAACTGAAGCCATAGAAGCAGAGGAGAAAAGCAAACAAGTATTCACAAAACAACTGGAAACTGTGGAAAACACGCTAAATATCGATATAACTTCCAATTTAGAGCCCCTGCGTATTTCTGCACAAAAGATACAGGAACTGGAAGATACGATTCAAGATTACACCACACAGGTACAAACAATCCGCCAGCAGCTGCATCAACTGACCCTGCAATTACAGGGTCAGGCAGAACCCAACATTGCTTCTTTGGAAACAGAATATATGCAACTACAACAGCAACATGATGCACTATCCCTAAAAATTGGCGCCCAGACACAGCAACTGGAGAACACACAGAAAGCGCTTGCGCAGCTACGAGAAATTACCAGTAACAGTAAAGCAACAGAAGCACAATACGAACAAGCAAGCCGCCTATATCAGTTATTGTCAGGCGGTAACCCCAAAAAGATTCCTCTACAGCAATTTATACTCGGAATTATGCTGGACGATATATTAACTTATGCCAACGAATTCTTTTCTCTTCTCAGCCGTGGCCGCTACAGTTTAAGACGTTTAGACGGTTCTGCCGGAGGAAACGCCAAAAGTGGACTGGATTTAGAGGTATTAGATGGCTTTACAGGAGCCCCCAGGTCAATAGAAACCCTTTCAGGAGGAGAACAGTTTCTCGCCTCCTTGTCCCTGGCATTTGGCCTATCCGATGTGGTACAATCTTATTCCGGAAGTGTCCGTTTAGATTCCATCTTTATTGATGAAGGGTTTGGCTCACTGGATCAAGATACTTTAGATACTGCCATGAAGGCATTGTCACAAATTCAAAAAATGGGACGTACCGTAGGAATTATTTCTCATGTCAGTGAGTTAAAAAATCGTATTGCCACCCAAATTCAGGTGCACCCTTCCAAAAATGGGGGAAGCAGTATTACGATGATAAAAGATGCATAATAGAATAAAACAAATAAAAAGAGAAGATACTATGTATCTTCTCTTTTTTACTGCGATAAACCGGGAGAATGATAATTCAACTGAAACAAAAATTAAGCACATGAAAGCATTTAAAAATAAAAAAGAAGGTTGGAATAAACCAACCTTCTTTTTTATCAGTAAGTAAAATTATTTTACTTCTACTTCTGCGCCAGCTTCTTTTAGTTTAGCTGCCATTGCATCAGCGTCATCTTTGGAAACGCCCTCTTTAACAGCTTTTGGTGCGCCGTCAACAAGCTCTTTTGCTTCTTTTAGACCAAGACCAGTAACTTCTCTAACAACTTTAATAACGTTGATTTTGTTTGCGCCAGCTGCTTTCAAAACAACATCAAACTCTGTTTTCTCTTCGCCAGCTGGAGCTGCGCCGCCTGCTACAGGAGCAGCAGCAACTGCTACAGGAGCAGCAGCGGAAACGCCGAATTCTTCTTCAAGAGCTTTTACTAGCTCGGATAGCTCAAGAACAGTAAGAGCTTTAACATCTTCAATCAATTTTGTAACTTTCTCAGACATGGTAGTACCTCCAATAATATCATTAAATCATTTTTCATTTATTACGCTTTATGCGCTTTGTTTTTCTGCAATTGCATTTAATGCAACAACAAGGCCTTTCAATGTACCGTTAAGCACAGTAGCAAAGCCGGAAATAGGTGCGTTTAAGCCACCCAATGCTTTTGCAACCAAAACTTCTTTGGAAGGTAGGTTTCCTAGTTCTTTAACAGCATTTACATCTACAACGCTGCCATCAATAAAACCTGCTTTGATTGTAAAATTCTTGTGATCCTCTGCATATTTGGAGAGGATTTTAGCTGCAGAAACATAGTCTTCTTTGTTGTACGCAATCGCAGTAGTGCCTTCCAGTACAGAATCAAGACCTTCAATTCCGGCATCTTTCAAAGCACGAGACAACAATGTGTTTTTAACAACAACATATGTGTCGCCTGCTTCACGCAGTTCTTTACGAAGCTTAGTGTCATCAGCAACATTAATGCCGCTGTAGTTAACAATAACACCAACACAACTTTCTTTTAAGTGAGCACTTAGCTCAGCAACTGCTTGTTTCTTTTGTTCAAGAATTTTTTCACTTGGCAATGTATTCACCTCCGCAATATGAGATGCAGTCCATTATCCATAACACAAAAAGCCTTTCCTACTTTATAAAGGCAGGAAAGGCAAATACACATAAATATAAGGATACAAATGTATATTGTGCTTTTTCCTCGGCGGGTAGAGCAGTAAAACTCTGTTACGCATAAGCACCCGCTGTCTTTGGATAAAGTACAGCTATAGAGTATAATAACACAGTCTCTTCAGACTGTCAACTTTTATCTTATTGAGCAAATTTGCTTGGGTTAATTTTAACACCAGGACCCATTGTTGAAGCAACAACGCAAGATTTGATGTATTGACCCTTAGCAGCAGCAGGTTTTGCTTTAATAATAGCTTCTAACAAAGCATCAAAGTTTGCTTGAAGTTTTTCAGCACCAAAAGAAACTTTACCGATTACGCAGTGAATAATGTTTGTTTTATCCAAACGATATTCAATTTTACCGGCTTTTGCTTCTGTTACAGCTTTACCAATATCAGGTGTAACTGTACCTGCTTTTGGGTTTGGCATTAGGCCTCTAGGACCAAGCACTTTACCCAAACGACCTACAAGACCCATCATGTCAGGAGTTGTAATTAGAACGTCAAAGTCTACCCAACCCTCATTTTGAATCTTTTGTACAAGCTCTTCTGCGCCAACATATTCAGCACCTGCAGCTTGTGCAGCTTTTTCATTGTCGCCTTTGCAGATTGCTACAACACGTACAGATTTACCTGTACCGTTTGGCAATACAATAGCACCGCGAACCTGTTGGTCTGCGTGACGGCTGTCAACGCCTAATTTAACGTGAACCTCAACGGATTCATCAAATTTAGCGGAACCTGTTTTTACGCAAAGTTCAAGCGCTTCAGTAGTATCATAAAGTTTAGCACGATCGATTAGCTTAGCGCTATCAACGTATTTTTTACCGTGTTTCATTGCTTTTCCTCCCTATTGAGTGGTAAAATCGGATTTTACGGTGTTCCTCCCACCCGGGTGATTAATCTACAACTTCTACGCCCATGCTACGAGCAGTGCCAGCAATCATGCTGATAGCTGTCTCAATGTTAGCTGCGTTTAAGTCTTTCATTTTTGTCTCAGCAATTTTTTGTAATTGCTCACGAGTAATTTTTGAAACTTTGTTCTTGTTTGGTTCACCAGAACCCTTTTCAATACTGCAAGCTTTTTTAATTAAAACTGCAGCCGGTGGGGTTTTGGTAACAAAGGTAAATGAACGGTCTGCATAAACAGTAATAACAACAGGAATAATCATACCTGCATCATTTTTTGTACGCTCGTTAAATTCCTTTGTAAAAGACATAATATTTACACCGTGTTGACCAAGAGCTGGACCAACTGGTGGTGCCGGTGTTGCCTTGCCGGCAGGTATCTGTAGCTTAATAAAGCCCGCTACCTTTTGAGCCATTTCTTTGCACCTCCAAAATTCGTGGTAAATGGCGGAACAGTATTCATTTTGTCTGTTCCTCCCACTTAGGAAAACATATTGTTTCCTTTGGGGTATAACCCCCATACATAATGAGCGGTTGCCCGCTGATTACCAAAATAAAATTATTCCACCGCTTCTGCTTGGTCTAACTCAAGCTCAACCGGTGTTTCGCGTCCGAACATAGATACTGTTACGCGGACACAGTTTTTCTCGACGTCAATTTCTTCAACAATACCGGTAAATCCGTCGAGCGGACCATCAATAATGTTGACAGTATCACCAACGCCGTAGGAAACCTCAACCTCTTTCTTTTCAACGCCAAGTCTGGCAATTTCCTCATCGGAAAGCGGAATTGGCTTTGAAGATGGACCAACAAATCCTGTACAGCCGCGAATATTGCGTACTACGTACCAAGACTCATCTGTTAAAACCATTTTTACAAGTACATAACCGGGAAAAATTTTGCGTTCCACTTCACGTTTCTTGTTATCTTTAATTTCGGTAACAATTTCGGTCGGTACGCGAATTTCTTGGATTAAGTCTTGAATATGGCGATTTTCCACCGTTTTTTCTAGGTTTGAGGCAACCTTGTTTTCATACCCAGAATAAGTATGAACAACATACCATTTTGCTTCTTCAGGCATTGTACCATCCTCCGTCCAATATCTAGTGGGCAATGTTCATAATAAGCCCTAACAGATACATCAATAATGTATCAAGACCGAAGATAAACGCACCAAGAACGACGATAATTAAAAGAACAATACCGGCATTCTTAAATACGGTTGATGGCTTTGGCCAAACAACTTTTTTAACCTCAGCCTTACCATCGCGGAAGAATCTAGCAATACCTTTTCCAAACCTGACAAACACATTTGGTTTCGTCTCAGCCATAATTAATGTTCCTCCGACCTATTTGGTCTCTCTGTGAAGCACGTGCTTTCTACAGAATCTGCAGTACTTGTTCATTTCAAGTCTGTCCGGATCGTTCTTTTTGTTCTTCATTGTGTTGTAGTTTCTTTGTTTGCACTCTGTGCAAGCTAATGTGATTTTCACTCTCATGACGGCACCTCCCGTTGCACGGAAAAAATTTAGGCTAATTCATAAGCGAACTGCCCATGGCCTCCCTCAAAAAAAGGGCACAAAAAAATAACCCCTAATGCGAGGTAGTAATATGTTAACATAAACCAATCCATAGGTCAAGCCTTTTGTACGAATTTTTTCAAATTCTCCAAAAAATAATAAAAAAGCAACGGCAAACGCTTTCCTTTCGGACAACTATGCCATTGCTTCTAAAAAATCAAAGTCTTTTCGGTGCTTCTGAAGATGACCTTGAGCCGCGTCTGTCTTTCAATTTCTCACGTTCAGGTTTTGCTTTTTTCCCTTTCCATTTCACACCGTATTTATATCCTTTTTTCAACATAGGGTCTGCTTGTTCCATAATGTTCTGTATAGCTGTATCACTCAGCCCATTTAGAATGACCATGGTAATGATGGAACGAACGTCCAAATCGCCATTTTTATAAAACTCGTTTAGCAATTCACACATTTTCTTAAAAGCTGCAGACTCTTTTTTCTTGATAGCCAAATTTTCTATTTTGGGCACTACAAATTCTTTTGCAAATGTTACAGAACGGAATCCCACATAAGAGGTACGTTCCTCATTAATTTGCTCTTTTAATTCAGGAAATATATTAACCAAACGTTTAAAAAAGAATAGTGGTCCGGGATTATTATCATCATCTTTAAACGCCTGTCTTTGCGCCTTTCTTATTTCCTCCAGACGGCTTGGACCTTCTACAGTTTCAATAAAGTCTGTAGCGATTGCCTCTGCCTCACGCAAAGTATCCTGTTCCGGGTCAAAAATCCAGTTAGATACAGATTTCCAACTGCTGTTTGGACCATCGTCTGTCATATTTGTACTGCGTAGTTCAAACATATTGTCATTTGTCTTAAATACAATACTGTAGGCTGCATCTTTATTTACAAATAATGCTGCCGGTCCTAAATCGTCCTCAAAATCTTTAGACTGTTCAAAGCCTTGTTTTTTTAGGGCGTCCGCGGTTTTTTCTACGATAAGGTCAAAGGCCTCTTGCATCAAAAAAAATCACTCCTGCTCTTTTTGCGTTGTAGCATTCCGTTTTATTTATATCAAAATGAAAATAGTACTTACAACTTTAAAATATTTACTGGAAATTATACTACATTTTCAATCTTTATGCAACAGGCATTCTTTCAATGCAATAAATATATTTCATCTTATCAAGATAAATCATTTCCGTAATGCTTCTATTGAGTTATTCAAAATATCCAATTACTTTTTCCGACACTTCATTTATAATATTTTTCGGTATATCTTCTATTTTCATAAGATAAACACAATTTAAACGGGGATTAAAGATTCCAAGGTTCTGTATGGTTTCAAAACTTACATGATAAATTGACCGTAACCCCATAAGATAATAAATCAACAGCTGCAAAGTGTGACTGTTTGTAGGTGACTTTATCGATACTTTAAAATCCCATAATGTTTCTTTTGTTAAAAAATCTCCGTATCCTGCGGATATCAACTCTGTATATCCACCATCAAAGGTAAATCTGCGTTTGGTAATAGGTCCATATGTTTGAATAAATGCTAAACTTCGATTCACCATATGATAGATATTCTCTATCGTGTATTGATCTGCACAAATCAAATGAACCGGTTTATATGACAATACGCCTGTTCTAAAACATACATCGTAACCAACCAACTTGCAAGCATAAAAAATAGAGTCAGCATCTAATCCCCTAATTTGTTCTACATATTGACGAGCAAAATCATCTTCTCCCACCAGATGCGCACCTATCATAGAAACTTTAAATGCTTCTTCAACCGGAACACCTGTTTGCACCTGTGTCAGATAATCCACAGCCAAACCAATTAAACTCTTGGATATATTTTCGCAAGCATGTAGGGTATGATGCTCCTGCAATGCAATGATGTTGAACTGTTGGGAAGAAAGATATCCTCCCTTAGGCTGTGTAATCTGTTTGATTCTTTGTGCCACAGAAATCATATATTTCCTCCTACTGCTGATTTCTTATGAACGAATACCGCCAAAAATTTGGTAGCTAAATCAGACTTTTTATGATATATATGGTAATATTAAAAAAAGGACCAAAATAGCTCATTTTTTGTTATTTCTATGCAAAAAAACGGGTGAGAAAAAAAGTCTACCTTATATACCATTTTATACCGTTTATCCGTCTGTTTTAGCTGTTTTGCAACATCAATAAAAAACTAAAATACTTACAGTTGTTCCATTGCGTCTAACTGCTTGCAAGCTTTGCGTAAAATATGGTATGATATAGATTAAATCATTATATATAATAAGTATATTAATTCGTTCTCATCGAAATAAGAGTATGGGGGTATATATTTTATGTCTAGAACAACAGTTGCTGTCATTTTTGGAGGGTGTTCCTCTGAATATGAAATTTCTCTGCTTTCCGCATCATCTGTTATCCGTAACATTCCAAAAGATAAATACGAAATTATTATGCTTGGTATTACCAAAGAAGGTCATTGGCTTTTATTTAACGGCGATGTGGATGAAATTGAAAATGGTACTTGGGAGCAGCATTCTGAAAACCGTACTGCATTTTTATCTCCGGACAGAGGCATCCACGGAATTGTAATGGAAACAGAATATGGCTTTTCCGCAATCCGTATTGATGTTATTTTTCCCGTACTTCACGGAAAAAACGGTGAAGACGGTACCATTCAGGGATTATTCCAATTAAGCGGTATCCCTTTTGTAGGATGCGATACCCTTGCATCCGCCGTGTGTATGGATAAAGCTGTCACCAATATTCTTTTGGAGGCTGCAGGAATTGACCAGGCAAACTTTATGTGGTTTTATGCTTCCGACTACGAAAATGTAAAGGAACAAGTAAAAGAAGACATTATGGCTGATTTGGGAGGCTATCCGGTATTCGTAAAACCGGCAAATGCAGGTTCTTCTGTTGGTGTCAGCAAGGCCAAAAATGCTGCGGAACTGGACAAAGCTGTAGCAATTGCAGCAAAAGAAGATAAAAAGATTGTAATTGAAGAATGCATTGTGGGCAAAGAAGTGGAATGCGCCGTTATGGGTAATGCCATTCCAAAAGTGTCTGTTGTTGGTGAAATAGCACCCTCTGCAGAATTTTATGACTATGAAGACAAATACAAAAACGGAACTTCAAAAGTTTACATACCTGCTCCACTAGATGACGAACTTTCTGCAGAAATTTGCAACACAGCAGCAAAAGCGTACCGCGCACTTGGTTGCAGCGGTTTGTCACGTGTAGATTTTTTTGTTCGTGACAGTGACAATGCAATTCTTCTCAACGAAATTAACACGTTACCCGGCTTTACTTCTATCAGTATGTACTCCATGCTTTGGAAAGCCTGCGGTATTGATTACGGACACCTATTGGACCATATTATCCAATTCGCATTTGACAAATAATAAACGTTATATTCTAGCTGAGAAAGTAAGGATTGAGATTCAACATGGATAACAGACCAATTGGCATTTTCGATTCCGGCCTTGGAGGATTAACTGCCGTAAAAGAAATCTTGAGTATTCTTCCACAGGAAGACATCGTATACTTTGGAGATACCGGACGTGTGCCTTACGGTACACGCAGTAAAGAAACCATAATGAAATATGCAAAACAAGATATGGCATTCTTGCAGTCCAAAAACGTCAAAATGATTATTGCCGCCTGCGGTACAGTCAGTTCAGTGGCAGGCCATATTGGAGACGCCCTCTCACTCCCTTTTACCGGAGTATTAAAACCTACCGCTTTGGCGGCTTGCCTGGCCACACATAATAAACGGATTGGTATTATCGGTACAACTGCTACCATTAAAAGCGGTTCTTACCAAAAAGCAATTTTAGAAATCAACCCCGATATTCAAGTGTTTGCGCAAGACTGCCCGCTATTTGTTCCCTTGGTTGAAAATGGCTTTACTTCTCCGGACAGTGATATTGTTCTGTCTGTTATCAAACATTATTTACAGCCTTTTATGGATGCAGATATTGATACTCTAATTTTAGGATGTACGCATTATCCGATTTTGTATCATGCCATTGAAAAGGTCATGGGCAAAGGTGTATTTTTAGTGGACAGCGGAAAAGAAACTGCTGTCCATGCAGCAGATATATTGGAGGAACAAGGGCTGCTTACCAATCGAAGCCGCAAGGGTACCTGCACCTTTTATGTCAGTGACAGTACAGACGGATTTACGGAATCTGCCAACATCTTTTTACAGCAAAACGTACAGCAAACAGTAGAGTTTATAGATATTGAGGCATTTTCACAGTCACAGCATGTAAAATAAAAAGGAAGAATGAAGTTAAATATATGGAAGAAAATCATCTAATTAACATTTGCAACAGGCAAACAATAAATGGAGAAACAGAGGAAATTTGTTTAACCACAATGGGTACCTATGCCGAAAAAGGCGGTAACCGCTACATCATCTATCAAGAATATGACCAAGAAACCGGTCAGCCTACGCAAACATCAACGCTAAAAGTTACACCCAATCATACGATTACGCTTATGCGTAACAATACAAACCGCACCAATTTAATACTGGAAGAAGGCAAACGACACTTATGCCAATACGGTACACAATTCGGAAGTATGATGCTTGGTGTGTTTACAAAACTAGTAAAAATTGACTTAAATGACCAAGGCGGTTCCCTACAAGCAAATTATACGCTAGATCTAGACACGAACCTGGCAAGTGAAAACGAAATTATCATTACGGTAAAGGAGGCTTAACCGCCCATGTCAAAACTTGTAGAACAATCTACCACAAATTTAAGAACATTAATTATAGAAGCAATTGGAAAAGCAATCGCTGCCGGTCAACTCCCCAGTGAACCAATCCCCGATTTTACCATTGAGGTACCGGCGGACCGTTCCCATGGCGACTGGGCAACCAATGTTGCAATGGTATCTGCAAAAGCATTTAAATTGGCTCCACGTAAAATTGCGGAAGCTGTCGCTTCCAATATTGTATTGGACAACTCCTATTTTAAATCCTGTGAAATTGCAGGACCCGGTTTTCTAAATTTTTTCTTAAACGAACAATTCTATGTTGACGTTGTAAAAGAAGTCATCGCCGAAGGAGACAACTACGGACACAGCGACTTTGGACAAAACAAGAAAGTAATGATTGAATTTGTATCTGCAAACCCAACAGGACCTATGCATATGGGCAATGCCCGCGGCGGCGCTTTAGGCGACTGCTTGGCTTCTGTTATGAGTACAGCCGGCTATGACGTTTGGCGAGAGTTCTATGTCAATGATGCAGGGAACCAAATTGAGAAATTCGGAAATTCTTTGGAAGCCCGCTATCTGCAAATGTATTTGGGAGAAGAAAACGTACCTTTCCCCGAAGACGGTTATCAAGGCGAAGATATTAAAGACCGTGCTGCTGAATTTGCGGCAATCAACGGAGACCAATTTGTCCATGTAGATTCCCATATCCGTCAGCAGGCATTGATTGAATATGCACTACCTCATAATATAGAAAAAATGCAAAAAGATTTGAAAAAATACGGTATTACCTATGACCAATGGTTCTTGGAAAGTACCATTCACAAAAATGGAGAACTGCAGGAAACCATCGAAGAACTGACAAAACGCGGATACACTTACGAAAAAGATGGCGCTCTTTGGTATAAAGCCACTGAATTCGGTTCGGACAAAGATGATGTATTGGTCCGCCAAAACGGTAATCCTACTTACTTTGCAGCAGATATTGCGTATCATCGCAATAAGTTTGTAAAACGTGGATTTGATTTATGTATTGATATCTGGGGTGCAGACCATCACGGTCACGTTGCCAGAATGAAAGGCGCTATGGAGGCATTGGGTCTGGATAGCAGTAAACTGGATGTTATTTTGATGCAACTGGTACGCCTGACACAAAACGGAGAAGTAGTACGTATGAGCAAACGTACCGGCAAAGCCATCCAACTGGGAGACTTACTGGATGAAGTACCTGTGGATTCCGCTCGATTCCTATTTAACATGAGAGAAGCCAATTCTCAAATGGAATTTGATTTGGACCTTGCAGTGAAACAAGATTCTCAAAATCCGGTTTACTACGTACAATATGCACGTGCACGTATTTGCAGTATTTTAAAGGCACTTGCGGCAGACGGAATTACACCTTACCCATGTACGGATGAGGAATTGCGTTTGTTAACCACACCTGCTGAATTGGAATTGATTCGTCATTTATCCGCATACACATCCGAAATTATTGAAGCTGCAAAAGATTATGACCCTGCACGTATTACCAGATATGTCATTACATTGGCAACTCTATTCCATAAATTTTATGATGCATGCCGTGTAAAAGGAGACAACCCACATTTAACAAACGCAAGACTGACATTATGCATTGCAACTTCTACTGTGATTTGTAACGTATTAAACATGTTTAAAATTTCCACACCTGAATCTATGTAAAAGAAACATTTTGGAAAGGCGTTGAGTGTTAAGATGAAATTTCCATTTAGCCTACCTCTGTTGCTGGATGGCGCTACGGGAACCAATTTATTGGAACGCGGTATGCCAAGCAATGTGTGTGTAGAGGAGTGGATTTGTCAAAACCCGGCTATCCTTCAGCAATTACAGAAGGAGTTTATTGACGCAGGCGCACAAGCAATTTATGCTCCCACCTTTGGCGCAAACAGAGCTTGTCTTGCGCGCTATGGTCTGGAAGATAAAGTTGAAGAATTCAATCGTAAATTGGTAGCATTATCAAAACAGGTTGCCAAACCTAAAAATATATTGGTAGGCGGCTCTTTATGCCCTACGGGACTTTTTGTTCCTCCCCACGGAGAAGCTGATTTTGATGATATCTATGAGATATATCGTGAGCAAATTCGTGTGCTGGGTGAGGCAGAAGTAGATTTTTTGATAGTTGAAACACAGACCTCTTTAGCTGATATGAGAGCTGCTGTTTTGGCTGCTCGCAGTACCAACTTACCTGTTTTTGTTACCATCACTGTGGATAAAAACGGTCAAACTGCGACAGGAGGTACATTACTGCCTGTTATGATAACCCTGCAATCTATGGGTGTAGATGCAATTGGACTGAACTGCTCTTTTGGCCCTGAAGATATGACCGAATTCATCAATGATATTGCCCAACACTCTCGAGTACCTATCATTGCAAAACCGAGTGCGGGTCTTCCGTCCCATTACAACGGTGGAAACGGTTATCTTTCACCTGACGAATTTTCCCATCATATGGAATCTCTCATGGAAGCCGGAGCTACTATCATTGGAGGCTGCTGTGGTACAACACCTGAACATATTGCTTCCTTACGTAGAATGCTCCAAAACAGACAGGACGATTTTTACCATTCAGAACTGGAAACGGAAGATATTGATGATTATGCCGCTGCGATTGAAAGTGAATCTTTCTTTTTAAGCGATCACCTAACTTACAGCGAACCTCTCGAATGTTCTGTCGGTCTGGGAGATGATTTTATAGATTTGGATGACGAACGCGCCAACGTAGCCCTGGTAGAAATAAACAGTATTGATGATGCACTTCTATTGGCTGAACACGGACATATGTCACGACTTCCTATCGCCGTAAGAGCCGAATCGTTGCCTGTTTTAGATGCTGCCCTCCGATACTTTCAAGGTCGGCTGCTGATCGATTCTGAGTGCTGTATTGAACCTGAATCTCTTGGTACTATCGCCGCAAAGTACGGAGCAATTGTATATTAAAAAAGTCCCCTTCAGAAACGAAGGGGACTTTTTTAATATATTCTGTTATACATTAAGCAAGACTTCCGCCAAATAGTCCTTGCATAGATTCAGCAAGTTCATCTGTTGTGCTTCCAGCTAACAATTCTGTTAAACTGTTCATATTTTCATTGTCTGAACTTACATCCCATTTACCGTCTTTCTTTTCCATAGTCAAAGTAACAGTAACATCTTTTAACTCAACAGAAGATTTTTTAGATTTAGCGGCATCAATTAAAAGAGTTATCATTTGTTTTGCTGCTTCTTCTTGAGTCATATTGCTTGTGTCATTCTTTGTTGCAAATTCGGTTGCTTTCGCTAAAAATTCTGTAGAAACTACAGGAATAAATTTAGCCATATCCACTGCTTTACCGGAAACAGTTACCTTTGCTTCTGTATCACTAACAGTTTCAACATTTTGAACTGTATATGTACTTTTACCAAAGAAACTATTCATCAAATCTTTTAATTGAGCTTCTGTCACACCGGTTGCTTCAAGATCTTCTTTGTTGTAACCTTCCAGTTGGCTGAAATCACCTGTCTTCAACGCATCCAATTGTGTCATAAGTGCACCATCAGGAGTGGAAGTATCATATTTAGAACTGCTGCCACAACCAACAAATATAGCACATACCATTACAGCGGCTGCTACAAGAGCGCCAATCTTTTTCACTGAACTTTTCATCATACTCATACCTCTTTTCATATATTTTCCTCTAACATTATATAAGATTTGTCGAACTCTGTCAAATTTAGTAAATATGATATTATAATATTTAAATAAAGAAACTTAAATAAAATAGGCATTTATCTCGGTAAATAATACTAACGTTTATATATATGATAGAATATCTATTCATTATGTATAAAACTTTTCGGATTATTTTTAGATACGAATCCCAAAAATAGTTCAAATTATATTCTATTTCTAAATATAGAGCATCTACGGAGATTTGGTTAGAAAAAAGAAACCTGGATGAGTAATCATATTACAATATAACAAATAATTTAATATGTGCACTGAAAAAATTTATCTTAGAGAAAAATTGCAAAACAATATGCTTTTATAGAATTATCTTTTCACGTTCACAGTCTTCTTGAACATAGATAGAGTGTCATATCCATATCATTATCTCTCTTTTTTCTGTTCGTTAGTGTCCTTATTACATATGATAGCACTTCGTCATTCACATATTCGCCCTTAATAGATACTTTTCCCCTGTAAAAATATAAAAAGTTTAGCTCTATGGGTAGAGCTAAACTTTTTACATACCTTTTACTTTTAGTAATAATGAAATAGTTGCATAATGTTGCTTATCCAAAAGTTTTAAAACAATTTGTCTTGATTTTCCTAAACGATATAAATATTTCTGATGCATATAGTTAGGAACTTTTGTACTAATATACTGTCTTAATTGCAACAGTAATGGATGCTTATGATTAATTCGAGCAACACGTACAGAACCTAAATAAAAAGCATGATAAACAGCGATAAACTCCAGCTCATCTTTATACTTTTCATATGCACCCTGTTCTTTATAATAATTTAATAAATCCTCTACCGCATCTACAATTTCAATTAATCTATCCGTTTTTAATGCGTTGGTAATAGAACCCTTTCTTTTTAAATAAAAATATAGTGGTTTATCAACAAAACCAAAAGTTTGAGCATGTAGATACAACTTAGGTATTGTCCTTAAATCTTCGTACCATGCCCTATCAGGAAATCGAACGCCACTATCAATAAGTATTTCTTTTTTTATTAGCTTATTACAAGCTATAGGAGAGCACATTAATAACTCACGATTTTCATTCAGTGAACTGTTTGTGCTTTCAAAACCTCGTTCAATTTTAATAATTTCTCCTGATTCAGAAATAATTGTAAATCCAAATACAACAATATCTGCTTGCTTCTTATTTGCTTCATCATAAGCCAGTTTAAGAGTATCCGGATGGATATAATCGTCACTATCCACAAAAAGAATATACTCGCCCTTTACAGCCTCTATACCAGTATTTCTGGCACCGCCCAAACCCTTATTTTTTTGATCTATTAATACTACATTACTATATTTATTTTCATATCTTTGGGCAATTTCCTTACTTTTATCGGTAGAACCATCATTTACAATAATCACTTCATAATTATCAAAATTTTGATTTACCAATGAGTCCAAACATTTTTCCAAGTATGCCTCCACATTATATACCGGAACTACAATGGAAACAGCAGGTTTCAATTTTTATTTCCCCTTTCGTATAAAATAATTATTGACTACCTAACCTTTTTAACTTTAACAGAGAGCTTAAAGCAAAATAGTTATTTTTATTTAACATTTTCAAAATTACCATTCCTTTAGAGCCCAATCTGTCTAAATATTTATTTTCCATATAGTTTGGAAAATGGTCTTGCATATAAGAATAAAAAGTTTTCAATAAATGATGTTTTCTGTCCAGAGCAACTACATGTAAGGAACCCAAATAATATATATGATTTAATGCGATAAATTCCATTTCTTGTTTATAAGCATCAAATAAATTCTTTTCTCTGTAATAGGAAAAGACATCTTCTACGGCATCTATAATCTCAGAAATTCGATCTGCTTTATCAATATTCATAATGGAACCCGGACGCTTTAAATATTGATAAAAAGATTGATTAATATACACAATTTTTTTTGCATAAATATATAGTTTCGTTGTGGTTCTTAAATCCTCATACCACACACGTGGAGGAAAACGTATACCTGTTTTTAAAAATAAATCTCTATGTATTAACTTATTCCAGGCTGCAGGAGCACCCAATAATATTTCGGGACACACTCTCAGGCTATTACCTTTAAAAGAAATCTGACTTTCTTCTGACAATGTATTTCCATTGATATCTACACTGGTAAAACCAAAAATAAGCATATCCGCATTTTCTTCTATTATTTTTTTGTATATGCTGGAAAGAGTATCCTTCAATAAATAGTCATCGCTATCTACAAACAAAAAGAAATCTCCGGCCGCATGTTCTATACCGGTATTTCTAGCACCACCCAAACCTTGATTTTGCTGAGTGATAAGTGTTACAAAAGAATACTCATCGGCATATTTTTGGGCAATTTCTCCACTGGAATCTGTTGACCCATCATTTACCAAAACAACCTCAAAATTGTCCAAAGACTGGGTAACAATGGAATCTAAACACTTCTCTAAATAGGATTCAACATTATAAATTGGAACAATCACTGATATACTCGGGGTATTCATAATTCCTCCTTAATGATCCAAGCTTAATTTACCTCTTCTTTTACCTGTTCTTGCATATCTGAATTCGGGAGTTGTTTTGCTTTTTCTTTCAAAGCCATTTTTTCTTGCCGTTTTTTATTTGCTATATGTAATGAATAACCTAAAAAAGTCCAGAAAATAAACGCATTCTGAGTGTTTACATAAAAAACATCGGGTGATACAAATGCTGAGGCACCTATGCTCATAATAGTGGCAAACAACGTAATGACATATAAATAATCTTTTTTTAACTTTTTGACGATTAACGCAAAAAGCCATACTAACGTTAATACTATGAATGGTGCAATGATAACAACACCAATAATTCCTTGGGATGCTAAAATATCAACAAACATACTGTGGAACGATGCAAACTCTGTTTGATCATTATTTATAATATAGGTGTCAGGAACTTTATCTTTTGCGGCATCAACAATATTTCTAAAACCAACACCAAAAATAGGCGAGGCTTTGAACAGTTCTACGCCGCTTTCCCAAAGAGCAAATCTACGGTTACTAATATCATTTTCCAAATCTTGTTCGCGACCGATTGTTAAATCCGGTCTGTGATGAGTTATTCCGTCACTATTGTTTGGATCCTCAGTAATATTTTGACTTTGTGAAGTACTCACCGCAGTTTGAATTGCATTATATCCCTTTTTGGCAAATTGAATTCCAAAAAAGCAAGCCAATCCCATTATAATTGCAATTCCTATAGCAACTGCCTGCGTAGAGAGCTTTTTCCAATTTCTTTTATTCGGATTGATGATCAATAAATATGCCATAACAATACTTTCAATTGTTAAACACATAAGTCCTGTCCTTGAATCTGAAAGCATTATGTAAGAAGAATACAATGCAATTAAAACCCAACAACCAATTTTAATCCATATTTTATGGCAAATTTTAAAGAAATAAAAACACAGTAGTATACCTACGCACATCGTTGTAGCCGCATTATTAGGTTCAGTAAACATCCCCCATAAGCGTCCCCACAAAAAGCCATAAAGTACACCCTCTGTACGTTCAAAAGCACCGCCTTGTCCGGTAATTAAAAAATAGTAACTTACAAAAACACCTATCAGTAAATAAGCGATTAATAAAATAGAGAGTATATGAAATTCTTTTTTATAAAAGGCAGGATCTTTTGTATCATCACAGGCATATAAAACGCAGAACTGGAGCGCCATCCACATAAATCCTTGCACATTCTCCAAAATTCCATATTTGTAGTTTATGAGAGCCGACACAACAAAACTAACCAAAAATAGACCTAAAAAAAGTAAGTTTGGAGTTCTGATAAATCTTTTCAAAAATATGATGCGATACAGTAATACAATACCGCCTAATGCAGCTACAACATAAGCAAACATGGTCATATAGGTAGTATGCGCTGTAAAACTATTAAATGAAAGTAAGGTTAAAATTAAATAAATTATTTTAAAAGGTGTCCCATCAAAGAAATACTGAATCCCTCTTTTTGCAATATCCATAAAACACTCCTTAAACTTTATCTATTTTGCTTCACTTTAGCAAATAAAATAGGTAATTTGTTTTTTATAATAAAAATTCCTTTACCGCTTATATAGCAAGCATTGGTTTTTTTATTTTTTAAAAATCCACTTAAAGTTTTAACGATTGTACTTTCAGCAGATACAAAACTTATTAACTCTTGATACAAGTAACTATTGTACAAATGTTCAATAAATTGCTTTTGTTGTCGGCCTGTCATTCCTGAACGCTTATCGCAATTTCTTTGTATTGCAGAAGTAACATAACGTACATAGATATTAGCTAAAATACGTTTTACTTCCTCTGTACACAAATCCCATTTTTTATATAACTCCAGCATTTTGCTAATGCGCAACATATGTAAATCATAATAATCGGAAACAAATTTTGATGTTAAACCATAATCAACTTTTTTCTGGTAATGATATGGTGTGATGTTTAAAATATTTAATGAGTCAATATCCTCGACAAAAGAAATGCTAAACAAAATATCCTCAATTAAAGCAACTTGCTCATACTTTAGTTGTTTTTCACGCAAATAATCAAAATCATATAGCTTATTCCATTGATATCCCAGCAAGGTTTTTTCCTCTAAACGGATAATATGTGGTCTTAGTTCTTCTTTTGAAGAAAATAAATGTTCCGGATAGTCTACCTTTACACTTGTAGATAATCGATTTGCGTTGTCATAATATTCTTCAATTAAGCCCCAAATCACAAGCTTTGCAGGATTTTTGTGTATAGAATCTACAGCCAACTGTAAAGCGTCTAAGTCTAAATAATCATCGGAATCCATAAATAAAATATACTTTCCAGCTGCTAATGTCATACCTTGATTGCGTGCGTTACTTAATCCGCCATTTTTTTTCAGATGCAATACTTTAACGCGACTGTCATCTTTCGCAATTTCTTCGCATATTTCTCCACATCTGTCAGGCGAGCAGTCATCCACCAAAATTAATTCAAGATCTCTAAAAGTTTGTTTTAAAATACTTTCAGCTGCTCTATGCAAGTACGGCTCTACACCATATACAGGCATTACCACACTAATAAAAGGTTTATTCATGCTTTACTCC
The DNA here is from genome assembly GCA_900541905.1 of uncultured Oscillospiraceae bacterium. Taxonomy (GTDB): domain Bacteria; phylum Bacillota; class Clostridia; order Oscillospirales; family Acutalibacteraceae; genus UMGS1071. The sequence continues at coordinate 24,157 of UQLQ01000003.1, forward strand.
TATCGTCTCGCTTTTAAAGATGCAAATAATTTGACATTTTTACCCTTAATAGAAGAAATAAACTTGCCTTCCATATAAGCTAAATTTACATTTTTCCATTTAATAGGCTTTAACATCAATTTCATATATGAAGAACGAGGTTGAGCCATTCTCAATGCTCTTATAACGTTTGGGTTATTCAATATTTTATGAATTTCTGCTTTTTTTTCAGCTGTAGACAAAGTGCAGTTCGGGGTAGTTACATTTTCAATACATCCTACCACACGCTCTATATAACGACGGTGAATCATTTCCATACTTTTATAATCTTTAATCTGCCAGTATTTATATAAGTCTAACATCCACTGATGTTCCTCTTCACGCTTATGATACATATCACTACGATACTTTGTAGTTTCGCTTTCCGCTCTGGCACGCATAAAATGATAATATTTTTTAGAAGTAATACCGACACGTTCAACATCTCTAACAACGCTTAAATTAAATGGAAAATCATCCCAAAACGTATTGGAAAATCTTAAATTATGGTCGTTAATATATTTTGCAGAATACAATTTATTCCAAGGTGTATAAAGTAAGTTCATGTCAAATAAACGGTAAGCCTGTTCACGAAACTCTTGCTGGGACAGAAAAACTTGATCAGGTTGAGATAATTCTGTCGTAATATAATTATGATCATCATAATAAGTATCAATATAATAACCGGATACAACCAATTCTAACTGATGTTGTTCTGCCAAATCGTACATATCTTGCAGCATAGTGGGCTCAGCCCAGTCATCAGAATCCATGAAATAATAATATTTGCCTTTAGCAATATCCATAGCTGTATTTCTTGCACTTGGAGCACCGCCATTTTCTTTATGAATGACATGGATTCTGGAATCCTTCATGGCATATTCATCACTAATTTTGCCGCTATTATCGGGGGTTCCATCATCCACAATTAAAAATTCAAACTCAGTTAATGTTTGATTTTGAATGCTTTCAATTGCTTTTCTAATATATTTTTCAACTTTATATACAGGCATAATAACACTGATCTTCACATCAGACATATAACTTTACTCCTCTGTAAGCGTCCTTATTTACCGGATAGTTCTCTTTGTGCCGCATCTAATGCAGATGCAATTACTTTATCCATATCATAATATTTATATTCTGCCAATCTACCCCCAAAAATAACATTTGGTTCGTTCTTAGATAAGGTCTCGTATTGGGCATAGACTTTTTGATTTTTTTCGTCATTTACCGGATAATACGGTTCATCTCCCAATTTCCAGTCAGCAGAATATTCTTTTGTAACAACTGTTTTAGGCTGTGTTCCAAATTCAAAATGCTTATGCTCAATTACACGTGTATACGGCGTTTCTCTATCTGTATAATTTACCACCGCTACGCCTTGATGATTTTGCTCATCTAATATTTCACTTTCAAATCGTACACTTCTGTACTCCAATGCACCATATTGATAGCCATAATAAGAATCTATAGTTCCTGTATAAACAATTTTATTGGCCAATGATGAAAGGTTCTCTTTATCTTGTAAGAAATCTACGTTTAAACGAACATCGCATGACTCTAACAGTCGTTCAATTAAAACATTGTATCCTCCTACGGGAATACCTTGATAACGGTCATTAAAATAATTGTTATCATACGTATACCTAACAGGCAAACGTTTAATGATAAAGGCCGGTAATTCTTTACAGTCTCTGCCCCACTGCTTTTCTGTATAACCTTTAATCAATTTTTGATATATATCTTGTCCAACTAAACTGATTGCCTGTTCTTCCAAATTCTTAGGCTCTCCTATAATTTGGGATCTTTGTTCATCTATTTTAGCTTTTGCCTCTGCAGGTGTTTTAATACCCCACATTTTAGAAAATGTATTCATATTAAATGGCAAATTATAAATCTCACCATAATAATTTGCGATAGGCGAATTAATATAATTATTAAATTCAATAAATCGATTTACATAATTCCAAACCTTTTTATCACTTGTATGGAAAATATGAGCTCCATATTCATGTACTGTAATTCCTTCTACTTCTTTACAGTAAATGTTTCCACCCAAATGGTTTCTTTTTTCAATTATCAAACAAGATTTTCCGTTTTCAGTCATCTGTTGAGCAAAAACTGCACCAAACAGACCACTGCCTACAATTAAATAATCATATTTACTCAATTTCTTCTTAACACCTTTCGTAAATGTACAAACCTTCCCTTATACTTCGGACATTATAACATTTTTATAAATCGATTGCAACGAACTAGTCTGCACAATATGTAGAAAAAAAGAATTTTCCATTCAAAATTTTATGTAATTCGTCTTGATTTTTGTTATAAGATTGAAATTTAACTCCAAGTGTGATTAAATAGAAATAATATTAATTTAGCAGAAGGTTTGTATATGAATAATATATTGTATTTAGTGATTCCTTGTTATAATGAGGAAGCCGTGCTACATGAAACAGCTTCTCAACTTTTGAATATTACAAAGTCTATGATTGAAAAAGAAATGATTTCTCAAACAAGCAAAATACTCTTTGTAAATGATGGCTCAAAAGATAAAACATGGGAGATAATCGAACAACTTCATAAACAAAATCCTATATTCTGTGGTGTATGTTTATCAAGAAATAAGGGGCACCAAAACGCTTTACTTGCAGGGCTTATGACAGCAAAAGATTATGCTGATATAGTTATTTCCCTTGATGCGGATCTTCAAGATGATATCAATGCCATTCCAAAAATGGTAGAGCAATATCAACAAGGATACGAGATTGTATATGGCGTTCGCTGTTCAAGAACAAAAGATACCTTTTTTAAAAAGTTTACCGCAGAAGGCTTCTATAAATTTATGAAGCTTCTTGGTGTGGACATTGTGTTTAACCATGCCGATTATAGATTGATGAGCAAGCAAGCTTTAGATGCTTTATCACAATTTGAAGAAGTAAATTTATTCTTACGCGGAATTGTTCCACTGATTGGATTTAAATCTACTACTGTTGAATATGAAAGAAATGAGCGTTTCGCAGGTGAATCAAAATATCCTCTCAAAAAAATGTTGGCATTTGCATTTGATGGAATTACATCTTTTAGCATTAAACCGATTAGGATTATCACATGTTTAGGTGCTCTTATATTTCTTATCAGTCTTATTGTACTCATTGTGTTTATTTGTTTAAAATATACCGGTGTTACCGTCAGCGGATGGACTTCTATCGTGGCCTCTATCTGGATGATTGGCGGTATCCAGATGCTTTGTCTCGGGGTTATCGGTGAATATATCGGAAAGATATATAATGAAACAAAAAAACGTCCCCGTTATATTATTTCAAAAGTTATTTTAAACGAGGAGATTCCAAAAAATGGTTAAACCTACCTTGAGCAGGATTTTTCAGGGCTTATTTTTTGCATCCTTTGTATGGATTTATTTTAGCGTTATGTTTACCAATAGCGGTAACAAACCTTGGCTGTCTATTATATTGGGAATTGCAATGTTAGTGGGCGGCATTGGCATTGCCTATTTTTGCAAAAAAGTAGTTTCGAAATGGAAACCAAAGGTAATACATGGTATCTTTGCAGGTATTGCAGTTATAATATTTGCCTTGTTAATTTATTTTTCATTTTCGTTGAGAGCTGTTTATGCTTGGGATGCAGGCAACGTATATAAAGCTGCTGTTGCTCCAATAACAGGAGAACAACTTCCGGATAATTACTTTGCTATCTACCCAAATAATATATTTCTATTCTTAATTTTAAAAGTATTTTATAAAGTAATTTTTGCAATAACAGGAAGCACAGACATTATTTATGTCGTGTTATTAAATGCAGTTGTAACTTTTATAGCTATTATATTTATGTATTTGACAGCTGTAAAGCTATGGGGACCTCACATAGGGCTTTTTACAGGAATTGTATGTTTGTTTTTTGCTCCATTTTATGTATATGTTGCTTATTATTATACAGACACGTTTTCCCTTCCTTTTATCATAATACCAATTTATTTATATTTGTGTGCTGTAAACAGCAAGAAAATAATTCCTAAATATATTTTGTTCATAACTGCCGGTATTCTTTTAACGCTGGGCTTTAAACTAAAAGCAACCATCGCTATTGTACTGATTGCTATCATTATCCATTTGTTTCTCAGCCAAAAAGTATTAACAGCTTTGAAATATTCCAGTGTTATGGCAGCAAGCTGTATTATTATATTTTTCTCCTATAATGTTATGGTAAACCAATTAAATGTTGTATCTGAAGAAGAAACCTATACCCGACAAATACCTTACTCTCACTGGATTATGATGGGACTAAATGGTGACGGAGGATATAATGACAATGATGCGTTATATACACAATCATTTCCAAATATAGACGAAAAAAAGGCTGCAACAGTCAGTGAAATAAAAAAAAGGATTTCTGACTATGGCTTTACCGGTCTTATAAATCATTTAACGAATAAAGCTGTTCATAACACTTGGGGAGACGGTACCTATTTTATTTTTAAAGAGGGACAAACACACCCGGAAACAGATTCAAAATTGTGGGATTTTGTTCTAGAAAACGGAAAACATTATAATATTTTTTATTATTACTGCCAAGGATTTCATCTAGCGGTTTTAACTTTGCTTATGGTTTCTCTTTTGATAGGTATAAAAAAAGGTATAGTTAATGGAACGCTTCTATTCAAGCTTGCAGTATATGGTTTATTTTTGTTCTTATTAATCTGGGAAACAAGGTCTCGTTATGTTTACGGATTTACTCCTTTATTGCTTCTAATCGCCGTAGATACGTACAACGAATTGGTGAATATAAACTTTAAACGCTTAAAAGACAAATTTATTTCGTCAAAGAAATATCCATTTTCTAAAAATAAATTAGAGAAACAATCTCAAGCTAAAAACTAAAGTAATATTGTAAAAAAAGTGGTACAAATGGTATACATTTGTACCACCTTTTTATTATAACTTACGATACGCACCAAATCACATAAATATAATCTACATTACAAAAAGATACAGAGAATGGCAAGGGAAATGTATTGCAACTGCCCCATTTTTACTTTACAAGGAGATCTTGAAAATGGACAAACATATCTTAAATCGGATTTTTCAAGGATTATTTTTTCCTGTTTTTTATGGATTTATGCCAGTATTATATTTACCAATAGCGGAAATAAACCTTGGATATCCATCTTAGCAGGAATCGTCATTCTCATAAGCGGTATTGGTATCGCCTATTTCTGTAAAACAGTTGTAATCAGATGGAATCCACAGGTAATTCATAGTGTTTTTGCAGGAATCTCAGTAATTATATTAACTTTAATAGTATACTTTGCATTTTCATTAAAATCTTTTCCTGATTGGGATGCAGGCAGTATGTATCAAGAAGCAATCGCCCCATCCACAGGAAAATATCTTTCTTATAATTACTTTGCAATATATCCAAATAATATTTTTCTTTTTTTAATTTATAAAATATTCTACAAAATGATATTTTTTATAATAGGAAATACTGACATTATCTATATAGAATTATTAAATGTTGCTGTCATTTTTATATCAATTATTTTTCTATATTTAATTGCAGTAAAATTGTGGGGAGCTCATGTGGGATTACTCACCGGTATTATTTGCCTATTTTTTGCCCCCTTCTATACATAAACAACTTACTATTATACAGATAGCTTCTCTCTTCCATTTGTTACTATTTCAATTTATTTATATTTATGTGCTGTTAACACTAAAAAAGAAATTTCTGAATATTTATTATTGATAGGTGCCGGCATTATTTTAGCTCTTGGATTTAAACTGAAAGCAACCATTGCCATTATATTGGTTGCTATTGTAATTCATTTATTTCTCAATCAAAAAATACGAACTGCCCTCATTTATACTGGCGTTACAATAGCAAGCTTTATTGTTGTATTTTTTTCTTATAATGCTGCGGTAAAACAATTAAACATTGTGTCTGAAGAAGAAGCTTACTCATATCAAATGCCTTATACGCATTGACTTATGATGGTGCTAACAGGAGATGGCGGATGATGAAAGTATACAGAGTCTTTTCCAAATATAGATGAAAAGAAAGCCGCAAACATAGAAGTAATAAAGCAACGTTTTCCAGATTATGGTTTTGTCGGCACCATAAAACATATGACAAATAAAGCTGTTCATAATACTTGGGGAGATGGTACCTATTTTGTTTTTAGAGAAGGAACCATAATAAAACAACAAATTCAAAACTATAGGAACTTATTTTAAAAGATGGCGCTTATTATCGTTATTTCTGTTATTCTCAGGGCTTTCATTTAGCAGTTTTAACTTTGCTCATGGTTTCATTGGCAATAGGCATTGTAAATGGAAAATAAATGCTGTTTTATTATTTAAAATAGCGCTGTTCGGACTATTTTTATTCCTCTTAATATCGGAAACGAAATCCAGATATATATTACAGTTTGCTCCATTACTTTTGTTAATATCCGCCGACACCTGCTACCAAATAGTACATATGAAATTGAAAAATTTGACAACAAGATTTCGACATAACAAAAGGCCAGAGCGAAATAAGCTCCATTAAAACAGACGGATTGATTCAGTCAATCCGTCTGTTTTAATGATAAAAGATTATCAGTTGTATAAGTAAAAAGATATTTTTATTCATAGCAACTATATTTGGTAGATAAGATGATAAATATGATGAACCCTATACTAACAATTGGAACATCCTATATTTAAAATGTGGGACATGGAATAAAAAGGTGTATAACCCCTAAAATTTGTGCATACAAATAATTAGTAGCTTAAAAAGGGGTGTAAAAGTTTTGAAAGTGAATAGGGGGAAGATTGCGAACCATAGCATAAGCCATGACGTGGAGGACCGCAGTGTAATACTGGGTCAATACATTTCCACAACACACTCCACCGTCCGAAGCACGGCTAAAAAATTTGGTGTTAGTAAAAGTACCGTTCATAAAGACGTAGCAGAACGTTTAAAATACATAGATCCCCAGTTATATAAAGAAGTAAAACAGATATTAGAAATTAATAAAGCACAACGTCATATCCGTGGCGGTATGGCAACAAAACTAAAATATAAAAAACATACAGATTGTGAAGAATCCTAGAGTACGTATATCAAAAACAGCTGTCACCGGATATATTTGGTGCCAGCTGTTTCTATTTTATATCTGTCCTATCAATTACATGTATCTGGAATAATCCAACTAATCACTGCCCTATAACATCAACTGTTATATCATTGTCTTAAATGATATAAAGCAGCCTACATAGTTTATTAAAACATAATAAATCTCTGAACACTAATTTTTCGACTGTTACCCACTTCATTTTTGGTTTGTAAAACAGAATATAGTGCTATTTTAAATAATTATGTATAAGAAAAAGCCAACAAACGCCTGACTTTTTCTTTTTATTCGCAACGATGAGCTATGCAGCTTCTTTTAAAATTCTTGTAGGATCAATCCAAACGCCTTCTTTTTTCATTTGAATGTGCAAATGGGCTCCTAATTTCTCTTCAATCGGTATGGTACCAACGGTTCCTAAAATCTGTCCGTCTTCAACAGTATCTCCGGCGGCAAGAAGACTTTTATCTGTCAGACCGCAATAACGTACCTCAATGTCTCCATGCTGTATCACAAGCACATTGCCCCACATAATATCCTCATATGAGTCTACTACGGTTCCTGCACCAATACTCATTACATTTTGTCCTTTTTCCGCACCAATATCAAGGCCGTCATGTGTTCTCCAATCGTCCATTGTCATATTGTATACGGGGTCTCCGTTACTGAATCCATTTAATATTTCTTGTCCGGCCACGGGATAATTATAATATTCTGGAGCTTGATTTTCCACCGGCTGTTCGGATACAACCTCGCTGGAAACAATTTCTTCACTGGATACAGATTCGGAAACAAGTTCACTTTCCGCAATCGGCAAATCATCTTCCATTACATTATCTTTCGGAACACCGCTAACGGTTTGGTTTACTTCCGCTGTAGAACTTTGCGGTGCAGACGAAGAAGCGGTATCCTGGGTTACATCAGAAATTTTCACTACTGTATCGTATGTTGCCCAAGCTCCCACGCCAAGTGCTACCAAACACAGCGCCATAGCCAAATAAACACCTAAATTTTTTTGTTTTTTAGGCTGAGAAGCACCATTGCCTTTTACAGCGCTTTCTTCCTCTACCTCTTCATCATCTTCTTGATATTCCTCGTCATCCAGTATATCATCAGTATCCTCTTCCAGAAGCTCTTCCTCTAAATCATCATGCTCATCATATGGTTGTTTTTTATCATGTAAATCCATTTTAGCACCTCCTAAAAAGTATGTTGCCCGTTCTTAATACGGAATATGCCAAAACAGGATTTTATTTTTGGATTTTATTATTTTTATATTTTCTTCTAAATTGTACACGCTATGTTTCATTTGAAATATCCAAAAATACCCACAAATATGAAAAAAATCATTTCATAAAATAAAACATAAACAAAAAAATGATATTTTTACGGTAATATTTAAAAAAACCTTAAAAATCTGCCTATTACCTTGATAATTACCATTGTTTTTTATATAATAGTTGCCATGATATGGAACGATAAAATGACTTATAAGGAGCGCTGAATTATGGGAAAAGCTTTGATGATTGGTGCCGGCGGTGTTGCCGGCGTAGTAGCACATAAATGTTGCCAAAATCCGGAAGTATTCCAGGAACTTTGCATTGCCAGCCGTACATTATCTAAATGTGACGCTTTAAAGAAAAAATTAGATGGCGGTAAAACAAAAGTAACCACGGCACAGCTTGACGCAGACAATACAGAGGAAATTATTGCATTAATTGAAACATTCAAACCGGATATTGTAATCAATGTTGCATTGCCATATCAAGACTTAACCATTATGGATGCTTGCCTTGCAACAAAAGTCCACTATCTGGATACCGCTAACTATGAGCCGCCCGATACTGCAAAATTTGAGTATAAATGGCAGTGGGCTTATAAGAAAAAGTTTGAAGATGCCGGTATTACCGCTATTTTAGGAAGCGGATTTGACCCGGGTGTTACAGGCGTCTTCTCCGCATATGCACAAAAACATTATTTTGATGAAATTCATACCATTGATATTGTAGATGCCAACGCGGGAGATCATGGTTATCCTTTTGCAACAAACTTTAATCCTGAAATCAATATTCGTGAAGTTACTGCAAACGGCAGCTATTTTGAAAACGGTAAGTTCATTGAAACAGAGCCAATGTCAATCAAACGTGTCTATGATCTTCCACAAATTGGACCGAAAGACATTTATCTGCTTCATCATGAGGAAATGGAATCTTTGGCACTGAATATCAAAGGTATTAAGAGAATTCGTTTTTGGATGACATTCTCTGAAAGCTACCTGACACATTTAAAGGTACTTGAAAACGTTGGCATGACCTCCATTGAACCCATTGAATTTGAAGGCAAACAAATTGTGCCTCTGCAATTTTTAAAAGCAGTGTTACCTGACCCTGCATCTCTTGGTTCAAGAACAAAAGGCAAAACCAATATCGGCTGTATTTTTACCGGTGTAAAAGACGGACAAGAGAAAAAATACTATGTATATAATGTTTGCGATCATCAAGCATGTTATGCAGAAGTTGGTTCACAGGCAATTTCTTATACAACAGGTGTTCCTGCTATGATTGGCGCTATGATGGTGCTTACAGGCAAATGGAATAAACCAGGTGTTTATAATGTGGAAGAGTTTGATCCGGACCCATTTATGGAAGCATTAAACAAATTCGGATTGCCTTGGGTAGAAGATTTTAACCCCACCTTAATTGACTAATCATTTGACATGTTGTTTATCACGTGGTCTGTAAACATCTGATTTGCGAATACAGTGAGTCGTGCAGTATCCTAAATCCATTTTGATACTGCTATGAGAATATTGCAGAATTGATATACTAAAGTTGATAAACAATGAGACTGTCAAGTACAATACATGAATATAAAAAGACTGCAGAATTTCGTATCGTACGTATATGCTGCAGCCTTTTCACTTTTGAAATAAAACGGATAAGGAAATAGAAACTATGGATATTGATATTTCAACACTGCCCACTCCCTCCTATTTGGTGGACCAGCGGCTATTAATCAAAAATTTGGAACTGCTCGCGTCTGTGAAAGAACGAACAGGATGTAAAATTCTATTGGCACAAAAAGCATTCTCTATGTTTTCCGTTTATCCGCTGATTGCCAAATATCTGGACGGCGTTACCTCCAGCGGTGTTATGGAAGCCCGTTTGGGATATGAAGAAATGGGAAAAGAAGTTCACACATATGCCCCAGCTTTTGCAGACCATGAAATGGACGATGTGATTCGTTATTCCGACCATATCGTATTTAATTCATTTCATCAATGGAACAAATTCAAAGATAAAGTGAGAAGCAGCGGAAAACAAATCGAATGCGGTTTGCGTTTAAACCCAAAATATTCTGAAATCGACACAGATATTTACAATCCCTGCTTTACGGGTTCCCGTCTCGGTATTACACCAGAACAATTTCAGCCTGACCAATTAGACGGCATTGACGGGCTTCATTTTCACACTATGTGCGAACAAAATTCCGATACTCTGGAGCGTACCTTAAAAGTTGTGGATGATACCTTTGGTTCCTACATCAAACAAATGAAGTGGCTCAACTTTGGAGGCGGCCACCATATTACCCGTTCTGATTACGACATAGAAACCCTAATTCGCTGCATTCAGTTTGCACAAGATACCTACGGGGTACAAGTATATTTAGAACCCGGAGAAGCTGTTGCATTGAATACAGGATATTTGGTATCTACTGTTTTGGATACCATTGAAAACGGAATGCATCTGGCTATTTTAGACACTTCCGCTGCCTGCCATATGCCTGATGTTTTGGAGATGCCTTATCGTCCTCATATCATTGGAGCAGGGGTACCCAATGAAAAAGCATATACGTATCGTTTGGGTGGTCCTACCTGTCTTGCCGGTGATATCATAGGAGATTATTCCTTTGATGTGCCTTTAAAAGAAGGTGACAAATTAATCTTCTGCGATATGGCTCACTATACCATGGTAAAAAACAATACATTTAATGGAATGAATCTGCCGTCCATCGCTTTATACTCTCAGGAAAACGGACTGCAAATCATCAAACAGTTTGGTTACGAAGATTTTAAGAGCAGATTGTCTTAACCTTCCACTTGACAATCTATTTCTGCAGTTTTATAATAAAAATATGATATAAAAATTTAATATAAGAACTGGGGAGTCAATGAAATTGGCTGAGAGTGAGGTGGTGTCCTCTTACTCATGGAACCTGTGCGGTTCATACCGGCGTAGGGAGTTTCTTTTTATGTATTTCCAGTTCAATTTTTACAGTATATACTGGAACTTCAAAAACCGAACTCTTTACAAGGGTTCGGTTTTTTGTTTCCCTTTTTCTTGCGATAGAACAGGAGGTTCTTTTATGAAATTAAACGGGACAATCTATCATTTGGAACAACCAGTTATCTTACTGGACTTACTGAATGAATACGGATTTCAAACACAACGGATTGCAGTAGAAATGAACGGCGCTATTATTCCGAAAGCAACATATCATCAAGTAACCGTCACCAATGACGATACACTGGAAGTCGTAAGCTTTGTAGGCGGTGGCTGATATGAAACTGATTGTAAACGGAAAATCATATATCACCAACGCTTCCACACTATTGGACTTAAAAGCAGAATTGCAAATTCCATCAGACATTACCATATTAAACGGATTTCAAGTATCAGAAAATCTCGATATCAAAGAGGGAGATTTGGTGACTCTGATTCAAAAAGGGAAAATGCCTTCCCAAGATGAATTGGAAAGCATGATGTGTGCACGGCATACTCCAAATGTCCATAACAAGGTAAAAGAGGCAAAGGTGGCAATTGCAGGTCTGGGCGGACTTGGTTCCAACATTGCAATTTTACTTGCCCGCACAGGTGTAGGCACTCTGTTTTTAGTGGATTTTGATGTTGTGGAACCCAGCAACCTCAACCGTCAAAGCTACTATATCTCCCATTTGGGACTGCCTAAAACAGAAGCGCTAAAACAACAAATTGAGCAAATCAATCCTTTTATCAAAGTTAAAACAAAGCAAATCCGCGTGACGGAAGAAAACGCACATTCACTTTTTGAGGAGTATCCAATTGTTTGCGAAGCATTTGATAACCCGATTTCCAAAGCAAATTTAGTGAATACGCTGCTGGAACAAAGTCCCCAAACAAAATTGGTATGCGGTTCCGGTATGGCAGGATACGGTTCTTCCAATACCATTCAAACAGTCAGAAAAATGAAACATTTATACATGTGCGGAGACGGCAGCACCGCCGCTGAAGTAGGCAACGGCTTGATGGCACCGCGTGTGACGGTATGTGCTGCTCATCAGGCTAATATGGTCCTTCGCTTAATTTTAGGAATAGAAGAGGTTTAACAAAATGAAAGATACATTAATCATCGGCGGTCATGAATTTCATTCCCGCTTTATCTTAGGGTCAGGAAAATATTCTCTTGAAAAAATGCCGGGAGTCATTGAAAACAGCGGAGCAGAAATCATCACACTTGCTCTGCGTCGCGCAAATACCGGCGGGGACGGAAATATTTTGGATTATCTCCCAAAAGGTATTACTCTTTTGCCCAATACATCAGGCGCCCGCAATGCAGAAGAAGCCGTACGCATTGCCCGACTTTCCCGCGAACTGGGCTGTGGCGATTTTATAAAAATAGAAGTCATCCACGACAGCAAATACTTAATGCCGGACAACCATGAAACCGTAAAAGCCACTGAAATTTTGGCAAAAGAAGGGTTCATCGTTATGCCTTATATGTGCCCTGATTTAATCACGGCCAGAGCGCTGGTGGATGCAGGTGCAGCAGCAGTCATGCCCCTTGCAGCGCCTATCGGCAGTAATAAAGGGTTGGTATCACGGGAATTTATCAAAATGATTGTAAACGAAATAAACCTTCCCGTCATTGTAGATGCGGGAATCGGCGCACCGTCACAGGCATGTGAGGCCATGGAGTTGGGTGTTGACGCAGTGATGGCGAATACTGCAGTTGCAACCGCAAACGATGTGGGCGCGATGGCAAAAGCATTTAAACTGGCTATTGAAGCGGGACGACTGGCTTACCTTGCAGGGCTTGGACGCGTACTGGACTTTGCAGGAGAAGCCTCCTCCCCTTTGACCGGATTTTTAGAAGATTAACGGAACACAGAAAGGCAGGGAATGATGTATGGATACTTCTGCTATGATAGATGGAATCTCAAAAAAAGAGTTGGAACATATGGAACGTATCGACAGTGATATCATGGAACGGACGCTTTCCTACTATCATCAATTTGATTTTTCCACATTTACCTCCGCAGATGTTCAAAACGCATTACAAAAAGAACAATTGTCTGCTTTAGATTTTGCAGCTTTACTCTCGCCCGCAGCGCAACCATTGTTAGAACAAATGGCACAAAAAGCAAAACGGTTGACTTGTGCACAATTTGGCAATAACGTAGGCTTGTATACTCCGCTGTATATTGCCAATTATTGCGTCAACGAATGTGTTTACTGTGGATTTAACTGCAAAAACAAAATTCATCGCGGCAAACTTTCTATGGAGGAAATTGAATCAGAATTTCAGGCGATTGCCGAAACAGGTCTGGAAGAAATTTTAATTTTAACAGGCGAATCACGCCATCAATCCAATCTTGATTACATTGGACAGGCAGTAGAATTGGCAAAAGAATATTTTACTACCATAGGGCTGGAAATCTATCCTCTGAATTCTGATGAGTACGCTTTTCTACATGAGAAAGGCGCCGACTTTGTCAGCGTTTATCAAGAAACATATGATCCTATTTTTTACAAAGAAGTGCATTTAAAAGGTCCCAAGAGAGATTTTTCATATCGATTCAACGCACAAGAGCGCGCTCTTATGGGAGGAATGCGCGGCGTAGGAATAGGTGCATTGTTAGGACTGCACAACTTTAGGAATGATGCACTTGCAACGGGACTGCATGCAAAGTTTTTACAGCAGAAATATCCTCATGCAGAAATCAGTTTTTCTGTTCCCAGACTGCGCCCTTACATTAATAACAGCGAAAATAATCCCAACGATGTTCACGAAACACAGTTGCTTCAAATTATGCTGGCATACCGTATATTGCTTCCATTTGCAGGCATTAATATTTCTACCCGTGAGCGTGCAGGATTCCGTGATAATGTAGTGGGACTCTGCGCAACAAAAATTTCCGCAGGTGTGAAAACCAGTGTGGGCGGCCATCAACTGGAAGAAAAAGGCGACGCGCAATTTGAAATTTCTGACCCCCGCAGTGTGGATGAAATCCGTAAAATGCTAAAAACACGCGGATTGCAGGAAGTATTTACAGACTACATACGTTTGTGAGGATATAAGTATGGTGATATGTGTTACGAACAGAACCTTATGTAAAGATAACTTTTTAAAGCGTATCGAGTCTATCTGCAAAGCAGGACCAAAATTTATCCTTTTGCGGGAAAAAGATTTGGATAGAAAAGAATATACGCAATTGGCCGCACAATGCCTTGCCATATGCAAAACATACGGAATACAATTGGTACTTCACACGTACATACAATCTGCCCTTGACCTTGGTGTAACAGCAATTCATCTTCCCCTGTCTATTCTGAAACAAGAAAGTAAACATCTGAATGCGTTTACTATGATAGGCACTTCTGTTCATGCTGTGAAAGAAGTTGCCTTGGCGCAGAATCTTGGAGCAACCTATCTTATCGCAGGTCATATCTTCCAAACGGACTGTAAAGCGGATTTAAAACCCCGTGGTATCTCTTTTTATCAAAAGGTACAAAATGCATCGCATATTCCCGTTTATCCCATTGGAGGCATACATAAAGATACGGTGCAAGAAATCATAAATGCAGGAGCAACCGATTTTTGCATTATGTCAGAGCTAATGACTTGCGACCATGTAGAAGAGAACATAACCATGTATCAGCAACTTACACCAAAAACGGATTTATGCGCCATTCCCGGGGTAGGTCCAAACATGAAACAACATATGATTCGCTTGGGTTATCATTGGGTGGAAGATTTAAAACAAGCAAATCCGGAAGAAATGTATCAACAAGATTGTATCTTACATGGAGGTCAGCTGGACCGCTGTGTATTATATGTATATCGTTTGGCTGTATACTTTGCAACAACGCCCAATCCGGAACTCCAAAAGTTAAAATGGTGGTATTGGAAAGAGCATTGTTAGCATTTGACGTCTTAGAGCTGTTATGCTATGATATGGCTAATATATCGGATTGGAGATGAAAGCGTGATTCAACTTTCTTGCTAAAGAAAACAGGCACAATAAATATAGCGGTGTATGAAATAAACTACACTTTATTTATTGTGCCTTTGCAAGAAAGTATTCTCTGTTTTCAACTCAAAATCATAACAATATATCCTCTATTGGATTTTAAAATGATACGTTTGAGCTGCAAGAAAGAACTTTCTTGCAGCTTTTATTTTGTTCTAAAGGGGGATTTTCCATGTCGCAAATCAATATATCCAATCTTACTTTTTCTTACAACGGAAGTTATGACGCCATATTCAAACATGTTAGCTTTTGTATAGACACCAATTGGAAATTAGGTTTTATTGGAAGAAACGGAAAAGGAAAAACAACATTTTTTCACTTGCTTATGGGAAAATATGACTACAGCGGCCATATCACGTCCAATGTAACATTTGAATATTTTCCTTATAATGTAAAAGATAAATCACAATGGACCATAGAAGTCATCTCGCAAATTTACCCTGATTATGTTCATTGGCAGCTGATAAAGGAATTGTCTCTTTTGGAAACAGATGATTCTATTCTTTATCGCCCATTCCAGACCCTTTCCGACGGAGAACAAACCAAAGTATTACTGGCAATTCTATTTTTAAAGGAAAACAGCTTTCTTCTTATTGACGAGCCTACCAATCATTTAGATGCGCATGGAAGAGAAATCATCTGTAAATATCTCAATCAAAAAAGTGGATTTATTCTAATTTCACATGACAGAGCATTTGTGGATGGATGTGTAGACCATATCCTATCCATTAACAATATCAACATCGAAATTCAAAAAGGAAATTTTTCTTCTTGGCTCGTAAATAAAGAGCGTCAAGATCGGTATGAACTCGCAGAGAATAAAAAATGGATGAAAGAAATTGCACGGTTATCCGAAGCAGCAAAACAAACCGGCGCTTGGTCATTTCAAGCAGAGCAAACTAAATATGGTACAAAAAATTCAGGTTTACGTCCTGATAGAGGATATATCGGTCATAAAGCCGCTAAAATGATGCAGCGTTCCAAATCGATACAAAGCCGTCGTCTGGAGGCCATCGAAGAAAAATCAAAGCTGTTAAAAAATATCGATCAAACAGAGCATTTAAAATTATCTCAACCAGCTTACCATTCCCACCGTTTGGCATCTCTTCGGAATGTTTCTATTTGTTATGAGAACAATATCATTCGTAAAGATATCACATTTACCATCGAACAAGGTGATCGCATTGCTTTAAGCGGAAACAATGGATGCGGAAAATCCAGCATATTAAAACTTATTTGCGGATACAATATTCCATACTCAGGAGAATTTTATAAAGGCAGTAATATGACGATTTCTTATGTATCACAAAATACCGATGCATTATGCGGAACTTTATCCGACTATGTAGCAGCAAACAAAATTGAGGAAAGTTTATTCAAAGCAATTTTACGCAAATTAGATTTTACAAGAGAGCAATTTGACAAAAAAATACAGAATTTCAGCAGCGGACAAAAGAAAAAAGTTTTAATTGCAAAAAGTTTATGTCAACCCTCACATCTGCTGGTTTGGGATGAGCCCCTTAACTATATGGACGTAATATCCCGTATACAATTAGAACAGTTATTATTGGAATACCGACCAACTATGTTATTTACAGAACATGACCTAACATTCCGGAACCATATTGCAACAAAAACAATAGAACTTTCAAATTAAAAAGAGCAGCCTATTTATAGGCTGCTCTTTTTTCGTAAAATATATCAACAAGTTTTCAATTATTTGTTGAAAAATCTTTTGATTTCAATTTTAGCATTTTCAACGGAGTCAGAACCGTGAATTACGTTTGCACCGGTGCTGGAAGCAAAGTCACCGCGGATAGTACCAGCAGTAGCTTCTTCAAATTTTGTAGCACCCATGATAATTCTCATGCCTTGAACTGCATTTTCACCTTCTACAATCATACCGAATACAGGACCGGAAGTCATGTATTCAACAATCTCAGGGAAGAATGGTTTGTCCGCAATGTGAGCATAGTGCTCTTTTAAAATAGCTTCGTCCAAGTTCATCATTTTAGCGTCAATCAATCTGTAGCCTTTTCTCTCAATTCTTGCGATAATTTCGCCCATTAGACCTCTTTGAACTGCATCAGGTTTTAACATAATATAGGTTTGTTCGATCATAGTACCTAATCTCCTTTAAAATTATTACACGGATATAAATATTATAGCATAAAAAAAATTGCTTTGCAATTTTTGACAAATAAAAGTTATGACATTCTAGTATAAAGATAAAATCTATTCTTTTGTTTTTACAGTAGGATAATTCTATATATATTTTACCCATTATATCAATTTATAACGCCTTTTTCATATGTATATGCATTTTTCCGCAATCGTCAAATTCTTCTCCAAAAGACTGATATCCAAGTTTTTCATAAAATCCCCGTGCATGCAGCTGAGCCCCTAACATGGCAAACTGTGCGCCTTTCTGTTTTGCTGCTTGCTCTAATTGACGTAACAAATATGTCCCTATCTTCTTTCCTCGATGCTCTTTTAACACCGCAATTCGCCCCAAGTACGCAGTAATATGATCCCCCATGATAAAAAAGCGCCCTATTGCAATGGGAACAGAATCTGAAAATACCAAAATATGAAATGCCGTCCTATCTTTTTCATCAAATTCTAAATCAGAGGCAAACCCTTGTTCATTTACGAAAACAGATTGGCGAATTGCATATCCCGGATTGCTTTTTTCCAAACCGCAAAATAGTTCTGTATGCAACATAATATAAAATCCATCCTTTTTTAAGGTTATTTTATTATATCGATTTCGCACCTGTATTTCAATAAAGACCGCATAAATAACAAAAAACTGGCTACATTAATATAGCACTTAGTCTTCTTTTCTCATTGATTTTTCAACAGAAAATCAATGAGAATTTTGCTAAATGATATCTAAAGCTCCGGCAGTAAACACAAACTCACAAATTATACATTTATATATAAATAGCTTTATTTTGATAAAATTATATTGACAAATTAATACATTATATATATTATTTACTGCAAACATCTAATTTTATACCAAGAAATGAGAGGGGAGCGTTTTGGAAAAAAAGCGTACACAATTTTCAGGCAAAATAGGATTTATCCTAGCCGCTGCCGGCTCTGCAGTAGGACTGGGAAATATATGGAGATTTCCCTATTTAGCAGCGGAATATGGCGGCGGAACCTTTTTATTTTTCTATATATTATTTGCCATCACCTTTGGTTTTTCACTTATGATGGCAGAAGTTGCTTTGGGACGCAAAACCGGAAGAGGCGTTGTCGGTACCTTTCAGTCCTTGGATAAACGCTTTACATTTATGGGTTGGCTAACCATGTTGGTTCCTATTCTAACGTTGCCATATTATAGCGTTACAGGCGGTTGGGTAATGCATTATGGTATGCTGTTTCTAACGGGTCAAGGCGCCCAAACAGCAGAAACAGGCTTTTTTCAGTCTTTTTCTGCTAATCCTTTATGGCCGGTATTCTGGTTATGTATTTTTGTTGCTATCTCGTGCATCATTGTTATGTTTGGTGTAAAAAAGGGAATTGAGAGAACCAGCAAAATCTTTCTTCCCATATTAATTGTATTAAATATTGCCATTGCCATCTATGTCATGACATTGCCCGGGGCACTGGATGGCGTTCTGTATTACATTACACCTGATTTTTCTAAATTATCATTCGGCACAATTATCGCAGCATTGGGACAATTGTTTTACTCCATGTCATTGGCTATGGGCATTATGTTTACGTATGGCTCATATTTAAATCAAAAAGAGAACTTGGAGGCTTCGGTACGACACATAGAATTATTCGATACCGGTATTGCATTTTTATCCGGTCTTATGATTCTGCCCGCCGTATTTGTATTTTCGGGCGGAGATGCGAATGTGTTAAACTCCGGTTCCAGCCTTTTATTTATCACAATGCCCCAAGTATTTATGAGCATGCCGTTTGGGCAAGCCGTAGGAGCAATCTTTTTCATTTTAGTATTTTTTGCAGCATTGACTTCAGCCATTTCGTTTGTAGAAACCATTGTTTCCGTATTTCAGGATCAATTTGGATGGAAGCGAATCCCTATTTGTATCGGCACCTGTTTGGGAACTATTGTAATTGGTTTAGCTGCTGCTTGGGGATTTGGCTGGTGGAGTGGATTTACCATATTTGGAATGAATATTTCAGATTTTCTGGACTTTTTCACAAACAGTATTTTAATGCCAATTTCCGCATTGTTCACCTGTATTTTCTTAGGATTTATTGTAGGTACCAGCGTTGTGGCAGATGAAGTAAAATTATCGTCTCGCTTCCGTTCAGAAAAAATGTTTGTTGTAATCACCAAATGGATTGCACCTGTATGTATTGTAGCAATTTTAGTTACTTCTATTTTATCCGCAGCAGGTTTATTCACAATTTAATTGCCATTTATTTTCTGCCTGTATATAAAAATATATACAGGCAGAATTTTTATGCAAAATGCTATAGAATAATTGTCCAACTTTCTTGACAAATGTTGACATATACGGTATAGTTTTAGAGATTGTTTTTATTTTATTCATAAATTATTTACGGCATATTTAGTAAGTCCATGTAGATTGAGGGGGGTCTTTGTTGGAAAAAAAGCGTACACAGTTTTCAAGTAAAATAGGCTTTATTTTGGCTGCTGCCGGTTCTGCCGTTGGTCTGGGCAACATTTGGCGTTTTCCATATCTAGCTGCAGAATATGGCGGCGGTATATTTTTATTTACCTATATTATTTTAGCAATTACATTCGGTTTTTGCCTCACTGTAACTGAAATTGCAATTGGTCGAAAAACCGGAACCAGTTTTTTAAATGCTTATAAAAAATTGGATAAACGATTTTCATTCATTGGCATTATTACACTGTTTATACCTATCTTAATTTTGCCCTATTACAGTGTAATCGGCGGCTGGGTTGTACATTTTGCGTATATGTTTATATCCGGCCAAGGCATGCAAACTGCCAATCCGGATTATTTTGCAGGCTTTATCTCACAGCCCGGATGGCCTATCTTGTTCTTAGCTATTTTCCTTGGATTAACAGCTATTATTGTCATGCTGGGTGTAAAGCGTGGTATCGAATTAACATGTAAAATTTTTATGCCTATGTTAGTACTGATGACGGTCGGCTTAGCAATTTATATTATGACATTGCCCGGTGCTATGGAGGGCGTAAAACACTATTTAATTCCAAACTTCAGCGATTTTTCTTTTGAAACCGTGCTGGCGGCATTGGGACAGCTATTTTACTCTATGTCATTGGCTATGGGTATTACCATTACATACGGCTCTTATATGAAAAAAGATACCAATATCGAAAAATCCACATTTACAATCGGAATTTTTGATACCGGTATTGCGTTCTTCTCCGGATTGATGATCATTCCTGCTATTTTTGCTATTTCACCGGGCGGTTCCACTGAGTTTGGACAAGGCAGTACTCTGATGTTTACCACTATGCCTCAAGTATTTGCAGGCATGCCGGGCGGACAAGTAGTAGGCGCCGTATTCTTTGTTCTTGTGTTCCTTGCAGCGATTACTTCTTCCATAGGACTTATGGAGGCGATTGTTGCGGCCATCCAAGATAAATTTGGCTGGAAACGCATCCCTGTCTGCATTGGTATACTGCTCTTTTCCATCGCTTTAGGCATTTGCTCATCTTTGGGCTTTGGTATTTGGGATGGCGTTCAAATCTTCGGAAAATCCATTCTGGATTCCTTTGACTTCCTCACCAACAACATTCTAATGCCAGTTGTAGCTTTATGTACATGTATTTTTATAGGATTCTTCTTAAAACCCAAAAGCATCATTGATGAAGTACAGGAAACTGCACCGTTCCGTTTGAAAGGATTATATGTTGTCTTCACCAAATGGCTGGCTCCTGTTTGCATCGTTATTATATTGGTGACCGCTTTCTTACAGGCTGCAGGCATTCTTGTAATTTAGTATATTTATAAAAGGAAATGCTTAAATCAAGCATTTCCTTTTTTGATTCAAATAATCTCAGAAAAACAGATGTTTTGGAATAGTATTGCAATTTTATGTCTGAAACGGTAGAATAGATTTATAAAACAAGACAAAAATACAAGAAAGGGTTTCTCATATGAAAAAGAAAATTTGTAAACCTTGTTATGCCATCAGTGCATTGTTTTTCGCTCTTCCTTTTATGGTTCCGGGTGTATCCGCTGCCTCTGCCGATGCCGTTTATAACGTTATGACAGGAGACCAGACCAATTGGCCTATGATTATAGGTATTTCTGTTGCTGCAGGTGTTGCTGCAATTGCGATTATTGTAGCGATTATCCTTACAATTGTATCTAAAGCGAAAAAGAATAAAGGTTATAAACCAAAACACTAATACCAATAACCATATGATGGAAAAATTAAATATGATAAAAAAGGACAACTTTCAGTTGTCCTTTTTTATTTTTTATTCATTAGGTACCTTGACATTTTTTCTCCCAACACTTACAATTCCAATTATAAGGTACCTAACGAATTGGGAGGTCGTATGATGTCAGAACTAAATGATAACTTAACTTTATTGCGTTTGTTGCATCAATGTGCCCATAGAATCAATATGTCCAGCAAATACCCGGGGCAAGGAAGACTACTTGTGTTATTGCATAAAAAAGGTACACTGACACAGAGGGAACTAATCGAGATTACCCAGCGCCGTTCCGCTACACTCAGTGAACAATTAGCCGGCATGGAAAAATCGGGATATATTACCAGAACAAAAAATCCGTTGGATAACCGCAATGTTGACGTATCTTTAACCGCATTGGGAGAACAAGCAGCCGTAGAGGCCGAACAGGCACGCGCAGAACTCGCCGACCATGTATTTGGGGCATTGCAAGAAGAGGAAAAAATGCAGTTAGAAACTATACTATTAAAGCTATCTCAAACACTCCCTTCCCCTTGTCCTAATAAAGGAGCATAGCGCTATATGAAATTAGTCTTTCACTATATTCGGAAGCATCTTGGTTCTTTTATTGCAGCTATGATATTTTTATGTATAGAAGCAACTGCTGACCTGCTTCAGCCCACATTTATGGGATATATTGTAGATAACGGTGTAAAAGATGCGAACATTGGTCAAATTATGTATTACGGCGCTATTATGCTTGGTATTGCAGCTGTCGGCGCCTTCAGCGCCGTTATGCGTAATATTTTTTCATGTCGTACTTCACAATATATCGGCAAAGAATTGCGCGGTGATATTTATCGTAAAGTACAAACACTTTCCTTTGAAAATATAGATCGTTTGCAGCCGTCCTCCATTATTACGCGTATTACGAATGATGTTACACAAATACAGGATTTTACAAGCAGCAGTATGAGAATTATGATTAAAATGCCGATTACTTGTATTGGAGCTATTGCATTAATCATAATCAAAACACCGCAGCAAATTCCTGTTATGATTGTCACGCTGATTTTAGCGGTAATTATCATTATGGCAAATATGAAACTGGGTTATCCCCGTTTTAGCAATTTACAGAAAAAACTGGATAAGCTCAACAATGTAAGCCGTGAATTTTTAACCTCTATTCGCGTGGTAAAAGCATTTAATGCAGAAGGACAAGAACAGGAAAAATTTGAATCTGCTTCTGAAGACCTTTCCAAGGCAAGCATCTCCACCATGCGTATTATGGCAATGTTTCCGGCATTGATTAATCTGGTTGTAAATTTAGGTATTGTCGTACTGCTATGGATTACGCAGAGCCAGGCCTCAAGTGAAATTGGCCAAATTATGGCTGCAGTGAACTATATGACGCAAGTATTATTCTCGTTGAGCATGGTATCAACTATTTTTAACACCGCAGTCCGCGCAATGGCCTCCTCCAAGCGAGTAAGTGAAATCATGGAAGAGATTCCTGCACAAATTTCGCCCAAAACACCAATTTTTCCTAACATCAGAGGAGAAATCTCTTTTGAACATGTACACTTTTCTTATGCAGGTTCCAGCAGAGAATCCTTAAATCAAATTGATTTTCACATAATGCCGGGAGAAACTTTGGGAATCATCGGTCCCACCGGCTCCGGCAAAACTACATTGGTCAATCTGGTTCCCCGTTTCTATGATGCAACCAAAGGAAAAGTACTAATTGACGGTCACAACATTAACACAATTGATGAACAAACATTAAGAACCGCTGTAGCTGTTGTTCCTCAAAAAGCCTTATTGTTTACAGGTACCATTCTAGATAATCTGCGCTGGGGAAAAAGAGATGCGACAGAGGAAGAAATTACACGCGCTACAAAAATTGCCTGTGCAGACACATTTGTAACTGCTATGAAAGATGGATACAACACACAGTTAGGTCAAGGAGGAGTCAATTTATCCGGGGGACAAAAACAGCGTCTTTCCCTTGCAAGAGCATTGATACGAAATCCTCGTATTTTAATTTTAGACGACTGTACCAGCGCTCTCGATGCCTCTACTGAGGCAACTGTGTTAAATGGTTTACGGAAACAAGCCAAAGACACGACAGTATTGCTGATTAGTCAAAGAATTTCTACCGTAATGCGTGCTGACCGTATTCTATGTATGGAAAACGGTACTGTACAAGGGCTTGGAACTCACCAAGAGTTATTAGCTCAATGCCCTACATACCAGGCAATTTATGCCTCACAGATAGGAGGCAGTAGCAATGGCTGATAAAAATATGACTCCACCCCCTATAAACCGAAATGGCAGGGGACCTATGTTTCGTCCAAGAGAAAAGCCGAAAAACTTAAAAGGTACACTGCTCCGTTTATGGAACCTGACCAAAGGCCAACGAAAAGGATTGGGTTGGATTTTGCTTCTGTCTGCTTTGACATCTGCTTCTGCTATTCTATCTCCCTTTGTCATTGGGCAGGCAGTAACGGCATTGGATGCAGGTAATCCTGCACAAATGATTTTGCTGCTATTGCTTGCATTATATGTAAGCGATTGGCTTGTCCGTTTTTTACAACAATTTTTTATGGTTTCTATTGGGCAAAGAATGATTCGCTACATTAGAAACAATCTGTTTGACTGTATGAAAAAGTTACCACTGGCCTTTTTTGACAGCAAACAGCATGGCGAACTTATGAGCCGCCTGACCAATGATGTTGATAATATTAGTTCTACCATCTCCAATTCCATGACACAGTTATTAACAGCTGTTTTTACTATCATAGGTATTCTTTGCATTATGATTTCTCTCAATTTACTGCTGACTGCTGTTTCTCTTCTGTCCGTTCTGATTATCTTTCTGTTTACCCGTGTGATTACAAAGCGTACCCGTAAAATGTTTTCTTCTCAACAAAAAATATTAGGAAAACTAAATGGTCACATTGAAGAAAGCGTTTCGGGAGCTAATGTGGTAAAGGCATTTTGTCAAGAAGATGAAATGATAGCGCAATTTGATAAAAGTAACGAGGAACTTCGTCAAGTATCCACCCGTGCCTTAATCTGGTCAGGATTTTTAATGCCGATTACAAACGTATTAAATAATTTAACCTATGTATTTCTTTCTATTTTCAGCGGAATCCTGGCAGTAAACGGTTCCATCGAAATTGGTATGATATCCAGCTTTTTGCTGTACTCCAAACAATTTGCACGTCCTTTCATCAGCATTGCCGATATTTATAATAACTTTCAAACAGCTGTTGCAGGTGCGGAACGTATGTTTGAAATTATGGATGAAGAACCGGAACCAAAGGATATGGAACAAGCACTATCCATTCAAAACCCAAAAGGAGATATTGAATTACAACACGTTGTATTTGGTTATTCTTCTGACAGACCTATTTTAAGGGACATTTCACTTTCCATTCCCGCAGGAACAAAGGTAGCAATTGTAGGACCGACCGGTGCAGGAAAAACTACAATTATTAATTTACTCACTCGCTTATATGATGTAAATGAAGGGAGTATATTGTTAGACGGCCACGATTTACGTGATTACCGTTTAAAAGATTTGCGTCGCTGTTTTAGTGTTGTACTGCAAGACACTGCGCTTTTTGCAGAAACGATACGAAATAATATCAGTTACGGACGAGAAAATATTCCTTTGGAAAAAATTGAGGAAGCCGCTAAAATAGCAGGAGCCGATGCCTTTATCCAACGGCTTCCAATGGGTTATGATACTGTGCTGGTGCAAGGAGGAGCAGAGCTAAGCCAAGGCGAAAGACAGCTTCTTACAATTGCCCGTGCCGTTCTTGCCGATGCTCCTATTTTGATTCTGGATGAAGCTACCAGCTCTGTCGATACCGTAACCGAACAAAAAATTCGCCGTACTATGTTGACAATTACCAAAGGACGTACTTCATTTATCATTGCGCATCGTCTCTCTACCATTCGAGATTCCGATTTGATTATTTTATTAAAAGACGGAAAAATTGCCGAGCAAGGAACACATGATGAACTTATGACATTAAATAGTCAATATGCGGATATGTATCGTACGCAAACCGGTGAAAATATATAAGATGAGAAAAAGGACAGCCTTTTAGCTGTCCTTTTTCTCATCTACATCTGCCATATAAATGAACTCAAGACATATTTGGTAGCCCTATCCTTTAGGTCTTTCCAAATATATCTCTATTTTGATTTTGGGAATTGATTTGTAAGCAGCATAACCATCCCATTAAACTTCTCTTTGTACAGGAAATCTCCTTGCTTTTACTCTTTTCTACTCAAAAGGACGCACGTCTCAACATGGCTCGAGAGGACAGAATGAATGTCATTTGAGCGTATCCGTTCTCGGAAACATATCCACTACGTTTTTGGCACTATCGGTAGGCGGGAACATATCGACCTTCAACTATCACACCATTAAATGTGTTTAGTTAATAATATCGCCTTTGTTTTTAGCTAAATTTTCATGCCATTCTCGTCGCTTAGTAGCTGTCGGTTTCGTCCACTCTGTTTCTTCACCAATAATTTTTAAAGGTTCTTGTGAGCGATAAGAACGCGTTAAGTTACCAGGGAACTTTTTGTCAGTAACATTTGGGTCGTTTTCAAATTCACCTGTAGGTTCTACTATATAAACGCGTTCTCTTCCTTTTCCTTTTGCTAATGCTGCTGCAAGACCTGCCCCATTGACATTAGCAGTGAAATAAATATGGTTCATTTTAAGCCCAGGTTTGTAATTTGAATTTCCACCCGCTATCAGAAAATCACCAACTTTCAAATCTGCCTTTGTCCCATGGTAAAATGGGCCTTTATCTGTTAGTGCACCATTATATGATTTGGCCAATTCATAATTTCTAGTTGCCTGTTCAGAATCACCCAACTCCTCATAACAGTTGGCAATGTTTATATACAACGTGGAGTAAGCACTCTTAACGTTATCATCATCTATATTTTGTGCACACTGTAAGGATGTTTCCATCCATTTTAATTTATCTGTAATATTTTCTTGTATACGAGCTAAATGATAAGCTGCGATAAATCTTTCATAGTCATCCGTTGCTTCGTGCCATGCTTTATGAAACATCGCAATCGCACCCTCACTGTTTCCACAGTCCTCCAATCCCATCCCACTCATGCAGATTTTAATAATAACGTTATTTGGATCAAATTTTTTATTCATCTAATCTTACCTCCAAATTAATTGAATGTTATGATGAGTCAAAATCTCCGCCAGAATGTCCATTTTGTGGTATAATAATAATACCTCATTAAGTTTTAATTTTATTAAGTTTATTAGTATAGCAGCACCAGACTCGTTTTGGAGCTGCTCGTTTTTTTGACACCCATATGGAGGTGATTATTATGTTTAACTTGCCAATCATACCACACAATCTCAATCCTTATCTTGCCTACGTTTTCAGGTGGAAGCATATTCGGATTACCCAAAGGCCTTATTGTGCCCTTCGGTTTCTGATGCTGAAGATAAGTGGAAAGAATTGTGGGCGAGACTTCGCAAGGGAATTGTTCTCTCTCTTTAACAATCCCCCGGATAAAATCAAGGGGATGGAAATGAGAGCAACAACCCATGAAGGAATGCTTCAGCAACTTAAAAAGCTGGAGAAACGAGGATTAATAGAAATCCTCAACGTCAAAGAAGAAAGACAGCGTCTCTTCCTTTTAGAATTTCTTTTAATAGGGAATCGGAAAGAGGCTTTTAGGAGAAAAGGAGCTTATCAGGTTGTTTTTAAAACGACCGTATAGGCTCTTTTTTATGGAGAAGTATACAAAAGATGACATGAGGTATTATATGTTACTGGAAAACCACCTCCAAAGTAAATACCAATCGATTCCTGTGTAGATTTATTTGCCTCGGCATTAGAAATAAAATAAAAAAGATTCCGGATTCTAAAAAAGGATTGCTATTGATGAGTACATTAGCAGTCCTTTATATTAAATATCTATTTAATTTTAATGCTTCTGATTTCATTTAATCCCTCTTCATACCAATCCATATAACCATATTCCTTTCCATAGATAATCTTTTCGAACGACCAGTATTTTTCTTTCATCCTATATTTTTCCAAAACTGTCGGTATATCCTTATGTTTGTAATGGTTCAATATTTTTGATACAAATTCCATGCCGTATTCTTCATCATCTTCCATCAAACTTATAAAATCATTGTCGGGATCAGAAATAGCTGCATCTCCAAAATCGATTATTCCACAAATAGTATTTTTTTCGGTATCAAATAAAATATGATCACTGCTAAAATCGTTATGAATAAGACAAGGATAGTATTTGAAGTAGATTTCGTTCTCTAGAATATCCCTGTAAAAATCATCCACTTTCTTCATCTGGGGACCCTTTAATTCCCTGGATAGTAACTTTTTGATTTTTTTATTATCTTCATTTATCTTCTCTCGAAAATCTAATACCAGATTACTTTTGAATCCAGAGATGTTTATGCTGTGAAGTTCACTTAGAAATCGGGCCAGGTCCTTAGCTGCCTGATTTTGAGATTGCTTCGGCAGATTATTGAGTAGAAGAGGTGTCAATGGTACTCCTTTAATTTTTGTAAAACCTGCGAAAGACATTTGGTACGTTTCTGATGGCATTCCTGTAAAAACCACCTCCGGAATGGGGAGGGGTAATTTATTGTGGATTCTTTTGAGTATATTTACTTCATTAAAAAGATTAGTAGATCCTCTTGAATGCTTTGGAAATTTAAAAATGAAATCCCTGTTTATTTCATATGCAATACAGTCATTGCCTTCTCCTGAAATCTCTATTGTATTGATAGTAAAATCAGGATATAACTGCTCTATTGCCTTTTCTACCTGGTCGAAAGTATAAGTTCTCATGACTTCTCTACTCCTTTTAATCAAAAATCTGATTGACTGTAAATAAGAATTTAGTAATTATAGTTAATTCATTTTTGTTTCATGCTATTTCCATATAAAAATCTTGCATAACCTATCTCTGCAGCATTTTTCATTAACTCTGCATTTAACCAAAGTGCAGTATCTGCAAAGTTCCTCTCATCTAATGGCCATTTAGCATTGTGTTTCATTAAAAGTTCCCCATCGGATAACTCACTTAATTTAGATACCCATTTCTCGTGCAGGGATTCTATGACTTCTTTAGCGTTTTCTATACTTCCAGGCCATGTGATATCTTCTTTTTTTATCGATCCATTTCCAAAGTTGTAATCTAATGCAGTGGACCACCAATATATGATATGCCACATTAACCAGGCTATACTCATCGGTCCCATTTCATAGCTCTCACTTTCCGGCCAGTCTATGATCCAACCATCATTTACCTTTCGTACCTGAAGGCTTTCGAAGCTGTACGCCCAGTATGCTTCTGCTTCTTCCAGATTTTCCGTATGGTATTTATAGAGCTGCCAGCACATGTCTAACTGAAATAAGATGCTATCTCTTATCTGAAAGCTTTTCATTACTAATTTCCCCTTTTAAATTGTCATTATAGACAAAAAGTCCATGATCTATACAATAAACATACAATTTACCACTCTTGAGAAGTGGGACTCTTAAAACTGGACTTTGTACCGGATATAATTTCACCTTCCATCATCTGTTTTATGTCTGCTCCCAAAATAGCAGAAAGTTTAGGCGAGACTAATGATCGTTCCTTATCAGTCAGGTGCCTGTCTGACGAGAGATTAAATGTATCTTTCATATTAATAACACCCAATTCCTCTGAAATGAGGTTTATTCACAAACTTTTTTTGTTCTGAATCCTATAAATAAAGCATTTATTAAATACCTAAATTCCACGTTGTTTTACGAAAACCATTAAAAATCGATATTTTCGCTGAACCTACGAAGAATTCAAGTAGTTACTCCTACATTTTAACATTATTCACACCCCTTCCTCAACACATTTGAATAAGATATACCCATTATTCTCAATTAAGTTGCAAATATCACAATTCTAGGTTCAATTAATAAACCACTCGATTCATTCAAGCGATTCAAGCGCCAATTTATCAATCGTTACGACTCTAAGCAGATACATTTTTTATACACCTCTTGATAAGGATATTTGCTTGAGAGCTTCATAATCACAGACCTAGCTGTTTTGATAATTTTGGCCGCAAGAAAAACGTATTTCAAGCGAAATGTCTTTATCTGCTGCCTATATTCACAATATGGAAACATTCATAATAAAGACATAGTTAAATAAAGGTATAGTTAAATGACCTATATCCTCACCGTAACTAATGAATGCTCAATATCGTATAAATAAGCACAACAAAAAAGCCTATCATCGGGGATAGATTCTGCTTTTTTTATTGCCAGCTTATCTTAAACGCATTGAGGCTGTCATAGTTTCGGTTCCTCCTAAATTCTTATTTGTATCAGCGTATATTTTAACACAACAAGTCGTTTTAAGCAACTTTAAAATTAAAAAAATCCAATATTAACCGCCAAAGGGTGCTAGCCCCTAATTGGCGGTTAATATTCTATATCTCTTCGTCAATCTCAATCCCAGACTTGAATTCAACGGTGAGCTTATCTTCATATATCGTTACTTTCTCAATAAGCCGTCTTACTAACTGCTCATCATATTCCTCCAGCTCGCAGGATTGCTCATTCAAGAAATCAGTCATTTCAGCGATTCGTTGCCTTTTTCCTTCTCGCTCTGCATTTTCAACTAGTGCATTTTGCTTCTGCTCCCGCAAACGGTATATCTCTTCCGCCACTTCCTCATAATCTGTTTTGGAATTGGCAAGCCGCAAAAGTTCGTTTTGCAGTTCTTCCAGCTTGACGTCAATATCATTGGTAATTTTGTCGTGTTCTTCATTTAAAACTGTCTCGATATTGGCCTGTAAAGTGGAGAGAAAGGTATCCTTACTGGCCAGCAACTCATTGATGGCTTTTACAACTGCTGCCTGTAGCACTTCCTCATTAACTGTAGGGGATGTGCAATCAGACCCTTTTTCCTCTAGGCGGCTGACGCATCGCCAGACAATAGACCTGCAGCCTCGATTGTTCCAGTGGACTCTTCTATATATTTCACCACATTCTGAGCAGTAGACAATACTGGACAGAGCGTACTTGCTGCTATAAACTCGCTTCTTACCATTCTTTCCAGTATAAAGGTTAGCCCGCCTTACCAGTTCTTCCTGCACCTGCATGAAAATTCCACGCGGGATGATAGGTTCATGACTGTTCTCAACATAGTACTGAGGTACGATTCCATTATTGACTACTCGCTTTTTGGAAAGAAAATCAACGGTGTAAGTCTTTTGAAGCAAGGCATCTCCTATATACTTTTCATTCTGCAGTATTTTCTTAAGCGTCTCGGGTCTCCACTTAGGCTTTTTAGCTGCAGTGAGAATACCATCCGCTTCTAGGCCTCTTGCTATTTGTAGGAGACTTGCTCCTTCAAGGTATTCTCGATAGATTCGCTTTACCACTTCGGCTTCTTCAGGAACAATAACAAGCCTTTTATTTTCGTCTTTGGTGTATCCTAAAAACCGGTTGTGGTTGACTTGAATTTCACCTTGTTGGAAGCGGTACTGAATGCCTAGCTTTACGTTTTGGCTTAAGGACTGGCTTTCTTGTTGGGCCAGTGAAGCCATGATTGTCAGCATGATTTCACCCTTGGAATCCATGGTGTTGATGTTCTCTTTTTCAAAGAAAACCGGGATGTTCTTCTCCTTCAGTTCCCGGATATACTTCAGACAATCCAGGGTGTTTCTGGCAAACCGGCTGATGGACTTGGTAATGATCATATCAATGTTTCCGTCCATGCAGTCCTGAATCATGCGGTTAAATTCCTCCCGCTTTTTCGTATTCGTTCCAGTGATCCCGTCATCAGCATAAATCCCGGCCAGTTCCCATTCCGGATTCTTCTGGATAAACTGCGTATAATGCGCCACCTGCACCTCATAGCTGGATGCCTGCTCCTCACTATCCGTAGAAACCCGACAGTAAGCAGCGACTTTCAGCTTTGGCCGCTGCCCAACTGCGGCGGTATTTCCTACCCGCTTTCTGGCGGGGATCACGGTAATATTCCTACTTAGTTCCATCCCCATCCACCTCGCTCTCAATCAAACTGTATGCATACGCCGCCTGTTCAAAGGGATCGTCAGAAACCTTTTTCACTGCAGGCATGGTAAAATTGGTAGGGAAGAGGATGTCCTTCTTTTCTTCCAGTTCCCACACCCGCCCCAGCGCTTTTGCTCGGCTCATGCGTATTTCTTCTGCCTTATCGAAGGTTTCTTTGTCGATAATAGCCGGATAGTAATCATCTCCAAGATACTTCTTATTCCGGAGCATCCTTCCGGCGCTCCCGTGGTACAGATTTAATCCGACCTTCTCAGCGGCGGGCATAAGCGCCATGCCGGAAATATAGTTCTGAAAAAACTCCCGCACCGTGGCGGCCTGTTTTTCATCGATGACCGCCCGGCCGTTTTCAATCTGGTATCCATACGGAATGTGTCTCATGGTTCCACCAGCCTTTCTTTCAGGGACAATCCGCATTTCAATTCAAAAACCACTTCTTTCCTGGACAGCACGGTCATCTGTTCTACGAAGGAAAGAAACGTCTCATCATCAAATTCCGTCATCATGGTTCCTTTGGATGTAAACCGGAGCAGCCGCTGCAGTTCTTCTATTTTGACCATATCTCCATTGACAGAGCGCATCAGCCCGTCCTTTTCCTGCCGCAGGGCTTCCGCTTCCGCTGCAAGTTCATTACTTTCCTTATTAAAAAGAGCAGGCTCCAGATAGCCGCTTGCCATCAGGTTCGTCAGCACCTGTTTCTGCTCCCTGTTTTTCTCGATTGCCGTTTCCAGTTCTTCAATCTTTAGCAGCCGGGATTGATCATTCAGCCCCCGCAGGCTTTGCAAAAGAGGACGCAGCACCATCTGATGTCCAAAGACCAGCTTGTTCATCATGGTAACAAACGCCAGTTTCAAAGCATCATCCGTGATGTATTTCTGCGAACAGCTTTCCTTATCTTTCAGATGATTGGCACAGACCCAGGCCACATACTGGCCGCTGGGTTTATAATGCATCCGTCTCTTATATTTGCCGCCGCATTCTCCACAGCAGATCCGGCCAGAAAAGCCGTATCGGTTCTGGTATCTCCCGGTATCATAGCCATTTCCTTTTTCACGCCCCCGCTGTTTCAAAACTGCATTGGCCAGTTCAAACTCTTCCTTGCTGATGATTGCTTCATGGTGGTCCTGCATCAGGTACTGGTCAAGTTCTCCCCGGTTCTGATGGCGGTTAAAGCTGCTGTCCGTATAGGTCTTCTGGAACAGGACGTCACCCGTATACTTTTCATTCCCGATGATGGCGTTGACGGTACCCGGCGTCCAATGTCCGCCCTTCTTGGTAGCAACGCCCCGCTCATTCAGTTCCTCCGCAATCTCGTGGGTACTTTTCCCCGCAAGCGTGTCCGCAAAGATCTGTTTCACGATCTCCGCCTGCTCCGGTACGATCACCATCTCCCCGTCCACATTGTCATAACCATATGGGGGATAGGAAATGATGAAGGTTCCATTCTGAAAGCGTCGCTTGATACCCCACTTCTCATTTTCAGAAATGGACACCGACTCGCTTTCTGCCAGACTGCTTAAAATGGAAAGCATTAATTCACTCTCCATGGAGCCCGTGTTTAGATTTTCTTTTTCAAAATAGATGTAGATCTTTAAGTCCAGCAGCTTCCGCACCAGTTCCAGACAGTCCGTGGTATTTCTGGCAAAACGGCTGATGGATTTGGTAATGACGAAGTCAATCGTTCCTCTCTCGCAGGCGGCAACCATCGCCAGCAGCCCGTCCCGCTTTTCTTTTTTCGTACCGGAAATACCTTCGTCATAGTAAAGTCCGGCAAACTCCCACTCATCATTGGATTTGATATAATTCTCATAGTGGGCCTTCTGCGCTGCCAGACTAACAAGCTGTTCATCTCTGGCTGTAGATACCCGGCAGTAGGCCGCCACTCTAAGTTTTCTCTTTTCGAGGAGCATATTCTCTTCAATTTTTGTGATCCGTTTCATCCTCTCACCTCTCTTTCGGTACGGACATATTCGCTCTGACACCTGCAAATAGCAAGTCATTTAGGGCATAATCCGAGCCAGATAGGGAGAGAATGATTGGCGGTTTTTCGCCGTAATTTTGTCTAATTCACCCTCAGAAATCAGGTCTGCCTCCCGCAGCTTTTCCAGCAGTTTTTGCGCCATGTAATAGTCAAATTCCTTTTGCAGTTCCTCGTCTGTGAAAGGTTTCCGTCCAACCGTCTGATTTTGAAAACCAGCCGTCACTTTTGTCACCTGCATGGTATTCCTCCAATCCGAAGGATAACCTCCTTCAGAATACGGAGATTTCTACAGCGTTTTGAGGGGGTATCGCAGGCAAAAAAATAAAGCCCGCAGGCCATGCATCTATCGCACAGCCCACGGGCAATCCTGTTCTTCCTCGTTTTACTTAAAGACGTTTACAATAATCCAGCGAAATCCAACCAACACCGCTCTTGAGTTTACCCCAGCCAGCCACAGAGCCAGTGCCGGATTTTACCTCGGTAATGGTGAATACCCCTTTCCCGGTGTACTTCCCGGTCTTGGCGTAATTCGTACCAGGGCCTTTGCGGATATTCAAGTCGGTTGCTGTTACCTGTACCAGGAAGGAACCGGTTGAACTTCCAGCGCCCGACTGCTTTCCGGTATAAACCACCTTGCCGCTTTCATCAAATACAGAATAGCCAGCATTGGAGTCGGCGCATTTCTTTGCGTTATCCAGATTGTTGAAAGCCCCCTTCTGGCTCTTGGCATCCGACCAGCTTTTGCGGACACGGTATAAGACCGAGCCTGCCGATCCGGAAGACGAGCCTCCCAGTGCTGCCGTTACCTTGGAGGCCAGATCCCCAAGCCTGGAATACAGCCAGTCCCCCGGACAGGATTTGTTGGCAAACCAGCGATGGACGGTGAGTACCATCTCATCAGACTTCGGCGAGTAATTCAGCGTCTTATTCTTATCTCCCAGCCAGAGAAGTTTCTTCTTCCCATTCCGTTTGCAGATGTCCGTACACAGTTTCACGAGGGAATTGTAAACAGCAGTGGTCATTGCGTAGGGATGATTCAAATCGCTGGCGCACTCGATGGTGACAGCCCTCTGGTCGTTGGCGCTGCTGGAAGAACACCAAGAGCGGTTCTTTTCCTCCACGCAAAGGGCGATCTTCCCATCCTTTCCGATACCATAATTACAGCTGGCCTCTCTGGACGGGCTGGTAAAGCATCCGCAGATGCTCTCTGCCGTCAGCTGACCGACCACACAGTGAGGCGTGATCCGGTCAATGGAATGCGTCCTCTGCCCGGAGTGGTTGGGGCTGAGTTTTGTGTAAGATACAAGGGAACTGTTTGTGTAAGCCATTATTCATTACCTTCCTTTCCGTTTTCTGCTCTGTCATGGAGCTGCTCTAATACCGTTTTGATCTTTTCCGGGATCGGAAGTCCCAGGTGTCCTGCATTCTCCAGCAGACTCACGCCTTCATTGGAGATGTAGAAAAAGATCACCGCTGTCCGTAAGACCGCCCCGGTTCCGATCACCTGCACATCGATGATATTTGCAATCCCGACAAGCAGGAAGATCAGCACTTTGCGGAAGATTCCTTTGAAGCCGACTGCGCTGGATAACTCCCGGTTGATGATGGCGCACATCACACCCGTGATGTAGTCAATCACCACGAAGGCGATCAGGGCATAAAGCAAGCCATCACAGCCGCCAAGGAAATACCCCAGCCAGCCACCTATAGCGGAAAAGATGAGTTGGATGGTGTTCCAGAATTCTTTCATGGTGCGTTCCTCCTTTGAAATTTGGATATGAAAAAAGCGGCTACCCCGAAGAGTAGTCGCTGATTTCCAGAAAATATAAAGTTATGCTGTCCGCTTCCACATATAGCAGACGATATAGGGCTGCAGGTTGGTGTGGGAGCCACCACCTCCCGTATTTGCATTCTTCCCTTTTGGAGTCAGTGAGTGAGTATGCGCCCCGGCACTACTGGTCGGGGAAGTAGCCTGTGCCCCAGAAGTTCCTGCACTATGCACTGTGTAGCGGCTGCTGCCTGCACCTCCATCTGTATCACGACCAATATTGTGCGTATGACCGCCTGCACTGTTGGTCGTGGTAGAACTTCCGGTAAACGTATGTGTATGGCTTGGCATCTGGCTGGCAGTCAGTGTGACGGCCGATGCTCCGCCTGTTTTCTCCACCGTATTAAAGTTGCTATCCGATGTGTTAATTCCTACCGGCACCCTGCCACTGCCCCACGCTACCCAAGTACCTCCAAAATAAATAGCGGGATTGGTAGAAGTGACACTCATATAGATACTGCCTACCGGATACATCGTTTTGGCAAATTGCTGGATGTATTCTTTCAGGAGCATCCCATAGACTTTTACATCCCAGTTCTCGGCCACCTCAAAGGTATTATCACTTTCCGATACCTTTCCAATCGCCACACCTTTGCCGCCGTTTTTAAAGTCCATTACTACAGCCGCCGTGGAGACAATCTCCTGCACAGAAATGGTGCTGAAGGCATCTTCCAGTATGTAACGCACATCATAGGAGGTCTCCGTAGAGATCTGCCCTTTGCCGTAGGTGAAGACCGTATTGGAGGCAAAAGTTACCCCGGCATCCGTCCACTGCTCCGCTGATACCTGCTTGTACTGGACGGAGGTTTTTAGGGTATTCTTCCCGCCACAAGTGGAATAGCCAAAGTATACGAGCGCATGGATATATGTCCCGTCATCGTCCAGCGTCCCGTTGCTTAAGCACCGCTGGGACAGAGAGGAATTAAAATATGGCGGGGAATAGGCGGTCACCGTGATGGAAACAGAAGCCTCCGCCGATACCCTTCCTCTGGAATCGGTTACCGTTGCTTTAAACGTGATTGTCCCTGAATTGTTGAGGAAACCTGTGGTCAGCGTAGATGCAGAACCGCTATACCCACCGCCCGTAATGGAGTAGGACTTGATCGTGGAGCCATAACTTCCCGCTGCCCCGTTGATGGTCAGCTTGACCTTCGATTTCGTCTGCACATAAAGCCCCCACGCACTTGGTACCTCCCCGTCAATCCGGGATGCGGTCAGACTGGAGATGGTGGGCTTCACACTGGCCGGGACGCTTAAACTGAGCGTACAGGTCTTGGAGCCGATATTCGTATTTCCGTTATAGGTGGTGCAGGTAATCGTACAGGTGCCGCTGGTGGCATTCGGGATCTGGTTTGCCAGTGACAATGACGGCGTCCATGATACGGAAGTAGCCGTTGTCTTGGTCGTAATCGTCCCGCTGGTATTGCCAAAGGAATAGGTCAGCGTATGCGTAAAGGACGAGGAAGCACGGCTGATATTGATCTTCCCGGCAGATCCCAGCGTCATGTTCCCGGCGGACACACTGGAGGCACGGGGGATACTGTCCAGCGTGATGTTAGCGCTGGCCGAGATTGTCCCGTAATACGTTCCACTTATGGTCGCCCGGATCTGGAACACAGCGGAAATCGTCAAGGTCTTACTGCCATCACTGGCGTGGTTCACCGTCCTCGATACCGTTGCCAGAAGATGTGTTCCCGTACTGCTGATCGCCGGGGAGGAAAACGTCTGTGCCGATCCATCAATGGTGCAGGTATTGTCGCTCCGCCCGCTGATGCTTAAACTCCAGTCATTGACCAAATACAGCTTACAGGTAATCGTAGACGTATTGGCAGAGACATTCTTGCTCTGCGACCAGTCCACCCGCAGCTTATAATGTCCATCCCGGATGGAACCGGAAAAACTGCCGCTGGATGCCATTGTCCTCACCCCCTTCCTTTTCTCAGATTAGACCGGACCTCTCCACTTGATCGAGAGGTTCCCGTTGGTTCTCGGTATAAAATCAAACCACCCCCGGCTCTCATTGCCAAGGGACAGCTTGTTGCGGATCTCCGCATTGGTAATCACAAGACTCTGGTTGGAGATATAGGCAATCTTCTGCCCATTCTCTTTAAAGGCCAGTTCCTCGTTGGACAGTTCTGCCGTAAAGGCGTTTCCGACCTTTCCCAGTTCAATGAGCGCACCCTTAAACCGGATGTATTCTTCCAAAAGCAGCTGGTTCGTAGAGACATTTTCCCTGATCTCATCTGTGATCGCCGTGAAATCCATCCGGATCTCCGTGCTGTTCTGGGTAATGCTGGTCTCGAAATCCTTCTGGATCGTCTCCAGTTCCGAGCGGGAAATAAATTCTTCCCGCACGGACATGTTGATCTGCTCCGAGGTTTTGGTGATCTCGGAGTAGCATTCCCGGATGTTTTCCTCCAAGGAAGCAATGTCATCCTCATAGCCGGAGAAGTTCTGGAAGGTGGCCTGACAGCTGGTGATGAGCGCCATGCGATCACCTCCAGTTAATTCGATACATCACACTGCAGCGTCAGGATGCTGTCGATGTCCGCAGCGGAAAGATAGATCACCTTCCCGGTCTTATCAAACTCTGCCGCATGGCCGTCCTTGTCCTGCGCATACCATGTGTAGGTGAGAGACTGCTTTTCTGTAGCAGCCGCCCAAGCCGTGCCGGAATACTTCATCAGGGTCACCGTCTGCCCGGAGTGATTCACCTGATACCAGAAGTCCCCTTCCTTTGGATTGGACGGGGCTGTTTCCGAGATACTGCCAAGCAGGGGATCGACCTCCTTCTGGTTGGTACGGACGATCACATAGGGCACCACACCGCCGAGATTGTTCTTGACCGTAAAGCCGCCGATGGAGAGCATCTCCGATACATAAGGATCGGATTTATCCTCCACCGTGATCACATCCTCATAGGTATTGCCCTTGTAGGTCATGGTGCATCGGTAGGACTGGATATTCACGATATCTGCCCCCGATACAGACAGGGTAGAGGAAGTCTCGCCGCTGATATTCTCCCACGTTCCACCTGTGTATTTCGCCCACTGGTAGGTGGCTCCCGTGGTAATCTCCGAGGCTCCATCATAGCCAACTGCCGCCAGCGCAAGGCTTCCAGACTGGTTAACCACCACCGTGCCTTCCGGCGCATACACAGAGAACACAATCGCATTGGCACCGCTGGCTCCGTTGCTGCCCTTGTTGGATTTCGTCCATGCGAACTTCTTCACCACAGAAGCTCCGGAAATGGTAAAGGTCAGGTCAATCGTGCCGTTTAAGACCGCAGCCCCGCCAAGGGTCGCATTGGCGGCAAAGGTCAGCACCACCAATCCTGCCTTGGAAGCGGTCGCAGCGGTATTGCTTTTCACCGTCACCCCAGAGGGCAGCGTCCCTACTGTACAGCTGCAGGCTGTCTGGTTGATGCCTAAATATCCCATGAAGGGAATGGTCACCTCTGTGGCTGTTGCTACCAGACCTCCGGAAGTACAGGCGATGTTCTGAGCCTCGTTTCCAAGGATGACGGAAAGCCCGCCCGTTCCGGCCGCACCCGGTTCGCCCTGAGAGCCGTCATAGATCTTCGTGAGGGAAGTGGTATCATACACATCCGGGTCATCCGTAGCCAGCTTAATCTGGGCTACTCCGTTAAAGAACACCGCATGCTCTGGTTTCACTACCAAGGTGCCGCCGGAAATACTGGCGTTGTCCGGTGTGGTGGGATAATCCTTCCATGCCCCGGTACTGTCTTTGTACTGCCATGCCGTGATCGTCACACCCTGCACCTGTGCCGTCAGGGTAGCCTGCTTGGCCCCGACCAGAGAAGAATTGGAATCATACTTAAACACATAGGTGTCCGCTGACAGATAAGCCAGCTTGGCGTTCTGTGCGTTGCGGATCAGGGTATAAGTGATGTCGGCGGAGATGTTGACGGTATTCTTTGTCTCCGAGTCATAATAATTGATGTAACAGAGATAGGTAAGCATCCCGGATGCAGCCGCTGCCAGCTTATTGGCATTGACCGTCAGGACGCCTTTGGAAACGCTCTCCCCGGAGGTCAGAGCCGCTTCCGCTCCATTTCCTTCTTTCCGTTTCCACGAAATCGTAAGCCCCGATGCGTCCAGCGCCAGATTGGTCTGGTCAAGGAACACCACCGGGGTAAGGGTCAAAGGTGTGCTGGCCCAGTCCGGCGCATAGGTATGGGGCAGCACGTTGGGATCTTCAATCTGCGACTTCGGCAGATTGGAAGTAATATAGGCCGACAGTTTCCTCTGGTCTGTGATATCCACAAAGGTCTGCTGGCTGGAAGTCAAAATTGCCATACTCGTCTCCTCCTGTTTAAATCGTGATTTCACAATAAAATGATGCGTTGTCTGTGACATCTTCTGTAGTTACCATGATGGATTTCATGCCCGTATGGGAACTGTCCCAATCGGCATCAAGGTCTTCCCGTCCGGAATTCCGGTGCCACATAAAACTGCTGGCCGGAAGGGTATCCGTGATTTCCTTATCCCACGAATACACCCGGCAGCGAAGGATGCTTTTCTGCCCCTTATCCCGGAAGATGTTCACACCGTCCACCACCAGTTCCGTCCGGTACATTTTTTGTGCATTGATCTGATCCACTTTTCCCGTAATCACCTCGATCTTGGAAGTCTGCCCCAGCAGGTCATCCTCAATGGAAGTGATGTTCTGGTCTTGCTTCGCAGACTGGGAAGTCAGCCGGACGCCTGCCGCCCCGATGGTGATGGTATTGCCGGAAGGGTCAAGATAATCCCGTGTCCGGCTGAGACACAGGTATGTCCCGTCAATCCCGTGTGGCTTGGAAATACACCGGACATACATCCTTGACCGAATGTCCCCGATATCCGCACCCGTATCGGACTCATCCACGATGGTCAGTTCCATGCTGGTGACGCCTTTGGCCAGTTCTGCGATCCGGGCCTTGGCTTTGCGCAGCAGGTTTCCCGCCAGTGTCACATCCTCCCAGACTTCGGTCGTCCAGATCCAGCCGATCTCTTTCACTGCTTCTTCATCGTACACGTAGTTTTTTCCATCGTTCACCGCTGTAATATCCAGCCGGGTGTCCGTCTCGGTTTCGTTGCCCTCCTCATCCGTCTCCGTCAGCTTCGCCCCCAGCGGGATCAGCGCCGTTACCCGCTCCGTGTGGTCACGGGTGATCTTCACATCCGTCAGGTTCTTGCCAAACTCCACGGTCTGCAGTGAACGGTCAGGGAAGTCCTCCAGATAATCCAGCACCTTCCCACTCTCGGTATAGCGCACCTGCAGGTAGCCGCCATGCGTTTTGATCAGCTTGTTCTGTATGGCATCCATCGTTACGGAGTAATCAGAATTGCTGTAGCTGATATAGTCGTTGTTATCCGTCACTGTGACACTGCCAAGGGTGAACCGCTTTTTTTCTTCCACGGCTGCATTATGCACGGAGAGGAACTGCTCCAGCAGCCCACGGAGCGGCCCCTGATAGGAAAATGGTGGCTGCATGGTGTCCTTCAGATACGCAAGGCAGGACTCGCAGGTCCATGTGTGTGTATTATAAAAATCCGTCCCATCATCCAAGGCCCGCCCCTCAAATACCGTAAGAGCATCCTTTTTGCAGACAATGGTCGAAGCCATCGGCTGAATCGCAGAAAGATAGGGATGGTTGAACGGAGCAGAGAGGGTCAGGCTGTCGATATTCTCTGCATCCTCCTGCACCTTCGCCTCCGTAATGGAAAGCTGGGACAGGTGGGGATGGTAAAATAATTGCCCATCCACAAACACTCGAAACAAACTCATAGGCGTCCCTCCCGGTACCGGAATGTGGTCGTGCCTTCTCCCGTAATGCTGACCGAGTTCTGCCCTTCCTGCAGTTCCAGTTCCGGGAACGTCCACATCCCGGCGCTGATGGATTTACGGAAGGTATCAGAGCCAACATTCCAACTCAGCGCCGTCTCCGCTGTCGTGGTAATCGTAGGAACAACCGGCATATAGTCATTATTCAGGATCACTGTTCCGCCTCCGGTAATGGAAACTTCCGTTTCTTCCGTGTGATACCGATAGGAATCTCCGTCTGAGCAGGACAGCACTATCTGGCCCTTCCCCGTGAGGGGATCATAGGCCGGTTCCAGTTCCAAGGTACCCACAGCATACAGATCCGGCTCCTCACTTAAGATCACCTGACACATCTGTCCGGCATAAAGATTGGCGAGAACATCTTTCCTCTGATTGAACTTCTCCCGGCTCCCCAGCATGGACAGGGTAATGCTAAAACTCCGGGGCTGGTAGGATACCCGTCCAAGTGCCTCGGTAAAACGGATCGGGGCATTGCGCCCCGGTACCACCACCGTATTGGTCTGCGACTGCGGCGTAGGAAAATCAATCTCCTCCCGGAGCCAGCCCATCGCATACATCCAACAGTCATTGATTTTCACATCTGCCCTCATAGGCTCAGCCTCCTTTGCAGTTTCTGTGTTTTCCCAAGGCCGCTGTCAATGGCAGGGAGCAAGTGTCCTACCAGCGTCCCGTCATCCAGATACAGTCCCTTGCAGCTATTTTCCGCAATGATCGCCAGATACTTCTCCATTGCGCTGGTATTCATTCTGCTGGACAAAATATTTTCCAGCTGATTATAAAATCCCTTCAGCGGAAGCACCGCCTCCCGGCCAGCCTCACCGCCCGCCATCATGCTGCTGCCGTTCATGCCAAAGATGGTCGGTTTCGTTAGGATACCGCCTTCCTTATACCAGTCAATCGACAGGTGAGGAACGCTCGGCGGGGCAAGGGAGAGCTTACCCGTAATCTTGAAATGGGGCAGCTTGATCTTCGGCAGTTCCAGCTTCATGCCGGAGAAGAAGCCGCTGATCTTGTCCACGATCCCTTTGATCGTATTCTTTGCCGCTTCAATCGGCTTCGTGATGGCGGTCTTAATCCCATTCCATACCGTGGTGGCGGTACTTTTGATCCCGTTGAATACGGAAGTCACGGTACTCTTCACCGCATTAAACACACTGGAAACCTTGCTCTTGATGCCATCGACCACTGTGGAGATCACAGATTTGATCCCGTTCCACACCGTAGAAGCCACCGACTTAATCGCATTAAAGGCAGAGGTCACGGTATTTTTGATGGCGTTCACCACTACGGATACCTTACTACTGATGGCGTCCCAGATCGAACTGATGACGTTACGGATCGCTCCCATGATGCTGGAGATCACACCGGAGATAGCCGATAATACGAAACTGACGGTATCCTTGATCCCGTTCCAAACGGAAGTAACGATATCTTTGCAGTTCTCCCAGATAAAGCGGAACGGCAGCGTGATGATGTCCACGGCACCTTGGATAATCGAGCCAAGCAGCATCACGGCAGTCTGCACTACATTGCAGATGCCGTTCCAGACGTTCTGCAGGTGCGTCCATAAGTATGAGAACCACGTTTTCACGCTCTCGATCATGGTGCCGATCCCGGTGCAGATGGTATTCCACAGGTTTCCAAACCACTCCGTAATGGCTCCCCAGTTTTGGATGATGGCGATAATCCCGGCAATGGCCGCCGCTACCGCCGCAATCACGGCGATGATCGGCAGGAGGGAGATATTCAACGCGCCTACGGAAACCGCCAAAGCCGCAATGACCGGAGTCAGTGCCGTGAAAGCTGC
This sequence comes from uncultured Oscillospiraceae bacterium, assembly GCA_900541905.1. GTDB lineage: Bacteria > Bacillota > Clostridia > Oscillospirales > Acutalibacteraceae > UMGS1071. The sequence continues at coordinate 67,566 of UQLQ01000003.1, forward strand.
AAGCAGAACGCCAAGGATGATGATAAAGTTCTGCACCGGCCCCGGCAGCTGCTGGAACCAGTTGCTTACCGTCTGGATCACCGCAACCAGCGGAGGAAGGATTGTATTGGCGATCTCAGCCAACTTCTCTCCCAGAGGAACAAGGGATTGCTGCAGCTTCCGGGTGTTGGATTCCATCTCCTGCATAGGCGTGGTCGTTGCATCGAACAAGCCCTGTGCGGAACCTTTCACACTGTCATAAGTACTTCCCACCGAAGTCAGGGAAGTGATGAATTTCAGATTCCCATCCTCGGCCATCGTTCCAAAAGCAAGAGCTGCAAGGTTTAAGGCTTCCTGCTGGTTTGTACATCCGGCAATATCTGCCACGATGGAGTCAATCACCTGTTTTTGCGTAGCGCCGCCATTCTGCCAAGAGGTAAACAATTCCTGTGTCTTTGTGGAGAACATCCCGATGGACTCCCCAATCGTGCCATCCACCAGACGGGTGGTGACCTCATTGATGGCATCGTTGACCTTGTCGAGGTTATATGCGCCGTTCTTCAGGCCGTTATCCAGCAGCTGGAAATACTCCGAGGCAGAATAGCCTGCCTGTGCGAATTTACCTGCATACTCGGAGAGGTTATCGCCCAGCTCATTGGTCTTATCCAAACCGTTCTGGGTGCCCACCACGATGTAGTCCATGGCCTCCTGGGCGGTCAGGCCGTACTGCTGCATGAGGGAATTGACGCCCCGGAGAGTTTCATTCATGTCAATACCGTACAGTTCCTCCAGCGTAATCGCCTGCTGGGTAAGGTTGGTCAGATCGGTTTCGCTCAAATCCCCAAGGTTCTTTTTTACCATGAGGACAGCATTAGCCACGGCATCCATGCTTTCCCCAACACCAGAAGAATACACATTTTTTATAACAGCAGCGGATTGTTCAGCAGCCTCACCCGTCTCGCCAAAGTAGGCGTTCACCTTGGTCACGGCGTTCTCGGTATCCGTATAGGCATCCAGCGCCTTATCCCCGATCTCCTGGATCTTATCGCCCACGGCAGACAGCTGATCCGCCGCCTGCATCAGCGCAGCGCCTTTCGTGTTCTCCGCAATCTGACCTACGTCATCCGCTGTATTTTCCGCAGCGTCTCCAGCCTCTTTCAGCTGCTGGATCAAGTTTTGGATCGCCTGCCCATCATCCACGGTATCCAGAGCATCCGTCAGCTGGCGGATATCTGCTTTGCCGCCTGTGGCAGACTTCCCGATCTTCTCAAGGGCCGTCCGCAACTGATCAGAATTGGCAGTCCCACTTTTTATAGCCGAGGTCAGCCGGGTACCAAGGACATCCGCATAATCATCGACTTGCGTCCCAGTAGCAGCGAACAGCTTTTCTAATCGTGCTGTGTTCAGAGAAAGGCTATCCTGCTCTGCCTGTAGATTGGAAAGATCAGCTTTATATTTATTCAGCTTTCCACGGGTTTCCTCAATCTCCCGCTGAAATGCCTGATACTTATCCGCCCCAATATCCCCACGAGCAAAGGCTGCGGCCACCTGTTCCTGTGCAGCTTCCAGAGCCGACAGCTTTTCTTCCGTCTGGCTGACTGCCTGGGCCAGCAGTTCCTGCTTCTGTGCCACCAGCACCGTATTAGAAGGATCGAGTTTCAGGAGACGGTTCACATCATTTAAGGCAGACTGCGTTTTCGTGATGGAAGAATTGACGTTCTTTAGGGCTTTATCAAGACCAGTGGTATCACCGCCAATCTCCACCGTAATGCCTTTAATCCGGTTCGCCACAACCCTCACCTCCTTAAAAATGGGCGTAAAAAATGCCCGGATGTCCTCCGAGCATGAAAAAAGCAGCGATTATTGCTAACCGATGCTATCCATATAAATCAATGCATCTTAAAACTTGTCGAAGTCCTCTTGAGTGGCAAGTCTCTTATATTTCACGCCGTCATTGGATTTTTCCGTCCACATATCCAGAACCAGCCCAATCGTAAGCAGATCCAGATCCCGGATGGAAATCCCCAGTTCCACACTCCGCAGAAGGAACAGCGGCGTGGTCATTTCCCGCTCACTTCTGCCAATCTTTTTTTTGACGTCACATCCGTCACAAGGTTCTCACCCCACAGTTCCAAAACCTGTGGCAGTACCTCATAAATGGAGAACATATCAAACTGATCCAGCCAGTCCTCAATCTTTGCCGGAATGCTGTTATCGGCATGATAGGCCATCACATAGGCCACGTTCTCAAAAATCTCCAGATCCTCAATCTGCAATTCCTCACCGTTTTCCGTCTTACCCTTATAGGATTTTTCCAGCTTGGACAGGTCCTTGAAAATATCCCTCTTGAACTTTGCCCGGTACAGGCGGGGGATCGTGGCAGAGGAACGGAAGGGCACCTTTTTCCCGCTGATTTCTATCTCACGCTTAATCATACGCTTTCATCCTCTCCACTTATTTCTTCTGGTTCTTCTTCAGTTGGTGTGTACACTGCTTTATACCAATTCGTATAAGTACCGGAGTCTGTCGTGTCACCAGTACGCGCCTTGACCAGCCCATCGGAACGTGGATCAGCCGTAATCGACAAAGTCTCCGTGCCCGGTTCAATCGTATCTTCCTTCGTCTCCGATTCGATGGACGGGCGGGAGGCAGAACAGTTATACAGCACATGACGGATGGCATTCACATCACCATCAAATTCAAAGAGCAGGGCAAATTTCACGCTCTCACCGACGCCGCTGTTTTCTACCAGCACGCCTTTTGCATCCAGTTTTTCCTGCAGGATCTCCGTGCGGAACCACTCCGGGATCAGGGCAATCTCCAAATCGCCGCTGTAACCGTTGTTGGTCACACTACGGAAGTAAACGATTCCGTCCGCATAGAACGGGCTGGTTTCACCCTCCGCATCCAAGCTGATACTCACTGCACCGGGAATTGCCTTTGGCTCCGCATACGAAAAGGTAGTCGTACCATCGGAATCCGTCTCGGTCAGTTTCGCAGCATGGACATTTTTCAAGTTATACTTCACCTTGTTTCCCATGAAAATCATACCTCCATTTCAAATGAGTAGAGGACTTCATAGAGTTTTTCGCTCTCGATCCAGACCTCTGTTTTGTCATAAAAAATACCGTGCGTATCCAGCACGGTTTCCAGCTTCTGCTCGACAGACAAATCTTTGCTGTCTGTGTACAGTTCGATATTCACACTGCTGACCTTCAGATAAACCTTCCCATCTGCGGAAAAGTTATCGCTCTGGGGCAGAAGGTAGCAAATGAACGGAGGATCAGGGGATTCCCCTTCCGCAAAATGGTCATAAGCAAAAGGGATGCCCGTTTCCTCTAAAAGTCTTATCAAATCATCCATTCGTCAGGCTCCTCTCAATTTCACGCTCCAGCTGTTCAATTCCAGCCTCTTCTGCAGCAGCGATATGGGGCCTTGCTGCAACCCGGCCGCCACTGCGCTTCGCATGACCATACTCCAGCAGATGAGCAAGCTGATACCGGTTCCGGGAATGCACGGTTACCTGCAGGGCATTGGAATTTTCCTTTGTAGTCTTCATGGTCCAGCTTTTGGCATAGTCCCCGGTATCTCTTGGTGCGCTGGCTTCAATATCCTTCCGGACAGTTGCCGCCGCTTTCTTTACCGCGGATTTCATATCTTCTGCGGCCAGATCTGCATATTCTTCCAATTCCTCCATCACCGCTGCAGAAAGTTGGCTGATTGGAATTCCTCTACCCATCGCTACCGCCTCACTTTCTCACAGGACAGCTTAATGCTTTTGCGCCTGTAATTCATGTGATCCACAGCGGCAATATTATAAAGTTCCCCATTGAATTCTACACGGAAATGGGTATTGTCAATTTCAGCCGCTTTTTTGCACCAGCGGATCGTAAAATCAATGCTGGAGTCATCTACCACCATCCCTGCATCCGTCTGTTCTTTCCCGGCCTCGCCGCTGGCGGTCGCATAACAGGTATAGAAAGGTTGCCATTCATTCCGGTGGTTTCCGATAGCATCGGTGACCACCGTATTCTTTGAAATGAAAATCCTAACATTCAGTAGTTCAATTTTCATCAGAAAGCCTCCTTCCTTGAGCCAAACAGGAGGGAGCGGATTGTCAGAGCCAAATCATGATGGTCCGCTTCCTCCCGGTGTTCATAGAAATATGCGGCTGCATACATGACAGCAATTTTTACGGTCTCGTCCTTTTCCAGATCCGCTGTTTCATCGGCCCGGAGAATATCCCGGCAAAGCTGCTCCGCAGATGCTATAAAACCCGTAATCAACTGGTCATCATCTTCATAATCAACCCGAAGATACTGTTTCATCTCTTCCAGCGTTACCACCATCATCCTCACCTCCAACAGGAAGGAAGGGCATGGAGGCTATCCTTCACGCCCTTCCATATCTATCTGTGTCCTTAACCTGCAGATCCGGCCTTCTGCGCCAATACCTTCACGGCTTCAGAAAGGATCAGCTTTCCGTCCACTCTCTGAGAGCCAAGGAAACCTACCTGACCGTTTGCCGCATACAGCTCATTGAGGCGTTTAAAGGAACGCCCCTGGCGGTCTGCGATCCAGTAATAAGAGAAATCACCAAAAGCGATGGTCTTCGCCCCGGCCGCAATGGCAGGCATATAAGCAGAGGTTTTCACCGGCCGGCCAAGGATCGTGTCCGGCGTACCAGCTACCAGTGACGGTTGCCACAGGTACTGGCCGTTGTTATCCTTCAGCTTACGGATGGCTTTGATGGTGGAGTCATTCAAAATCCATACGGCATTTTTACGGTACGGAGATTTCAGAGAATAAAACAGATCCATCAATTCATCCGCTGTCACCGCAGTGGCGGATGCAGCCGTCACACCAGTTTCCGCACCGCCAGAGGCCGCCAGAATTCCCAGAGGCTTTCCGGTACCGTCCCCGGTAAAGAAGGCTTCCTCTTCTTTGGTTCCGATCCTTCTCGCAAACTCCCTGGCAATGTAGGACTCCAGGTCAAACACACTGTCATTTAACAGTTCCTCGGAAACCTTGATCATCGTCCCCAGCTTGTAGGCTCCAATGGATACCTGCGCAAAAGAGTCATCGCTTTCCGTGTAGGCTCCTTCCTCATCAATCCAGGAAGCGGTTCCCTTGGATGCCACCACCGGGATCTTCCGGTCGCCGCTGGAGGTCTGGATTACCTTGGCAAGCTGGCGGAAGATGTTTTCTTCCTCCAGCGCCTCCACCAGAGTACGCTCATATTCATCCGGTACCAGATACCCTCCCTCAGAATCCGTCCCGATCTGCAGCGCATTCACCACAGAAGGCATCGGTGCTTTGGAACGCATCATGTTCCAGAAGTTTTGGCGGTACTCATCCGCCGCACGGCCAGTTTTAGCCTCCTCCTTGCCATTCATAGGCTTACCTGTCAAAGGCTTGTTCACCGGACGGGTCAGTTCTGCATCCAGTGCCTCCTGGCGTTCCAGGCGGGCAATCTCCTTACCCAGGTCGGTAATCTCCTGCTCCATGCGGGTGTAGGCGGCATCATCCTCGGCAGACAGGATGCCTTTATCGTTTCTATGGGAATCCAAAAATGCCTTTGCAGCTTCCCAGGCTTTGGCGCGCTTCTCGCGCAGTTCAAGAATCGTCATTGTGGTATCCTCCTTAATTTTTCAAAAGATTGAGCCGCTCATAGAGACTGTCTACGGAGCGGCCCTTGGGTTTGGAATCTTCAATTTTCTTAGGGTTAGTCCTGCACTTGGCTGCGATCTTATCCATGAGGGAGTTGACCACAGCTGCTTTGGAATACAACATGGACACCGCAGGCGGCTCCATGTCCTCCGGAATCTCCGCCCGTGCCAGGACATCATCGGCAAAGCCAAGCTCCACCGCCTTGTTCGCGTCCATCCAGGTTTCCGCATCCATGAGGTGGGACAGCTTGGCACGGGACAGCCCGGTCTTGATCTCATAGGCGTTGATGATGGAATCCTTCACGCTTGAAAGCATCTCGATGGCTTTCTGCATTTCTGCGGTATCACCCATGGCCACGGTCATAGGATTGTGGATCATCATCATGGACACCGGCGATACCAGCACACGGGTCCCTGCCATAGCAATCACGCTTGCAGCGGATGCTGCGATGCCGTCAATCTTGACCGTGACATTGTGCGGATAGTCCATCAGCATGTTATAGATCTGGGCAGCCGCTACGCAGTCGCCGCCGGGGCTGTTGATCCAGACCGTAATGTCTCCGCTTCCGCCCATCAGTTCCTCTTTAAAAAGCTGCGGCGTGACGTCATCGTCAAACCAGCTTTCCTCGGCGATGGTGCCGTTCAGGAACAGCGTCCGTTCCGCCAGAGCTGTTTCCGCCTGGTTCTTCCACTTCCAGAACTTCTTCATCGGAATCTTCCTCCTTTCCGTCATCGCTAACTTCGGTATTTGCAAAAGCCCCGGCGTTTCCAAGCGGGAGCATATTGCCATTGATCAGGTACAGGTCTCCGCCTTCCTCGGCAGGGATGCGGTCCATATTCTCCAGTTCCCGGATGTCGTTGGCGCTCATCCAGCCGTTCTGCCTTGCCGTAGCGTAGCCGGTCATCCTGCTGGCATAATCGCCCCGGAGCAGCCCCTCCACATTGAACTTGGCAAAATAACACTTCTTCTCCTCCGGGGAAAGCAGTGTCCTCTGAATGGACTGCTCCCATCGCACCAGCCAGGGTTCCAGCGTGTATTTCACGAACTCCAGAGACTGCTGCTCAATATTAGAAAAGCTCGACTTCTCCAGGTCACCCACCATGTGGGGCGGCACCCGGAAAATCCGAGCGATCTCATTGATCTGAAATTTTCTGGTTTCCAAAAACTGTGCCTGTTCCGGCGAGATGCCAATGGGCGTGTATTTCATACCTTCCTCTAAGACAGCGATCTTATTGGCATTACCGCTGCCTCCAAAGGTGGACTGCCAGCTTTCCCGGACACGCTGCGGGTCTTTGATGGTACCCGGATGCTCCAGGACACCGCCAGGGGCCGCACCGTTGGCAAAGAACTTCGCCCCGTATTCCTCACAGGCAATCGCCATGCCGATGGCGTTCTTTGCCATAGCGATAGGGGAATACCCCACCAGCCCGTCAAAACCAAGCCCTGGGATATGCAGCACATCGGAAGGATTCAGCCGGACAAGACTGCCTTTGACCGTAGGCGCATCATCCATGCTGACAGTGTATTCGTAATAAAGCTGTCCATTGCTGTCACGATTCACCGTCATCCGGTCCGGCATCAGCGGATAGAGAGCAATCACTTCACCTTTTCCGTTGCGGATAATCTGTGCATAAGCATTGCCCCACAGCAAAAGATGGGTCATGAGCGTCTCCCGGAACACGAAGGAACTCATCTCCGGGTTTGGTTCGTCATGCAAGAGCAGATACAACGGATGGTCAATGGCTTTCTCCTTGCCTCCGTCCTCCTTATAGTGGTAAAGGTGCAGAGGAAGACCTGCCACTGCTTCTGCCAGGATGCGGACGCAGGAATACACCGCCGTCATCTGCATAGCAGACCGTTCATTCACCCTCTTGCCCGCAGTACTTCCTCCAAAGAAAAAGCTGTAGGCGCTGCCTGCAGTGCGGTTCTGGGGCTTATCCCTGGAACGGAAAAGCCCGGAAAAAATACCCATATCGAATCACCGTCCTTTCAGATAAACAAAAGGCCCCGGCTGTCATAAACCGAAGCGCCTGTATCGTTCCCACAGCGGATCGCCCGGTCAAGCCCCATAATGGTGGCAATCGCGCCGTCAATCTTCTCTGTGGATTTTTCCTTGTCCGCCTTGATGTTGCCGGCCGGGTCAGTGCGGATATAGATGTTATCCATCATCCACCGCAGTACCGGGTGACCGCCGTGGGCGATTTTCTCCTCCAGCACCAGCTTCATCAGTTCCTTGGTCGGCGGGGACATATCCTTAAAGCCCTGCCCAAAGGGGACTACCGTAAAGCCCATGCCCTCCAGATTCTGCACCATCTGCACAGCGCCCCAGCGGTCAAAGGCAATCTCCCGGATGTTAAACTTCTCACCGAGCCTTTCTATGAATTTCTCGATGTAGCCGTAATGAACTACATTGCCCTCGGTAGTCATCAGCGTCCCCTGGCGCTCCCACAGATCATAGGGGACATGGTCTCGCCGGACACGAAGATCAAGAGTTTCTTCCGGTATCCAGAAGTATGGCAGGATGTAGTATTTATCCTCCTCATCCAACGGCGGGAACGCCAGCACGAAAGCCGTGATGTCCGTGGTGGATGATAAGTCCGCCGTAGCAGATACGCCCTTCCAGATCATCCTCGGAAACCGGGAATGCACAGGCGTCCCACTTGTCCATCGGCATCCAGCGGACAGACTGCTTCACCCACTGGTTGAGCCTTAACTGCCGGAAAGCGTTTTCCTCACCGGGGTTCTGCTGGGCGGATTCACAGGCGGCTTTGACCTTATCAATACCCACCGTGATACCGAGGGAGGGGTTTGCCTTCTTCCAGACCTTGGGGTCTGTCCAATCCTCATCCTCGGCAGCGCCGTAAATGACAGAGTAGAAGGTGGGATCGACCTTTCGCCCCTCTGCGATGTCGATGGCTTTCTGGTGTACCTCGTAGCAGATGGAGTTGGTATCGTTACCTGCTGTGGTGATCAGGAAATACAGCGGCTGCATTCGGGCATCCCCGGAACCCTGGAGCATGACGTCAAAGAGTTTCCGGTTGGGCTGGGTGTGCAGCTCATCAAAGATCACCCCGTGGGTATTGAAGCCGTGCTTGTTCGCCACATCCGCCGACAACACCTGGTAGGAACTGTTAGTGGGCAGATAGGTGATTTTCTTCTGAGACTCCAGGATCTTCACCCGCTTGGAGAGCGCCGGGCAGAACCGCACCATATCCACCGCCACGTCAAACACGATCTTCGCCTGGTTACGGTCGGCGGCACACCCATACACCTCGGCCCGTTCCTCACCGTCCCCGCAGAGGAGCAAAAGCGCCACAGCGGCGGCAAGCTCCGACTTTCCCTGTTTCTTGGGGATCTCGATATACGCCGTATTGAACTGCCGGTAGCCGTTGGGCTTTAACACGCCGAACAGGTCGCGGATAATCTGCTCCTGCCAGTCGATCAGTTCAAAGGGCTTTCCCGCCCAGGTACCCTTGGTATGGCAGAGGGACTCGATGAACATGACCGCATAGTCGGCGGCGTCCTTATCGTAGTGCGAGGTCTTCGCCATAAACCTGGTGGGCTTGTATTTTTTCAGTTTTCGCATAGACACCACCTCCCGAATGGCATAAAAATAAGCCGCATCGCTGCGACTTCCAAAAAGGTTCTGTACGAGAGAAAGAGCTATGCGGCTCGATCTCTGCTGGTTTTCTTTACTGCTGCATCGCCCAGGCGATAGCGTGGCCGTCATCCTCGAACTCAATCTGGCTGGCTGCTCTCAGCCCGATTATTCCTTCGCAGGTGTGGTCATCGGTAAGGAACTCGTATGCCGCGCCGAAGTAGCAGGGCTTGTTCATCCCGTTATAAAAATGCCCAGCCATCACTATCTTGTCCCCGAAGGTTAAGACCTTGCTCCATCTGCATTCCAGGTCTTCCGGGGTGGTAGGGTTTGGCAGTCTGTATTTTTTCATTGCTTCGTTGATCGTCATGGTTTTTATCCTCCGTGTCCTGCGCCGTTTTTTAAATGCCCTTGCCCCAAGAAAAGCCTTTTTCGGCTCTCTTGGAAATCATCATCTTCCGGAGCTCCATGAACTGCTCGTAGCTGATGCGGTAGGCGCTGTATGCGCGGCAAATGCTAATGTGGGCATCTTTGAGGTCCTTCTCAGTCTTGATGTTCTCAACCTGTGTTCTAAAGGCGTTGTAGGCTTTCATGTTGGCGTCCTCCGTTTTGCTTTGTTTTCCCTTTCGGTGTGTACATATTCGCTCTAAAACCACATATTATCAAGTCAATTCTGAGCATAATCTGCACAAAGATGGGAGGAACAAATTGTGTATATCACTCCTGTGTATGACGGTGGATCGTCTCGATGATCTGTTCCTGTTCAGATGGCTCCACACCGATGGACTGGAGCGCCTGCCGGGTGCCGCAGTCTGGGCAGATGAACGTTTTGTTGTCCTCCCGTGAAAGCGCCGGAACGCCATGGTAGGTTCTGCCACACAGTGGGCAAACCGCTATCCGGATCACATTATCCTTCATATCCGCATACCTCCCTGCATTTGTCGTAAGCGTCAACCAGAATGTTTTTGTCGAAGCAGAAGGTATCATACCCTTCCAAGCAAGTCCTCATGTAGAAATTACTCGGAATGCCAATCGGCCTGTCCTCATGCATGATGTAGGCAAAGGCCATCACCGTCCTGCGCTTCCCCGTGCGGATGCCTTTGTACTGAAGTTTAATGTCCCGCTTGTAATAGAAATTGGGGAATCCCTCGTAGCGGTCGAGGGCGGCTTCATCGGTCGCCGTCACCTCCCAGATCACCACAGGGACCGTACCGCCTTCGCTTTTCTTGATGGTCAGGTAGGAGCCGGTCTTACTCCCCTTAAAAAGCAGTTCCCAGCCCTTAAGATTTGCCGTACCGAGGATTGTGGCGTGCGGGCAGCGCATCCGCATCTGACCAACATTGAGGTTACTTCCATAAGCAATGTAATATCTCTTCATCTTTCAAGCACCCCTTTCTGCCCAAGCCACCAGCCTTGAACCCTCTTCTTCCGCATTTGCGGTAAATCTGTCCATTTCTGCCTTGTCCATGAAATACTTTAGGAACGGGATGCCTTTCGCCGTTTCGTACATCGCCTTAACGGTATATCCCATTCTCCTCATTTTCGCAGTATCCTTAATTGTCAAATGCATATCCGCATCTCCTTTCCGAAGGGATCACCCTTCTACCACCTTAAGACCGCCGAGGCGGTCAAGGGTAAGGTGGCAGGAGGCTAACTCCTGCGTGTCCTTCAAGCGGCTGCTCTACCGTGCCGGAAAGCTGTGTCCCCAGAAAGATTGCGGGTCAGAAAATCTCTGGCCGTTGCGAACTCCTCGCCGATGAAGCCCAGGCGGAGGAGCCAGGTGCGCATGGCGTATTTGGGGTTCTCGTTCTGCTGGGGCTTAGGGCTTGCCGTCCGCACATCCTTTGCCATCTGGCTTAAGGCCAGGCAAAGCTGGATGTAGCTCTTAAGCTGCCCCGCGTGGATGCCGCCCCGGCGCTCGGCTGTCGGCTCATCAAACTGGAAGAGCCGGAACTCGACCGTGCCTTTGGTAAAAGTGGCGTGGAGGTTGAGCATATGGTAGCGGCTATCGTTGTAATGGTGGTTTCTTCCGTAGCTTGCGCCGTTGCTGTTGTACCAGATGTCCGCAAGCTGTGACATTGTGCGGGGCTTCCTGCGGTTGACCTGCTCCAAGAACCGTGGGTCTACCGTGCGGCAGTAGCGGTTCATGCGACCCCGGTCAAGCTTCAACGCCTCGGCAATCAGGCTCTCGTGACTCGCCATGATGTTGGCAAGGTTCCGAAGGCTCTGCGGCGTGTGCCCCTGCGCTCCGATGTGGATGTGAACTCCACACCCCCGGCTGGCGTCGCTTTTCGCTCCGGCGTGTCTAAGCTGCCTGCAAAGCTCCTGCAAGGTTTCGATGTCGCCGTAGGTCAAGATCGGGGTGACCAGTTCGCATTCCTGTTCTTCCGGCCCCGCAATGGAAACGTCCTTCTGGAATTTCCACTCGCGCCCTTGACTGTCCCATGCGCTCCAAGTGCTGTATCCGTTGCGGCTGGCAGTGTTCTCATATCTGCCTGTGCCAAAGTAGGTAGCGGCAACCTTCGCGGCCTTCTGCCGGGTGATATTGTTCATTTCCACCTCAACCCCGATAGTCTGCGTTTTCATCTCTGCAATCTGCCTTGCTGTTTTCTCATTCATTCTGAAATCCTCCGTTTTTTCTGCCCTGCGGCTGTGTGTTTTCCCTTTTGGTGTACACATATTCGCTCTAAAAGAGGATAATAGCAAGTTAATTCCGCACTATATATTACACAATGATTCCGGGCGGAATTTGTGTGTTTTACAGCTTATTTTTATTTTCAAGACCTGCTGCCGTAAGCTGAACCCCCAGCCGGAACCCATCCTTGAATCCCTCCAGAATCTGGTGGCTTTCCAGTTCAGAACGGTTATCCATAAGACTTTCAAGAATCTTTTTTCCATCCTCATCCAGTAACTGCGCCAAATGCTCCATGTCCTGATAAACCTGTTCACTGCATTGTTCTATCTCCGGCGTCTTATCATTCCGGTTCTCCCATGGCACAATCCTGCCAAAATAGAGCTGCTCCAAAATATCCTGTTCCATTGCTCATTCCTCCTCATCCGTACAGAATGCTTTCCCCAATTTCAATTCCGTATATATTTTCATGTACCGATTTTGCTCACTGCCTTCGGAGTTCATCATTGCGTGAAAGAAAAACTGCTCTGCCTCCGCACGGCTGTACCATTCTTTGGTTCTGCCATAACAAACTGTTTTGACCACAGGAATTTTCCGGACAATATCCTCCCCATAGACCACGTTCAGGCCACTGCCATTATCCCAGCGCATAAGGAGGGAACCGGTGTCATCCACACCTTTGACGGTGCCTTTTGTACCGGCAGGCGGAGCCTGCACATCATCCATCTGCACCAATTCCACACGGGTGCCGGCGGGATATTCCCGGCGGATGCTTTCCACAATCTCTCTACTTGGAAACTTCATGGTTCACACCCCCATCCTTGAAAGCCGAGGACCCGGTCAGATTCTTCAGCAGGATCTTGCGCTCCGCTTTATATTCGCTGCCGATGAATCCCAGCCGCAGCAGAAAACAGCGGAATGCGTATTTCTCATTCTCCACCGGTTTCTCAGTCGCTGTTACCCGCTTGGCATTCCTGCTCATCTCACAGAGTGCGGAAATGAAGTGGGTGTAGGCTTTGACAGCATCGGAATTGGGCAGTTCCTCGAACCAAGGAAACGCCACCCGGTCCTCCAGGATTTCAATGGAAAGCTCTCTGATCCCCAAGGCTTTCCGTATCAGTTTTCTCTTGGCTTCCAGCAGCTTGGTAAGATTACCCAACGATACCTTATCGAGCGGGATTTCCACTGTAAGCCCCACGTTTGCCTCCTGTGGCTCGGTTTCACTTGCTTTGGATAATTCCTCTGCCCTTGCGTTAAGCCATGCCTGTGCCATTTCTGCGGGTGCTGCAACGATTCCCCGGTCAGCAAGCTGCTCCAACAGTTTTTCCACCTCCTCGCTGTCGGCCTGGTCGTCAAACTCCAGTGTACCGTCTTTCGTTACCGTGTAGTAGTCAATTTCGTAAGCAGCGCTTGGCATCCCTTTATACTTCGGCCTGACCTCCAGGATTTCTCCAATGGCTGTTACCAGCGCCTTCCTTTCCGCGCCTGTTCTGTGAAATTCAATTCGCATTCTCTGTACCTCCTTGTTTTTCGGTACTACATTCATCACTCTAAGCAGCGGAAATAGCAAGCGAATCCGGCACAAAATATGTCACAACAAAAATTCCGGGAATTGTGAGTAGTACACAATGCCGGAAAGCACGAAGTAAACATTGGGGAGTGCCACGCCGTTGCCCCACATTTTATATTCCGCGCTGTCGGAGTGGGGATTTTTCAGCCATTTGATAATCTGGTTCCTGCTCTTGGGTCTGGAGGACTTCCCCATGACGGAGCGGTGTGTCTCAAACACCTCTGTCCAGAACTCGATCTCCTCCTCGGTCGGCTCGTCTGTCCCAAGCCCGGCGCACCACCATTCCGGGAACCCCTGCAGCCTGGCACATTCGGTAGGCGTCAATCTGCGGACGATGTACTCCGGCTCAGTCTCGTTCACCACAGGCGGGTCTTTATAGTCCCTTGCCATCAGAGTCGGGGATTGTTCCTTAAGCGTCTGGGTGTAAGTTCCGGTGGTCATGCAGTAAGCCACCGCATGACGGTCAGCAGCATCCAGCGTGAAAGACACATCTTCGTTCACGCCGCTGCCCTGGGGACCGTTCTTATCCGCCCTGCCAATCATGGAACCCTGCAGGGCCACCACGGCCATGCCTCCCTGATTGCAGGTGGGATTGCCGCCGTTCGCATCCAGGCATCTGGAAGTTGACGCTTCGTAGAAGCCACTCTTGGGATTCTCGGATTTCATAGCGTTGCTGTCCTTGGAGCAGATGCCGTAAACTCTGACTGCCAGTTCATTGCAGCGGGCCTCGCCTATATCGTGGGTGTTCAGCGTATTCGCCACATCAGATGCTTTCCACTGCTGCCCCTCATCAGGAGTGTGGGGGCGAGTGCCTTTCACAAACGGCACAAACAGCGCCTGGTCATTGTTGCAGCCCAGAGTGGCAGATTTATTATCCTGGATCAGCGCACCTTTACCGCCACCCTCACAGCCAGAGCGGATCTTTAGCGTCTTGGGTGTCTCCACCACAAAGGGCTGGTTGTTTCCACCTGTGCCATATGTAGACATGACCGTAGGGGCTGTCTCCAGCGGACCGGTGTATCTGGTGTCCTGGCTATGGTTTTCATAAACCGCCGCCGGCACCGTACCGGCACGGAGGGTGGGCGAGGTTTCTTTCTCATACTCGATGCCCCTGGCCTGTGCGGAATGCTCTGTACAGAAACCGGCTGCCCCCATCACACATGGAGGATGCCCGTGGTTTTCCGCACGGAGCGTTGCCACAACGTCCTCCGTCACATCCATGCGGCTGCCGCCCTGGTCGTTTAGGCAGACGCAGCCTGATGCTCCAGCGCCTTCCTCAAAAGTTCCGGCAGTTCCTTGCCACGGGCGGAAGCCCTGCGGAGTATACCCAGACACGCCTTCGGACTCAAATAGTATTTTTCCGGCACTCCCACCTGCAAAATCTGCGACAAGGTAGATGCGTTTTCTTCGTTGGGGGACTCCCCAGTACTGCGCATCAAATACCCGCCATGCGAGACTGAAATCGTCTGCCACGATTTCCCCGGCGTTTGCCCATCTCTTAGGTCGAGGAGTATGAATTTCGTATCCTTTGACCGAGCAGATTTCTTCGAGGACGGACTGGAAGTCCGCACCCTTGTTGGAGCTGAACGCGCCGGGGACGTTCTCCCAGACGATATACCTCGGATATTTTCCATCGGTTGCACACCTCATTTCTTTTACAATTCGTATGGCCTCATAAAAGAGGTTACTTCGTGAGCCGTCAAGCCCGGCTCTTTTCCCGGCAATGCTCATATCCTGGCAGGGAGAGCCGAAGGTGATGATATCTACTGGCTCGATCTTCCCACCATCCATCCGGGAAACATCGCCGTAATGCTTCATAAACGGCAGCCGCTTTGTGGTCACCCGGACGGGGAATGGTTCAATCTCTGATGCCCACACCGGAGTAATACCGGAAAGCAAGCCGCCTAACGGGAAACCACCGGAGCCGTCAAAGAGACTACCCAGGGTCAGTTTGTCATGGAGCATTGACAACACCCCCATCCCAGAAATCAAAAAATGCGCTGTTCTGCGAGAGTTCCGCATAACGCGCACATTTTCCAGCGACTTTTCTTTCAATCCAATCCGGTGCTTTTCCAGTATCGTTATATCTCCCATACTGTCCAAACATACAAAGCATTCCAATATTCCGCGCTTTTACTGCATCTTCAAAGGTATCAAAATAGCCAAGGTGTATCTCTTGCTGGCAGATTTTTATTCTTGCCCGGAATTTGCGCCTTGGCGGATAATAACTCACGCCACTGACACCGGAAGTATTATTTTTCTGCAGCGGCTGGTTCATCTGGTTCTGCTGATGTGTACAATAACGGATATTGCACCTGCGATTGTCAAATGTGTCCAGATTTATATGGTCTATTTCATAGCCCGGCCTGTGTTCAAACAGATAATCATGGAGGGTTCGTCCCTTACAGTCAATCACATAATATTGGCTGCCATTTCCTTTGCTGCCCAGATAAAATTTAACTGTACGAATCTTTTCGACCATATCGGCATCTATCACAAAAATCTGACCGCTTGCCAGTTCCCCATAGGCTACAAGGCCGTCTTCAGAAAACCGATATTTTACATTACTCATCTGCAATTACCTCCGCCATATCAAGTGCCTGTTCGTAGGTATGTTCCTTTCCATCCCGGATCAACAGCACACCATCCGCACTGTTGCCATGCTGGTTCATGTAACGCATAACTGCCACATCTACAAACTTTGGTTCCAGTTCCACCCCATAACAGATCCGCCCGATCTGGTCACAGGCAATCAGCGTGGATGCTGAACCCAGAAACCCATCCAGTACGATTCCATTTACCTGTGTGCTTTGCTGTATCAGATACGCAATGAGAGGAACAGGTTTACTGGAAGGATGACCATGTCCGTCCTCTTTTGAATTCTTGATTCCATCAAATTCAAAGACGGCTTTCTGTTTCTGGTCTCCATACCACTTGTGCTTTCCATCCTTTCTCCAGCCAAAGATGATCGGTTCCATGTTGAACTTCCAGTCTGTCCGCATCAGCGGAGCCCTGGGCTTTTTCCAGATGAGTCCGGCGCCGACCTTGAACCCGGCATCCTCAAAGGCATCATAAAACACACGCGCTTTCATAGTGGCGTAAAATTCATAGATAGAAGCGTCAATGGCCATGGCATCTTTGAAGTTCGTAAATGCTTTCATGAGGAACTCGTAGGCCTGGGCATCCTCCAGATCGTCGTTTGCGATCCGCCCGGACTGGCTCTCCAGTTTAACAAAATACGGGGCGTCCGTGCAGACCAGGTTGACCTTCGTGTCTCTAAGAAGCAAACGGAACGTCTCCGGGTCTGTGGAATCCCCGCAGATGACGGTATGTTTTCCAAGCCGCCAGATGTCACCTGCTTTGGAAAAGCAGGGCTTCTCCAGTTCCGCTTCCACATCGAAGTCATCTTCCTTCGCCTCATCATCTGTACCAAACAGGTCTGCCAGTTCCTTTTCATCAAAACCGGTCAGCAGGGGATCAAAGTCCATACCCTGCAAGGACTCAATCTCCACCCGCAGAAGTTCCTCATCCCATCCGGCATCCATCGCCATGCGGTTGTCCGCAATGATATAGGCTTTCTTCTGTGCTTCACTGAGGTAGTCTGCAAACACACAGGGAACCTCAGCGATGCCTTCCTCCTTTGCCGCCAGGATTCTGCCGTGTCCGGCAATCACATTAAAATCCCGGTCGATGATGACGGGATTGATAAAGCCAAACTCCCGCAAAGACGAGCGGAGTTTCGTGATCTGCTCCGGGGAATGGGTGCGGGCATTATTCACATAGGGTACCAGCTTGGCAATCGGCACAAGCTGCATCTCGGTCGTTGTATTCATCGCACCAGCCCCCATTCCGCAAATTTCTCAAAACCGCCAAGGCTCTGGATGTATCTCCGGGCAGTCTCCACGATCTCAGCGTAGGGAACACCGTCCACCATATCGTCTCCGATGGCGCAGCACAGTTCCACAGGCTTTCCCGTTTCCTGCGCCTTCAGCCATGCGTAGATGTTTACGCTTACATCCGCTTTGGACAGGTCTTTGCCGTGAAGGCCGCCGCCCGTCACGGAATCGGCCATGTCGCTGCCCAGCTTCCGGTTGGTCGCGCCGGAATCCACATCCGTGCCGCCCGCCCAGGCACCCAGAGGATTGACCTCGGCGGTAGGATACAGCTTTTGCAGTCCCTCTGTGGGCGCATTGCTCTGGCAGAGGACCAGCCTTGCCTCGTCAATGATGTATTTCCCATCCGAGGGGTAAGTGTGATACACACTTTTCGCGATCTCACAGAGGGCTTTCTGTTCCTCCGTGACCGGTACCCCTTTGAAGATGCCGTTGTCACCACAGCGGATTCCTTCTGCCTGATTCCCGGCAAGGTGTCCGTCCTGCGGCACTTCCACATAGTCCGTGTGCAGGTTTCCGGCAATGCGCTTCACGATGGTATCCACTTCATCCGGCGGGATGTGTACGGAACTCTCCGCAATGATGTGGCAGACGCCGTGACCGATGAGGACCTCCACAGCGATCCTGGGATTTTCTTCTTTCCTGTACGCCGCATCCACCAGAGCGCCGGCGATACGGTCCGCCACCTTATCCGGGTGGCACGGATTTACTTTCTCAAACATGACTTCACCCCTTCCTTGCCCGGAGCAGACGCTCCATCAAATCATCCTGGGGAGAAACCTCCCCGTAATCGGTGCTACAGTTTTCCTTCACAATCTGGAAGATCTCATTCCAGAGCCGCACCGCCTGGTTCATGTAGTTGATGCCGATGTTGATGAACGGGGACGGGATCGGCTTCTGGGTAGTCGGGTGCTTGGAGAGGAAGCCCATGCGGTTGGTCATCTCCTCGCACTGAATCCAGCGGGCGCTGCACATGGCGTACCTCTCCAATAGCTGGGGAGACACCTTCGCCGCACAGCCCACCTTTTTCAGCCACTCCCAGGTTTCCGTGTATATTTCTTCCGCCTGGAGCGTGCTTCCGTCACGCTGCTCGGCAGAGAGGAACTCATGGGGCTTTGGCATATCGACACCCTCGACTTCGGGAATGTCCAGCACTTCCAGCCTGCGTCCGCCCGGATTGCCGTTCTCGGCTTTCTCCCTGACAGCGGATTTCTTCCTTCCCGCACCGGGTCTCGCACCGCCGCGCCCGCCTGTGTTATTGGATTTTGTCGGCATTTTCTCACCCCTTTCCTCGAAAAAATAAGCAGCCGTAGCCGGCCGCCCTTAATTACCCTTTTGATTTCGCCTTTTTCGCACGCGAGACCCCGCGCCCGTTCCCACAGGACAGAGCCGTAGAGATTTTGACCGCCCCTGGGGCTTTAGTGATTGTGCCAGCGGTCCCCACGTTCTGCATGAATTTTCGCATGACAAGAAGAACATAAGGACATCAGATTCGTTTCGCTGTGATCACCGCCCTCTGCCAGAGGCTTGATGTGATGCACCTGCTCCGCTTTTACGAGCCTGCCTTCCCGTTGGCACCGCTCACACAGCGGGTGTGCATTCATGTACCGGTCGCGGATGCGTTTCCATGCCCGTCCGTACCTGCGCTTGGCTACCGGGTCCCGGTCGTACTTTTCGTACCGTTGATTCTCCAGCTTCTGATGTTCCTCACAGAACCTGCCATCCGTCAGCTTGGGACAGCCGGGGTAAGAACACGGCCGCTTTGGTTTCCTTGGCATCGGCTCACCTCCTCCAGGCATAAAGAAAGCCCCACAGGATTTCTCCCATGAGGCTGGCTGTCTTTATGCAGTTTTCGATGTTACTATCGTACCATGTCCAAATGGAAACTTCATCTCACAAAGTGGACATCAGGCTTTTCCAAACAGGAGGATAGTCAGACGCTCCAGCGCCCGGTTCTTCCTGCGGTATGCGGAAGCCCGTTCAATCTGGAAATAGTCCGCCACATCGTCAGCGGCATTACTTCCGTACTGGTTGTCCTCACCATAGAACGCTTCCAGCACATACCGCTCATCCTCCGTCAGTTCTTCCCAGGCTGGGACGAACCACGCCATGTATTCCACCGCCTGCCGGTATCGTTCCTTTAAAACATCGATCTCCTCAATGCCCTTGACGATCCTCTCCTCTGAAGCCTGCGGATTATGGCTGTGGGGCATACCGTCAAGCTGCGGGCTGCTGACGCCTTCCATTTTCTCATAGGCGCTTTTGATTTCGTCATCCGTGTGGCCGATAATAAATTTCATGCTGCCGTAATCCTTCAATGCGTCCACAGCAGCCGACCGTTTATCAAGATACTTCCAGATAATGCTCATACCCGGTACCTCCAATCAAAGATTTTTTATTTCCCCCGGATTTTCACAGATTGTCTTTGATTGGCTCTTGTTTTCATGGCTTGGCTCAGATTTTCAAATCAGCTTTCACGGCTTCGATCAACGCAGCCTGTGTGGTGTCCTTTTCCGCCAGGGCTTTCATGATCCGCTCGTCAATCGTACCTTTCGTGATGATATGCTGCACCACCACGGTATCGGACTGCTGCCCCTGCCGCCAGAGACGGGCGTTGGTCTGCTGGTAAAGTTCCAGGGACCAGGTCAGTCCAAACCATACAAGGGTGGAACCTCCGCTTTGAAGGTTCAACCCGTGTCCCGCCGATGCCGGGTGGATCAGAGCCACTGGAAGTTCCCCGGCGTTCCACCTGCGGATGCTTTCCGAAGAATCCAGCCTGGAAAACGGAATCTTCAGCTTATGGAGCCGCAACCTGATCTGTTCCAGGTCGTGCCGGAACCAGTAAGCCACCAGGAGCGGTTTCCCTCCCATACTCTCGATGATATCCTCCAATGCATCCAGTTTCCGGTCATGGATGGCGATGGTCTCTCCGCTATCCGTGTATACCGCACCGTTCGCCATCTGGGACAGCTTCCCGGAAAGGGCTGCGGCATTGGCGGCGGTTATTTCCCCGTCCGGGAGCTGCAGCAGAAGATCCCGCTTGAAGGAAACATAGCGTTGCGTTTCCTTCTCAGAGAGATACACCTCATAGCCGGAGGAAACGAACTGTGGCATCTGCAGGTAATCCGTGGATTTCATAGAAATCGTGATGTCGGAGATCAGCCGGTAGATCTGTTCCTCTGCCCCAGGAAGTGGCTTATAAGAAAACACCACCTGCCCATTGCGTTTGTCTGGCAGGAAGAACCGGGTGCGGTACTGGCCGATGAACCTCCCCAGCCGCTGTCCCATATCCAATAACTTGAACTCAGCCCACAGGTCCATCAGCCCGTTGCTGCTGGGCGTCCCGGTCAGTCCCACGATCCGTCCCACCTTCGGCCGCACCTTCATCATGGCACGGAACCGCTTGGACTGGTGATTCTTGAAAGAGGATAACTCATCAACCACCACTATGTCGTAATCAAAGGGAATGCCGCTTGCCTCCACCAGCCACTGCACGTTCTCCCGGTTGATGATGTAAATATCGGCCTGCCGTCTCAGCGCCGCCAGCCGCTCCGCCTCTGTTCCCACAGCCACGGAATAAATCAGGCTGCCCAGGTGGTCCCACTTTTCAATCTCCGCCGGCCAGGTATCCCGTGCTACACGGAGGGGTGCAATCACGATGGCTTTGTGGATCTCAAAGCGATCAAACAGCAGGTCGTTCAAAGCGGTCAGGGTAATGCTCGTCTTGCCAAGCCCCATCGACAAAAGCACCGCCGCAATGGGGTGTGTCTCGATATACTCCGTGGCATATTTCTGATACTCATGTGGACTGTATTTCATCTACGATCCCTCCGATCTGTTTCTCATCATCCAGCACATACACCTTAAAGCCCAACCGCCGAAGGAGCCTGTGCCTGGAAAGCTGCAGGGGCCTCGGTTTTTCCCCCGGTGCTTTTACCTCCACAAAGCCGATGTGTCCACCCGGCATCAGCACTAAGCGGTCGGGCATCCCGGCAAATCCAGGAGAGGTAAATTTCGGTGCGATACCGCCTGCCGCTTTTACGGCTTTTGCCAGGTTCTGCTCAATCTGCCGTTCCCTCATATTCCCTCCATAACATCTCGAATGCTTCCACTGCTCCGCTGCAGGCGCCGATACGGCCAAGATACCGTACAATGACATCATGTTCCGCCAGGACCGGGAACTCGAAGTCGTAAAGCATATCCCGGACAAAATCTCCGCATGGCGTGGCATCCGCCTCGAAGTTCCTCGCCCAGCGGAAGAACGGGCTGGGATTGTCATTGATTTCCCGTGTCAGCTCAATGCGGTACTTCCAGTTCAGGCTGTTCGGATTCACGGGCCGGTATCCGGCAAGCAGCATAGCGTCCTTGAATTCGTTGTTGGTGAGGTAAACACCCGTGTCATGTTCCAGCAGGTGTTTCATCCCGTAACTCGTGTGTCCCTGCAGGATCTTCTTCCCGGCTTGGATATTCTTTCTGATCCATCCGTCAACCGCTGTAATCACATCATCCTCACGATCCGTGATCAGCGCCCCATCGGTAAATCCGTTCTCATTCGTATAAGGTCTTCCGTTCCTGATCATTTCCGATTTCTCCTTTCAACGTTGTCCCGTCCAGTCCTTGTCCACAGAGCCTGTCCACAGCAAAACCCTTGAAATCACTGCGTTTTTTCCAGTTCTGCGGACAAGTGGACGAAAAAATCCCTTACGCGCGAAATACGCGCATTCGCCCGTGTGCAGGACGGGTTCTATCATATAAAACTCCATATTTTTGTCTTTTATAGTTTTTTCTGTCCAGTTGTCCACAAAATTACAGAAATCCCTTGTGCTGGCTGCGTTTTCCGGCCATGGACAACCCCCCGGACAGGTGATGGACGGGTCAGGTTGTCCTCGTATATACACGCTGCCGGCCATAGATGGGGAGCATCTGCCGCATCCCGCATTTCTCCCAGCCCTCGATCCGCACCATAATGGCAGATATGGCATAGGAGTCCGAGGGGCGCATCTCCTCCTTGCTTTTGCCGAAGCATTCGCACCAGATCTCGATGTTGCTCACGGTCTGCCGCTTTACAGTACCCTCAGCCCTGGTCGGATCGTCAATATCTCGGATATACTCCCTGCGCCTGTAATAATCCATGCTGTCCCAATCATCGGGAAGAAGCATATCCAGATAATTCCGCACGATGCCCTCGCGGTCGTCCTGCTCCATCGCTTCCCGCTGTTCCTGCCTGGCGTAAGCCTCAAGGTCAGCATCAAGATACAGCTTTTCTCCCGACCTGGCGATCTCGGCGACCTCCGCCCATATCTGCCGGACCACCTCGGCGGTCATTTCCCAGGGCTTGCACTTTCCCTGGCCGGTAACCTTGACGTTCCAGAACCTGCGGTTTCCGGTAATATCGCGGAGATACCCGTTCTCGCTGTTGGTCGTGCCGAAGAACACACATTGCCTTGGGTGCGGAGTCACCCTCCGCCCAAAACTGGCGCGGTATTTGTCGTCCTGTCTGGAAATAAAGGCTTTGACCTTGTCGATGTCCGCCTTTTTCATGCCCGCAAGTTCGCCGATCTCCAGAATCCAGTACCCCTGCAGTTTCTCAGCGGCTGTTTTATCGTTCATGTCAGAAAGGGCAAGGCTGTCTGAGAACCACTCCCCACCAAGGGCGGAAATGAGGGTGCTTTTGCCAATACCTTGAGCCCCGTTTAAAACAATCATGTTGTCAAACTTGATGCCGGGATAATGTACCCTCATATACGCTGCGCACAGCGACTTCCTGGTGACCGCCCTGACATAGCGGTTGTCCTCCGCACCGAGATAATCGATCAGCACGGTCTCTGCCCGCCTGACCTTATCCCATGGCGGAAGGGACTCGAACATTTCCCGGATCGGGTGATAGGAACGGTCGTCCGTCACCTTGGTAACTGCGATACGGTAATTACGTTCTGAAAACGAGCCATAATGGGAATCTACAAAACTGATGAGCTGCGCGTCATCCGCATCCCGCCAGAACCTTGCCGGATGTTTCCATGGCACCTCGCCTTTGATCTCCATGCCGTCTGCCAGCTGATTGAACACGATGCCCTTAAGGTTTGGATCATTCTCCATAATCAGGGTAATGTTGTGGAGGTTGTTTTTTAACACCATAGAACGAGACTCATACTCCAGCTTTTTCTTCCAGGTATCGTCCCCGTCCGTGAAACAGAAGTCCGTTTCTGCCGCCTGCTGCTTTTTCTCAAGGAGCAGCATTTTGACCGTCTCGTCCCTGCTGGCAAAATCCGCCATCGCACGGAACGTCTTCTTCTCGTCCTCATCGCCAAAGAGATGGATGCGAACAATGTCAAAGGCGCTGCACAGCTTCAGATATGCCGGGTCTTTGGCGTGGTGGCTGTATACAAATTTGCCGCCCTCCTTGATCTCCACACCCGGCTGGCTGCTCGACTCCTTAAAGCGGTAGCGTGTCCCATCCGCTGAAAGCTCATAAATGTCACTCAGGAATTTTTCCATGGCGAGGTTTATAGGAAAGTAGGCGTTATTGAAAACTCCAACAATACCTTCCTTTTCCAGCGGATCTGCCTGTTTCTTATCCCCGATCCCCTTCGCCCGGCTCTCCCTGGAGGAGGTAGGCAGCCTGGTAGGGTCTGTCCATTCCGGATGCGCCGACAGGATTTCGTCCGGGTCAAGCCACGGCCCGTCCGTCTCCTTATAGACAAACTCCCCGTTGGCCGGTGTGCTGGGCCAGTACATGAGCTGGTTGGGCAGGTAGGAGCATTCATCAAAATAGTCCATGCCCAGGGACTGGGCCAGGTATCTTGCCACCGCCACATACTCCTCCGGCGTTACATCCCTCGTCAGGGGAACCAGTATCCGCACCCGCGGCGTCTCCGGCGTGTGGCTGTGGGTGCTGTAGAGGATGGAGGTGTAGGGAACCCGGCGTTCATAGTCCTCCAGGAATTCCGCCTCGATCCGGTCCCCGTCCAGCGTTACCATGGACCGGGAGACCACCGTGTCGATCTTGCGCCTCCCGTCCTTTAGCACGCCAGCTACAATGCCGCCGTGGTCCTTCGCGGCGTCCCGTTTCGACCTGGGGAGCCGGGCGTATTCCTCTGCGGACTCCGTTGTGCGGATTGTCACTTTCAGCCGTTCCTTCAAAGCGGAGAGTTCGATCTTCTTGTTCGTCAACTGTTTCGTGCTGCGGCTGTTGGCGCAGGCAATGTTTAATTCGCGCATGGCATCTCCTCCAATTCCTCCGTAAAATACCGCACCGGTATGTTCTTCTTTTCCGCTTTCGCAATCTCTGCCCGCATCCCCGATGATATGACGCTGCCGAACACCCACACCTGCTCACATTTTGTGAGCAGCACCATTCCCATGAACAGGGCAAGTTCCCGCTCTGCTGGGACGGCGTCATCCATGAACTGCGGATAGAGCAGGTGAGGGGTAATGGGAATACAGGTATTCCGTACCGCAAAGCGGCTGTATGCCCTTGCCATGTTCACGTTCCGTTCCACATCACCAGCGTAGGGAGAGCATATATAGACCAGAGGCCGGTATACACGCCTTGCCGATTTTTCCGCTTTCTCAATATTGACAAGGGCTTCATAGACCGTTGGGTCATAGTAGCCCTCGCTGTTATATTTGTTAATACCCATAGGCTGCACCTCCTTCTAATCCTTCTGATAAAACTCGCATTCGTATCCGTCCGCCCGGAGCTTCAGCCCTTTCGCCCAGGGCGGCGTCCTTCCCATCTGTTCGCACACCGCTGCAACCGACATCCGTCGGTCGGCCTCGATGATAATCTCGTCATGCACATGGGCGACAATGGAGCAGTTTTTTAAGGTCTGCATGGCATAGCAAAGAATATCGCGGGCGGTACCCTGGACGATGTTCTCTACAAACTTGGGGCCATAGCTTTCCAGCCGTTCCCTTTTCTTCGTACCGCCCACACCCATGTAAGTCACCGACTCCCCGCCAAACTGGTTCTCTCCGATCCTCGGTTTCACATAGGCAAGCCGCCGGCCGGAAGGAAGCGTGATAAAGAGCATAGCACTCCGGTAATCAAAATGGAGCCCGTGTGTCTCCGTGGGGACTCTCTGCCTGATACAGTCCTTCACTGCCCGGTCTACATCCCACCAGAAACGGACGATATTGGGATTTGCCTCTCTCCAGCTGTCCACCAGGGGCTGCAGTTCCTCCTCCGTCATTCCTGCCTCCAATGCACCCATTGCTTTCAGCGCACCGACGCTTCCGCCGTACCCGCAGGATAAAGTGGCTTGTTTCCCCTTTTGACGCAACTCTGCGTTCTCCCCATGCTTTTCCACCCTGCAGTGGAACATACGGGCAGCAGTCTCACAGTAAATGTCTCCGCCTTTTTCAAAGACCTCCAATACCCATTTCTCTCCAGCGAACCAGGCCAGTACCCTTGCTTCGATGGCGGAGAAATCCGCTACGATGAGTTTCCTGCCATCCTGCGGCACAAATGCCGTGCGGATCAACTGTGATAGGGTATCTGGGATATCTTCGTAGAGCAAGGAAAGGGCTTCGTAATTACCACTCCGCACCAGAGCCCGTGCCTGTGCCAGATCTGGCATGGTATTCTTATACAGATTTTGCAACTGGATCAGCCGCCCGGAGAACCGGCCGGTGCGGTTGGCCCCGTAAAACTGGAACATTCCATGGGCCCGGCTGTCGGCGCAGACCGCGTTCTCCATTGCCGTGTATTTCTTCACGCTGCTCTTAGCGAGCTGCTGCCGGAGGGAGAGAACCTCCCGGAGCGGCCCCGGCGCGGTCTTAAGCAATTCCGCCACTGCCTTTTTCCCCAGGGTGTCCGTTTCCAGCCCGTGGTCTGCCAGCCACTGTTTCATCTGCTGTACGGAATTCGGGTTTTCCAGTTCCGTCAGTTCCCGCATAGCGGCGGTCAGCCGTTCACGGGAACGGGCATCCATGGCGATGGCCTGCCGGACCAGTTCCATATCCACGCCGATTCCCCGGTCATTGATCTCCTGGTCGAGATGGTATTCTTCCCAGATGGTATCCGGTACCGGAAAATTGGAGAGCCTTTTCTGTATCTGCATTTCCGTCTCCACATCCCGGAGGTTATATGCCTTGAACCGTTCCCATTTCTCCGGGTCATGCTCCGGCAAGTTCCGCATCCTGCCTCCGTTTGCTTTGGTCGGTCTGCAGGGGACACAGAAATAGCGGATCAGGTCTTTGCCCTCCGTCAACTTCTGCTTCTCCAGCCCCAGCACTACGCCCACGCTTTCCAGGGAACGGGGAAGGCCCAGTGTTGAGGCCCACACCATAGAGCAGCGCCAGGATTCCGGAGCAAGATAGTCACCGGCCGGATAGCCGAGGAGCCGTGAGAGACAAATCCGTTCAAATTGCGAGTTGTATGACCACTTCTCTACAGTTTCATCTTCCAGCGCATCCAGAATCTCTTGCGGGAGTTTCTCCCCACAGGCAAGGTCGGTCACCTGTACCGCCCCGCCATCGATGGAATATGCGGCAAGCAGGATTTCAAAATCTTCGCTCTCGCAGTATCGGTACACCCCACATTTCGTAAGATCCACACTGCTGTACGTTTCCAAATCCCATGATATAGATTTCAAGTTTATCATCTCCCTTCACCGCCTTAAGGGCGGCAGGGGTATTCCCCCGCCACCCGATATCGGCAGTTTCATGCGTCAGGAGAGGAAATCCTCATCCTCCTCTGCAAAATCATCCTCCGGACGGGACTTTCCGCCTAACGGTTCTCCGTCCCGGATCTTCTGCAGGTTATTCAGCCCACAGGCAATCCCTTTATTTCCATTGGAATTGAAGGCATAGAAGTTGATGCTCGCCCTGCCGTACACACCGCTGTAAACCTCGGAAGTATCCAGGATCGGCTGGCGGTCCGCATCCACAATGCCCGGAGCCGTGGCGCTGTTAGCATTGACGAAATAGGCGTTTGCGTAGGCTTCATCGTCCGGGCGTTCCGCATCCCCGTCACGGAGCGGCGTCTTTAGGACGGAAAGTGCCGGGACACTCCTGCCATTGCCCTTCAACTTTGCCTCGCCTTCTTTGTAGGCGGCTTCGATGGCTGCCTTAATCTTATTGATGGTCACTGTATCCGACTTAGGGATGATCAGGCTGACACTGTATTTTGGAGTGCCACCGTTGATAGACTTGGGCTGCCATACGTTGCAGTAGCTCCATCTGGTATTGGGGCCGGTAATCACTTTCATCGGGTTCTTGACTTTATTTGACATTCTGGTTTCCTCCTCAATCTTTAAAATCATTCTGCGCCGTATTCATAGGCTGCCGCTTATCAGACAGCGGTACCAAGACGGGCTTGCCCTGGGGCTTTTCAATCAGGCCGCCCAGCAGCTCGTCAAATTTCTTTTTGCCCAGGAGCTTCTGCATCTCCGTAAGACCAAGTATCTTTTTAGCATAGGGGTCATACCCTGCCTGGGAAACGGCATCGGCCACTGCGTCCTCGCTGATGTACCGGCGGTTGGAGCGTCCCTCCACCACTTTATAGCCAGGATACTCTGTCCCGCTGAGTGCCTGCCGGAGCGCATATTCCTTCACATCCGCTGCCCAGGCAGTCAGTTCATCCGCCTTGTCCAGGATGGCGGCGATCTCCGCTTCCTCCAATGTGTCCGGCATTTCAAAATCGTATTTTGCCAGTTCCAGGTTGTACTCTGCCCTCTTCCGGCAGACCGCCTTTGCCTTGCAGAATCGGCACCAGTCCCCGCAGGCAAACTCCCCACTGCCCTCATAGGCCAGCTTCGCTTTATAGGTCAGGTCCTTGTGCGCCCACTGCAAAAGATCATCTTTTGCCATGATGCAGACACTCACGTTATCCCGGCGTGGCTGGAAGATGGTCATGCGGACAGTATCAATATCATAGATACCGTCAAACAGTTCCAGAGCGCCCAGGGCATACAGCATCATCTGGGGATTTTCTACGGCGGACACCTCCACGCCTTTCCCGTGCTTATAATCCACGATGTCCAGGGTGCCGTCTGCAATGATGACGCAGTCGCCGGTTCCGAAGCCGTCTTTGACGAAACGTGAAAAGTCCAGCCGCTGCTCAATCAGCACTACCGGGTCCCTGCAGGTTTTCTTTGCGCCTTCCACCAGTTCCAGCACATAGGCCGTATAGTCCAAGGCACACTGCTCCATTTCTTCGTTGTAAAAGGAAAGGTTCTCTGTTGGGTCAGCAGCATCCATGCCAAGCGCCCGTCTTAGCTTGTATTCGCACAGGCTGTGGGCGTCCGTCCCTTCCTGGGCATATCCACTGCCCGTATCTTCATACTTCTCACAAAGCCTTGCGGAGGGCGGGCAGTTCAGCCACCGATGGCTGGAGGAGG
The DNA here is from genome assembly GCA_900541905.1 of uncultured Oscillospiraceae bacterium. Classification (GTDB taxonomy): domain Bacteria; phylum Bacillota; class Clostridia; order Oscillospirales; family Acutalibacteraceae; genus UMGS1071. Next base: position 96,249 of record UQLQ01000003.1, read on the forward strand.
CGGAAAGCAATGCGTGTTTTCCCATCACAGCACCTCCGCTTCCGCAAGGAGCGCCGGGTACTCCGCCGGGTCAATGTCCGACAGCTTATCGGCACCATGCTTGATTAGGAGCGCCTTTACTTCCGATGTGTGTCCGGCACGGGACTTCTCTGCCAGAGCCGCCCGCACCTGTTCCAGCGTCAGCGGCTTTGGCTCTGGCTTCTCCACTGGTGGCTCCACTTGCTTTGCAGCATTTTTCTTTTCTGGTTTCTGAGCCGGCTTTTCCTCCGTGGTTTGGTCCGGCTGCTCCTGTCCGCCCTGTGCGACAGCGTCCGCCACCGCCTGCAAACTGTCTGCCAGGGAACGGAGATCGGATACCACGTCCAGAAGAAGTTTCATCTTACTCATGCGCCAGCCCTCCTTCCGCAACCTCCCGGATGGACAGTTCTTCCACCGTACTGCCCGGAACGATGACCGTCAGCCTGACCTTGTCGCCCAGCAGAAAACGCATGAACCGCTCCCGCACAGACACATTCCGCACACTGACCGCACCACTGTTCACAGGCTTTTTTGAAACACGGATCTGCAATGTGTGTTTCATCTCATCACCTCTGCTTTCTGAAGGACGGTATCGGGATGTCCTTCAACATACGGAGATTGGAAGGCTGTTTTGAGGGGGTATCTCAGAAATATTTCAAAAACTTTTTTCTGGCCCCTTCGATGGATTCCCGGATGGACTTGATATCCTTGCCCTCCCTGCGGGCGATCTCCCGGAGGGATCCCCCTTCGGCCAGCATCAGCAGCCTGCGCCGCTGTACTTCTGAGAGCTGCTCGAACGCCTTTTTGATCCGCTGGTTTTCAACCTGCAGAAAAAGTTCTGTCTCCGGAGTACTGCCGTCCGCATAATCCTCGCCTTCATATTCCGCCGCATCCAGGGAATAGCAATGGTACCGCTCCTTCCGGTCCTGATTGCTTTCCTCCCGTCTGGAATCCAGAATCAAGTTTCCGATTTCTTCTCTGACCTCTACGTCAGAAGTCTCACCATTTGCAAATGTGTAATTGATTTTCAATTTGCCGTTCTCCTTTCGGAGCCCGGCAGGCGGCACCTGAGCCGCTAAAATAAAAAAGAGCCTGACAAGCAGCACAAAAGTGCCGCTTGCCAGGCTCAATGTCGTCTCCATCATCTTTCAGATGGTATCATGAGGGTTTAACCGATAACTAAGGAATGAAATTTCCCCCTCGTGCATCATGCTCAAACAAACGAATGATCCTTGTCCCGATTTAGCTATCCGTTTCCCTATCCCATATACATTCCTTATGGGACTTGCCGTATTACCGTAGCGCCTCGGTCAGCTCCCTGCGTAAACATTTGGAGCGAATCAGATTTCCTCTATTCAGTTTTAATTACCCCGATTTCTGAACTGCAATGCCTGCACTTTATCACGAAATCGGGATTACAGTTCCTTGTCGGGGTAACCAACTGTGCTTTTGTATTTACAGATGCATCCAATAGCCTGTGTCCGCATTTTGGACATAGAATGGATCTCCTTTTCTTCTCTAGTCCATTGGCCTGTACCTCCTTCTTTCTTTGCATATCACATACACTCCTTTCTTGGCTGCTATCCGGCATTCAGGGGTAGGGAGTATATGAATCATCTTGATTCCTTTTATTTTACAAGTTCTGTCAGCCAGGGAGCTATCGGCCTTGATATTACTCTGGCATTCAAATAAGCCATTTCCAGTGTCAGGCATGTATTACCCAAATAATATCCTTCCATAACTGTCAGTGTCAGGGCAAGATCAGGCTTTTTCTCATTCGTCAGATATATCGGGAGAAGATACTGCATCTTTCCCTGATACCCTTGCGGCACTATAAGCCCCGGCTCAACTACTGTCTTTCTCCTGCCAAGTTCCACTGCCGTTTCAAATAAAAGTGGCAGATTCCTGGCTTTACGGATTTTCGCTGGAATACGCTCCAGATTTTCTGTGTCTCCCAATATGTGTTCCACGTTGACCCTGATAGGCCAGTCTGGTTGAAAACCTGCGCCGTTCTGCGCCATATAGTAGGAGGGCATCTGCGGCAATGGCTGCACATATTTCAGAAACGGTGACAGTTCATCGCAGAATCCCCTGAAGTACCAATCTTTCATCGAAGTCTTTTTATGGTTCCGATCAAAGCAGGCATAAATCCCTTTGTATCGGGATGTGTATAATCCTGTATGAAAACAGGCACACTCATTTTCCACATGAAAATAACTTGCCGCTTTCCTGGCATCCCTTTCTGAATTAAAATCAATGCTCTGCTTTCGGAAAACAATATGTATGTACCGCTCCAGTATGGGGGTATCCTCATTTTTCGTCTTATAAATTGGCTTCTTGAACCGCCATGGCTCCGGCAGAGCCAGTTTCGACAACTCATCCAATTGTCCGTACCAGTCCGGCACATAAGCAAAATCAAATAAATCCGTTTCTATCATTCTTATGTTCCTTTCATAACAATCTGTATTTTCCACCGTCCAATCTCTTCCAATGGCACTCTATCTCATGTATTCATATAACTGACTATTATTTCTATGGTCCCATTTCTTCCTCACTCCTTTCCCGTGTCCCATACTCCCTGAAATACAAAATAGGGAAAAGGCGTTCCTGCAGACACCACTGCATTCACGCCTTTTCCCTATGTGAGATAATAATTTTGTGGAAGTATGGCTCTTCCATACTATTGATGGTGCAGTTCTCTACGGATACTGCCTGAATTTTTTTAACCGTAAAACCACTCCTCTATCCATCAAAAACATCTCCATTCTTCCAGCAAGTATGGTTGTACCATTCTCAAAAAGTCTTGTATCGCCATTTTTACTTTTCAAAGGTATGGCACTAACATACTTACAGGAGGTGATATCATGGCTATTCATCCAAGACAGTTCGGCATCGTGCTGAAAAATGCACGAATGGATAAAAAACTCACACAAGCAGAATTAGCTGAAATACTGGATATTTCTTTACCATATCTCAAAGACCTGGAGCGCTTCCGGAACAATCCGAGCTACGATGTCTTCGAAAAAGTAATCCGCTACTTCAACCTGTCAGCAGATACTGTTATCTATCCAAACGAGAATCTGACCAATACTACATATCAGCAGATTGAGCGTCTACTTACACGCTGTGATGAAGGGCAACTCCGTGTCATCCTTGCCACCACAGAAGCGTTGCTGTCCGAGAGTGAAATGCCTTCAGATTCAGAGTAACAGATAAAGGCGGTATTCAGGCGGTGTTTACATCACATTTTTCCTGTAATTTTCAAGGCTCATCCCTGCACCGGAATCCTCCTGCAAAAATGAGCCTTTTCGTCACTGTATCTGTTTAATCAATTCCTCTGGAGATATCTCCTGCCGGAAAAGTCCCAGACCGCTTAATAGAAGGATGCAGTCTACATATCCTTGACAGTATGCCTTCTGCCCCTCCATAGAATTCATATCTTCCAGCTTTGCCATCCACTCCAACAGCGTTTGCCACTGATCTTCAGGAAGACTACGAACTATCTCCTCACACGTTTCACGCATCTCCTCTAATTCCTGCTGTGTATCTCTATATCCCGGCACCTCAACTGCGGTGTCCCTCGTCACATTTTCACAACGAAGCTTATTCAAAAAACATCCAACCTGTTCCCATACTTTGTTCTGCATATTCCATTCCTCCAGTCTGCTAATTATTATTAATATATCCGCAGATATTACACCATACCAAACCCTACTCGTTCCTAAAAAAGGAATAGGCAGCATTCCAAGCGTTACGCTTCAGAACACTGCCTATTCCTTTTTTACCATATTCATTCGATAACCAACCCCTCGTACAGTCTGGATATACTCAGGCCGGCTAGGGTCATCTTCAATTTTCTTTCGAAGGCGGCGGATATGGGAAGTGATGTTGCTGTCATCCCGGAGATACTCCCCATTCCAGACGAAGTTATAAATTTGTTCTTTAGAAAGAATGCTACCTTGATGAAGAGCCAGTACATACAGAATTCGGAACTCAATATTTGTCAGTCTCACTTCCTGATCTCGTTTCAAAACTTTATGCTGCTCCGACTGAATATATAATTCGCCGATTCGCATTGGTTCCTGCTCTTTTAATAATGTTTTATCCACACAAATATCTGATTCTCCTACGATTTTCATTATTTTGTCATATATAATTTTTTCTGATTCATCCAACGAAAGTACAATCAGCTTTCCCACATACTCACCTCGCTGTGCCGCTAAAATCATAAGAACAAAATTGCAGTTTCTATTTTATCTTCTCTTTTTGCTCTATAGCCTGGAGTTCAAAATAATTTTTAAACCTTTGTTGTCCAAATACTTTGTCTATATTTCCTTAATCAAATTCAGACTCAGGTCCATACTTTTCAATGCCTGTATCTTCCCCGCAATTAGCGGCAGCCCTTCACTGTAATATCTGTAACCCTATAAGCTCATCTACCTGCTCCGGAATCAACAGACCAATTTCATTATAATGCCTCAACATGTAGATACTGATTTGAAATAGGACTGAAAATTGTCCTATTTTAACAAAGAAACCACCTGCTCTTCATTATAAAACTTCACATTATACGAGAGTCAAACGACTCTCGTACTTTGGTAGGTGGCAATTTAAATTGTCATTAGAAAGTTAAATACAAATTCCGTATCTATTCCCATTTGAAAAAACGTATGGCAATACCTCCACAGACCACTGTGACCACCGCCATGATTGCAATTGGAAACCAGACTGATTCTAACGGTAGGCCCAACGAAGTTGCTTTCAGCAACTTAATTCCCTGTGTCAAAGGCAAAACATCTGCAATTTTCTGCAATGCAGACGGCATCACTTCATAAGGTAAGGTTGCCCCTGAAAAAATGAGCATCGGAAAATACAGGAGGCTGGCAGCCACACTGGCTGTTTTCGTATCAGGCGCAACACCTCCTACCATAAGTCCGATGCTGAACATCGAAAACATCACCAGAAGATACATGAACAAGAAAATTCCTATCGATCCGTTGAACCTGCATCCAAAAAAGATGGACAAAACTCCAAAAACAAGGCACAAGGACAGCAACGAGTAGATTGCATAAATCGTCACCCACACTGCGAGCAGAAATGCCGGACTTGTAGGCGTAACTTTATATCTTTTTAATATCTTTTTCTGACGATAATCGGAAATCAACAGCGGAAGCCCCATCACACCACCTGCACAAATCGCAATGGTCGATAATGCCCCGAAGGACTGTTCCAAAAAGGTATATTTTACTTCGGGAGCCGCTGTTTTTGCTCCATAAATGACTCCCAAAATTACAGCAACCACTACCGGCATACAGAGAGCAAAAATAACCATGTCCATTCCCCGGAAGGATAACTTCAGTTCTGTTTTCAACATTGTAAAAAATTTATTCATTGTCTTCTTCCTCCTCTCCAGTAAACCACAAATACGCATCTTCCAATTTCTCATAGGGACTTAATGCCACCGCTTCTTCCACAGTCCCTTCAAAGGCGAATCCGCCATCCTTCAGGATACCAATCCGGTCACAGAGAATTTCCACCTCGTCCATGAAATGAGAAGACAGAAATATTGTCAGGCCATGTTTCTTTAACTCCTGCAGGCTTTTCCAAACACCTCTTCTCGCTTTTGTATCAAGCCCTGTGGTAAGCTCATCCAAAAAGACCACCCTAGGATTAGGGATAAGAGACAACACAATGAATAATCTTTGCTTCTGACCTCCAGATAACTCGTTTACAAAAGCGTTTTCCTTATCTGCCAGACCAAATTTGTGCAGCAACTCTTTATATGCCAGTGGATACCTATAAAGGCAGATCGTTTCCTCACACAATTCTTTTACCTTGATCTTGTCTGGATAATTTGCTTCCTGGAACTGTACCCCAACCTGCTTAAAAAGTTGCTTTCGCTCCGTCCACGGGTCTAGCCCCAAAATGCGAACCGTTCCCGAATCCGCTTTCTTTGTCCCAAGGATACATTCTATTGTAGTACTCTTGCCTACGCCATTTGCTCCAAGCAGACCGTACACTTCACCCGCAGCAACTGAGAAGCTGAGATTCTCAATCACTTTCTTTCCATCATAAGATTTACTCAGCCCGGAAATTTGGATTGTTTTTTCCATTTCGTATGCCTCCTTATTTTAATTCTGAAATAAAGATTAGCATCCAATCCAACTATGGTGGGTAACTGTAGGGTTTTTATTCTGATATTTTTTTCATCTTCTCAATCTGACAAGTTACATAAAAAGCATTGTTTTTTGCCTCATTCAATGAAGTCAATAGCTTATCGCAAGCCCTTATGATATCATCATCTTCCTTTGGTGTATTAATAGCTATTCGGATATTAGTTTGCGGATCATCCGATAAGGCCTGAAGCATTCTTAAAATAGCAGAGAGAGAATAGTTTGCACAACGAAGAGAGCGTATAATTTTCAAGCGAAGCATATCTTCTTCTGTGTACACTCGGTATCTGTTTTCAGTTCGCTTGATGGTAAACAGACCATTCAGCTCCCAATTTCTTAATGTATCGATCGTTACCCCTAATATATCTGCTGCTTCCTTTCTTCTATATGTCCTCTGCACTCCAACATTGCTTTCACTCATACCCGATAAAATACTATGGGTAATCCGTATCGCTTCTTCTGCATTGGCTTTTTCGATGTCTATCTGAGCAATGTATCGCCTGGTCAATTCCATAGCTTTCTCATAATTCCTCAAAGCAGAAACCTTAATAATGTCAACCGCTTGTTTACGAAGTCCATTTTGAAGAACTTCCACCTGGAGAGCCGCCCGCGCTAATTTAAATTGTTCGATATGCAGGTCAGTAAATACCCGGTAACCATTCTCTAACCGCTCTGGTTTTGGAATTAAACCGCACTTTTCATATAAACGTACCGTATTTACATGTATGCCGATTATCCTTGCTATGTCTATTGTCTTATATGTATTCATTCAACGCACCTCCATCCCTCATTATGTCATATTTTATAAGTCTGGTGTTATAATGTAGGGTTTTTTAGTTTACCGTAGAATGCCCTGAATAGCAAGTTTATTCTCAGTCTATCTAAATATTGGTTCAATATATGTTTTGATTAAGTCTATCCTATCCCTTATCTTTGGCACAAAAAGCGCAGAAGATGACACAACTATTTTATCTTTTGTATTCACATAAATTATATTTCCTCCATCCCCCATCGCTGCATAACCATCTTCATTTACCCACCATAAATATCCATACGATAAATCATGTTTCTTCCATCGGCTATGCTCTCTCGTACTTTCTTCCACCCATTTTTCTGATACAATTCGTTTTCCGTTCCATATGCCTTTATTCAAATATAACTGACCAATTTTTGCCATATCCATAGGGGAAAGTGTAAGTCCCCAACCCGCTGTATGAATCCCTAATGAGTCCCGTACCCATCCGCTGGTATCTATAGATTCATTAAATGCCAGTTGTTCCTCCTTGCTTTTAAACATCAAATCTCCATCTACATGAATTTCTAATGGTGAAAATAAATTTTCATCTGCAAACTCAAATACTGACTGCCCTGTTGCTTTTACTAATATTCCTGAAAAAATATCCGGACCAATCAGAGGTGCATATCGGAATGTTCCGATCTTCCCCCGGCCCCCTAGCTGGTCTAAAGAAAATTTCACCCAATCCTCACTAGTAAAATATTTCACATATGGAGCAAAAAAACGATACTTATAAGGTGCTGTCATTGTCAGCATATCCTTGACTGTGATATTTTGGATGGTGTTTTCTCTCTTTCTTACTATGTATCCAGGGAAAAAATCCAGCACTTTCTGATCAACACTTTGGATATATCCTCTATCTACTGCAATCCCAATCAGTATTGAAATAATACTTTTTGTTACAGAATAAACATGAACCTGGCTTTCTCTTGTACATCCCTTGAAATATTTTTCATATACCAATTTTCCTTCTTTTAATACCGCCACACCTGTGGTATTCCCATAATCAGTGCTGATTTTTTGTTCGAGTTCTCTAATTCTTTTCTGATCCATGATATCCCCTTTCCTTTAACCTATTTGTAAACGCATTTTTTCTGCTTTATTTTTTTAATATCTTTTTTACTGGATAATAGACCTCTGTAATGAAATCGCTCTCCTGCAAAACCTCCGAAGGACTTGTTACATAAACTTCATAAAGTGCATTACAATTTTCGTACCCTTCTTTTTCTGCCCATTCAATTTGCTTCGCATAAACAGAAGAGAGCTGAGAGTAGGAACCATGCACAACAGTTTTCAAACAAAGTCCAGGATAAAAATCCCTTGTTCCCGTTGCATACTCGTTGATTGGGACAGCAAATTCTGTATCCAGTCCAAATGGACTATATTCATCACTATGGAATAAAACCATTGGTGGAGCGGATGCTGTCAGGTTCTTTTCCTTCATTTTCTTAAACAGCTTTTCAAAGCAATACCCATACTCATCAGGAAAATCCTGTTCCTGAATCATCTTTCGTATGGACAGAAGATACATCTTTGGCACCTCCACCAGTTCTATACCAATATCTTCCATATATGACATAATCGACTTGCCCTTTCTTATGGCAGACATATCAGCATCTATCTGCTCCAACATATTTTTATACATCATCATTTGCATTGAAATCTCTTTTTTCTTTTTACTAAGGGCCGCATATAGTTTGTCATCCATTGCCTCCTCTGACTCAAGAATTGCCTTAATCTCTTCCAACGAAAAATGATACGCTTTCAGCCGATTAATAAACAGCATCGTCTCCAACTGATTAATAGAATAATAACGATACCCATTTTCTGGATTGATTTCTTCTGGAAGTATCAATCCTATTTCTGCATAATACCGAAGTGTTTTTGTGGATACTCGGCATATACTCGAAAATTCTCCAATCGTCAACATATAATAGGCCTCCTTTCCAGTACCAGTATAAACTTTGCCCCAAGGGAAAAGTCAACGGCACTTTTCATACGCATTTTCAAGGTAGTCGCATATTAATCGAATATAAAAAGAATTGCAAGTTTTATCTGATTTAACAATCCTGTCAACTCGACACCTCTTTTATCCAACCTGTCAACTCAACACCCCCAATATCAAAATCAACCACTCAACTCTCCGCCATTTTTCACAGTAGACCAGTTCCCACTTACCCATAAAACGAAAAAATCCGGGAGCCAAAACCTGTCCTCTGACAAGCCCCGACTCCCGGAAATCCCTTGTTTTCTACACTTTTTCGCTATTTTTTTCTTTGACTTTTGACATCAAGACAACCGTCTCCACATGTGCTGTCCTTGGAAACATATCCACAGGGGTAACCTCTTTTGGCATATACCCTTCTTCCGTAAACCATTTCAAATCTCTTGCCAGTGTAGCTGGGTCGCATGATACATATATCACCCTATCTGGCGACATACAGGAAATTGTTTTTACTAAAGACTGCTGGCATCCTTTGCGAGGCGGGTCAATCACAATGACATTAGGTCGTAATCCCTGCTGCTCAAGCATTTCTGCAGCATTGGCAGCATCTCCACAAATAAACTCTGCGTTTTCTATGCCATTAACCTGTGCATTTTTCCTCGCATTGTCCACTGCCGCCTCAATTACTTCTACACCAATCAATTTTTTTGCTTGATGTGCCATAGAAAGCCCAATGGTTCCTGTCCCACAATATAAATCAAGCAATATTTCTTCTCCTGTCAAATCTGCATACTCTTTTGCAATGGCATATAATTTTTCTGTCTGCACACGGTTCACCTGATAAAAAGAAAGCGGCGATATATGGAATGTTAATCCGCACAATGTATCTTTTATGGTATCGCTTCCCCAAACTGTACGGCATTTTTTTCCTAATATGACGTTGGTATTTTCACGATTGCTATTGATAATCACGCTTTTTAAACCATGTACATGCTCTCTTAATTGTTTGACTAACATATCTTCGTAGTATAATCCGTTTCCGTTTACTACCACACACGCCATTACCTCTCCTGTTGCACCGGCTTCTCTTAAATAAAGATGACGCATACGCCCTTTGCCTGTTTGTTCCCTATATACATCATTTCCGCTTGTATCTGCCCATTTTCGAAATGCATTCATTGCTTGCGTAAATGATTGCGGCTGCAATGCACAAGATTCGCAGTCTATAATGCGATGGCTTCTATTGGAATAAAACCCCATAATCATAGATTGATTGTCATCTATACCAATAGGCAACTGTGCTTTATTTCTATAATGATCAGGCTGCTTTGCTCCTACAATCGGTTTCATCGGTAAATCAGAAAATCCGCCAATTCGGTTCAATGCATCTTTCACACGCTGTTCTTTTACTGCCAATTCCGCTTGATATGTCATATGTCTATATGTACAGCCGCCACACTTTGTAAAATACTTACAGTCAATTTCTATTCTATCTTGCGATGCTGTTATCAAAGAAATCATTTTACCAAACGCATATGTTTTTGCTACCTTTAAAATTTTAGCTTCAATGATATCACCAATCGCAGTGTAAGGAACAAATACTGCAATTTCTTCGCAGCGTCCTACCCCCCAGCCCTCTGCTGTCATTCCTGTAATTTTCAATTGAACTACATCATTTTTCTTAATAGGAAAGTGAATTTTATGTTTCAACTATATTTCGTCCTCTATATTTTTTATTTTTATTGTATCATTGCCGTTGTCAAAATACAACAGTATGCTTTTCAAGGCAACTGAACAGTTATGATAAAAGTAAATATACATTAAAAAATCACCTCCTTTTTAACACTTACCAAGTCAACTAGTATAAAATAAAAATAGCAGTTCCTTTAAACCAGCATAAGAAAGGAAACACTCTAATGAAACTTTAATCTAAGGCAGATAAAATAAAGTACAAGAAATAAAAAGGAGGAAAAAGAAATGTATATTGTAAAAGAAGGAGACAGTCTTTTAAGCATTGCAAAAAATAAATTTGGATGCCACAAAAAAATTTTGACTTAATCTGTATGAATCAACTGGAAAGTACGATTATTTAATCCCGGACAAATTTTAAGATGTTCTGAATAAAAAATAACTGTTACTTTTATTGTTTTGTTACGATTGTTATGGCTTTTTACACATATTTTTCCAGATGTCTTTTCTGATAGCAGCTTTATGTTTAAAATTTATATCTGTTATTTGATAAAAAGTACCATTGTTTTACATAAACAATCTGGTTATACTTATGGACATGAAGCAGCCATATGTAAAAATATGTATATAGTTTTAAACAACGTCATATATGATAATACAAATAAAACATATAATAAAACTCTCTTTCAGAAATGTATTCTGCATTCCTGTTTTTTGTTGTGTTAAATTATTATGTATACGTGTGATAAATACAAATATTCATATTGCTGATATGGCGATTGCTTCTTACAGGTTGAATACAAAATATGAAAAGCCTCTAGAACAAATGTGTAAACATGTAAATCAAACTAACAGTAACATCATCTTAGGCTATATTTTTAAATCTTTAAAAATATTCACCTATAATTCGCGTTTTTTTTTGCACCAAATCACTTATACTGTAGCCATTGAAGGACGTCCAAAATCTTGTATAAACAAGGAAATAATGGGAAAAATACATCATATTGAGAATGTATTTTAAATCTCAAAAAGAAAGGTATGTTAAATATGAAAAAGGTTCTTATTGCAATTTTGGCATGTAGCGCATTACTGGTAGGCACAACTGCATGCGGTACAACCAACAACACAACATCTTCTACAAACTCTACTGCAGAAACTACTTCCTCAGTAGTTTCTCAAGTAACCAATCCGGACTATCAAAAACCGGAAAATATTTCTACAGCAGATGATGCAAAAAAAGCTCTTGAAGCCGGAAACAAGGCTTATAAGGACGGTAACATTGATATTACCGCTACTGACGCTGACAGAACAGACTTGTCCGAAAACGGTCAAAAACCTTATGCTGTAGTTATTACATGCTCCGATTCCCGCGTACCACCTGAACTGATTTTTAACAGCGGTCTTGGAGAACTGTTCACCATTCGTACTGCAGGCAACGTTGTTGCAGATTTTGAAACTGGTAGTGTTGAGTATGGCGTTGACCACCTTGGCGCACCATTGGTAGTAGTAATGGGTCATACAAAATGCGGCGCTGTTGCCGGTGCAATTGAAGGACATGCGGAAGGACACGTGGAAGATATTATTCACGATATTCTTCCATCTGTAGAACAAGCAAGACAAAATGCAAAAGGCGAAGATGAGATTGCTACTTTAGCAGAAACTTATAATGTTCAAAACAGCATTAACCAACTAAGAGAAAGCGAAATTTTATCCAAAGCGGAACAAGAGGGTAAAATCCAAATTGTTGGAGCGATCTATGATATCTCAACAGGTGCAGTTAAATTCCTATAAGATAAAATACCAATTACTATTTTGTGAGTTCTCTCTAATATAAAAAAGAAGACCTGACATCTCATATGAGGTGTCAGGTCTTTTATCTGTTTTACATATTGGGGGAATATAAAACAATCGTATGAAAGGGTAGTATAAAATTTATGAGATAGAAATAAGCTTTATATTGTTAAAAATGTATATCAAAGAATGATATATCGTTATTAAATTTAAATAGGATGATACTACTATCCTGAAATATCAAATGCTATAATAATGAAATTAAGAGCGATTTGAAATAGAAAATAGTATGATATTCGACAAAAATATGGCTTTTATTTCATGCAAACACCAATTAAAACATGTAGTAAAGCTGGGACAATGGCAATTTGTCCACTGGTTCAGAAGTAATTTTGATTCCATCTGCTGTGACTTCGCAGGTTTTTGGATCAATTTCAATTTTTGGAACAGTATTGTTGAGAATCATATCCTTTTTGCCAACGCTGCGACAGTTGGAAACAGGAAGTACTATTTTTTCTAGACCCAATTCGCTCTTAATTCCTTTTTCATAAGCAGCTTTGGATACAAATGTAATGCAAGTATTTGCTCTTGCTTTACCAAGTGCACCAAACATTGGTTTCATGATTACCGGTTGTGGAGTTGGGATAGAAGCATTTGCATCACCCATTTTAGCAGCAATCATCATACCGCCTTTGATTACAACTTCAGGTTTTACACCAAAAAGAGCCGGTTTCCAAATTACCAAATCTGCAAATTTGCCAACTTCCAAAGAACCGATGACATCAGAGGTACCTGTTGCCAAAGCAGGATTAATGGTATATTTAGCAATATATCTTTTTGCGCGGAAATTATCGTTGTCAGCATTTTGCTCCTGCGGTAATTTGCCGCGTTGTTTTTTATTTTTATCTGCTAATTGCCATGTACGTGTAATTACCTCTGCAGGTCGTCCCATGGCTTGGGAGTCAGAGTTAATAATAGAAATTGCACCAATATCATGGAGAACATCTTCCGCTGCAATGGTTTGTTTACGAATACGAGATTTACCAAACGCAATATCTTCCGGAATATCAGAATCCATATGATGGCAAACCATTAACATATCCAAATGTTCATCATATGTATTAATAGTATAAGGAATTGTAGGAGTAGTTGTAGATGGCAGTACATTTGTTTCACCAACCACTCTCATAACGTCCGGTGCATGACCGCCGCCTGCGCCCTCACTATGGAATGTATGAATGGTACGTCCATTAAATGCATTGATTGTATTCTCTACATTACCAGCTTCATTGATAGAGTCTGTATGAATGGCAATGGAAATATCCATTTTATCCGCAACAGTTAACGCTGTATCAATACATGCCGGTGTTGTACCCCAGTCCTCATGTAATTTCAAACCGCAGGCACCTGCCTCAATTTGTTCTACCAGCGCTTCTTCCTGTGAAGAGTTTGCTTTACCTAAGAACATGTAGTTCATTGGAAGCTCTTCCACGGATTCCAGCATTTTTTTAATATTCCAAGGACCCGGTGTACATGTGGTTGCATAAGAACCATCTGCCGGACCATCACCTCCGCCATACATAGTGGTTACACCTGAAAATAGTGCAGTTTCGGTTTGTTGTGGACAAATGTAGTGTACATGTGTATCAATTGCACCAGCTGTTACAATTAAACCCTCGGCTGAAAGCACTTCTGTACCGGTTCCAACAACCAATCTCGGGTCAACGCCATCCATTGTATCAGGGTTACCCGCTTTACCAATACCTGCAATTTTTCCATCTTTAATACCAATGTCGGCTTTTACAATACCCCAGTATTCCAATACAATCGCATTTGTCAGACAAAAATCCAGCGCACCTTCATGGTTTGTCATACCAGACTTTTGTCCCATACCGTCACGAATGGATTTGCTTCCGCCAAATTTGAGTTCGTCACCGTAAACCGTGAAATCTTTTTCAATTTCAATCCACAAATCGGTGTCACCCAATCTTACTTTATCGCCTACAGTCGGACCGAACATGGAACTGTAGTTTTTTCTGTCAATTTTATGACTCATATGATATACACTCCTTTTTTTATATCCGCTTGAACAATTTGGCTTAAATAAATCCTTTGGTTCTTGCATTCAGCATTGCCTTCCCTTTGGTTAAATCATTAATTTGACCATTTGTTAAATTGTTCAAACCGTAAACCACACGGTTTCCTCCAAATGGGACCAATTGTACTGTTTTTGTTTCTTTTGCCTCGAAGCGGATACTTGTACCGGAAGGAATATCAAGATGATATCCAAACGTTGCCTCTCTGTCAAAAGACATAAACTTATTTACTTCAAAGAAATGATAGTGGGAGCCAACTGCAATCGGTCTGTCATCTGTATTGGTAACCTTTACAGTAATGGACTCTTTCCCTTGATTACATTCCAAATCTTCTTTTTTTAATTTATATTCTCCTGGAATCATAATAAAACACCCCTTCTTCTTACTGTACCGGATCGTGGATTGTGAGCAGCTTGGTTCCGTCGGGAAAAGTTGCTTCAATTTGAACGTTTGAAATCATCTCAGGCACACCTTCCATAACGTCATTGCGGGTTAGCAAGTGTTTGCCTTCCTCCATTAAAGATGCCACCGTTTTTCCTTCTCTGGCACTTTCATAGAGTTCAGCGGTGATGTAGGCTATTGTTTCAACATAGTTGAGTTTTAAGCCTTTTTCTTTACGTTTTCTTGCTAAATCCCCTGCTGTGTGTAACATCAGTCTCTCAATTTCTCTTGGAGTAAGATGCATAATATTCAGCCTCCTTTAATATTTTGGGATATTTTCATTATATTATCGCAATTATAATAAGACAACTATTTTCTGCATAAATATTCTCAATAAAGAAATTGCATTAAATCTCAAGCATGATTAAAAACGGTTGCCAATTACTCTATTCCAATCTCAACCCTCAACAACACTTATTATCTCTTATCCAAAAAATCGATTCGGATAAATCATATTAAAACAGAGTTTGAATATTTATTATTTTATTGCATATTTATTCTTTATTATTGAGAATCAGTAATCATTATCATTATCAATAAGAGATATTACTGTTAATTTCATACAATAATTCATATATAAGCTCATACAGCTTTCATAATTATTTTTAATAGGAATCAAATTTTAAAATATATAGTGAATTAAAATAAATACATTTTTATTCAAAATTCAAATTCTATATAAAAAGGAAGAGATGTGATATCACATCTCTTCCTTTTTATATAGAATGTTCACTTATCAGTTCTTTTTGTTCTTTTTACCTGTTCTCCAAAAAGCTTCTTCATCATGTAATGGTTCTTTGGGATAAGCCTTACCGCCAATTTCCAATAGATGATTCATTTCTGCTTCCACATCTTCTCTTAATTTACGTACTGTTTTACGGTGTGAACCGCAGTCTTCGGGGTATACCGGATCTCCAACAGTAATGGTAATGCAAGAACCACGTTTTAGCAGCTTCCATAGACCCTTTCTCTCCCTTGGCGTAATTACCACAGGAAGTACCGGAGCATTGGCATCTACTGCAATGGTAAATGCCCCGTCGCTGAATTTGCGCAAATGGTCACAATACATCTCGATACTGCCTTCCGGATACATTCCAACAACCCTGCCTCTTTTTACTGCATCAGTCATTTCATTCATGAAATTACGCAAGCCTTTAATTGTAGTGCTGATTGGAACACAGTCAAAAAAACGAATAAATGGACCTACAACAGGAATTTTAAAATTCCCTTCCATAGACGTATATACCATTTTTCTGGGTGTTGTCAGTACACCTAACCATGTACAGTCCATAGGGTGTACATGGTTACAAGTAAGCACAAATCCTTTGTTCTTTTTGCTTAATTCTTGTATTTTTCCTTTTCCCTCTTGCTTTAGTCCAAATACAAATGTATTCATAATCGTCAAAATAGGAATAACAAGGCCAAAATACATTAAAAAGCTTAGTGCTCTGCGCAAAAAATTGGTAGGAAGCAGTTTTTTCATTTCCGCTACATTTTTAGCCGCAAATTTACCAGCTGCTTCTTTTACATTTCCCGCAACTTCTTTCACATTTTCGGCAGCTTCTTTTACGTTGATTAATTCTTTTTTGGAAACTTCCACAAACTCCGGATCTGCTGCAGACTTTTCCGCCTTTACCTGAGTTTTTTCTTCATTTATCACAGTATCTGCGTTATGTAGCTGTTCGGAATTGGACACAGGAGCGTTTAAGGTCTCCTGATTTTCAAATGTCGGATCTGATAGTGTTGCATTCATACTATCTGCCATAACCACCATTCTCCTTGAAATCGTTAATCGCATCGTTAAACATAAGCTCTGCTTGTTTTACAGATTCTGAAACACGATATGTGTTGCCTTGCATGGCGTATTTGGTAGACATAATTGCTTTCATTTCAGGATTTTCAATCCAATAATCAATCTTACGTGCTAAATCATCCGGATTATCTGCCTCAAATAAGCTTCTGTCATCCAAAGCAAATTGTACGGTTGCAGATTTCGGTGAATTACTGATAACAGGTACCAAACCGCAGGCAAAAGCTTCCATACAAGCAATCGCTTCACTTTCAATATATGCCGCATGTACATACAAATCACAAGAATTAATCAGTCTGATTAATTCTTCTTTGGTGTAAAAACCAAAAATAGGCGGATTTTTCATTGTCTCACCTTGTTTACGCAAGGCTTTTTCACATGGACCGTGTCCGGCCAAATAAACTTGTATTTTATCCGCATATTTAGAGCGTTCTACAGCCTTTAACAGTATGTCTTGTTTTTTCTCATAAGACAGTCTGCCAATCATCAAAATATTAAATTTTTCAGGGTCTGTTACCTTTTCCACTTCCATGGGACGGAACTCATCGTCTACACCGTTACTAATTACATATAGCTTTTGTTTATAACCATTTTTACGCAATTCTCCCGCAATAAATTTTGACGGACAGTGAATATGGTTAAAATCTTTGTAAAAGTATCTGTGGGCAAACCGATAAAATCCTACGGAAAGAAGTTCAACTTTCTCACAATGAATATTATAGGTAATATTCTCCGGCTGCAAATGGAACGCCGCCGATGTAGGAATTCCCATCTGTCTCGCAATTTTAGCCGCTTTGCGTTCAAATGGAAATGGAAGGAAAAAGTGAACAATATCTGCTCCCTTAAACGCCTTTCTGAACACCTTTTCATCAGGAGTGGCAAAACAAAAACCTTGTTTATGACTAATTCTGGTTACGAGTTTATAATGTGCTTCCGGTACACCAAACTTATCTTTTCCGGATTCACCGATAGAAACAACTCTTACCTGATGTCCTCTTTGCCTTAGCATATCGGCAAAGCGACGGGCAGTCATAGTGGTTCCGTTATTCTCCTCATCAAACATGTCAACTACAAGAACAATTCTCAAGTTAAACCTCCAACTACTCCAATCAATCGAATGCCTGTTACGAAAGCTAACAAAAAACAGGTATCCTTATCTCAATCTTTCTATATATCAAAACAATAAACACTTTCAAAACACTATTAAATAATCATACATAATTATTCATCATTCGTCAACATCTGAGTAAAAACGTCCTTTATTTTCCATAAAGAACACAATCTTTTTCTAAATTACCAGCTATTTTGCTACATTATTCTGTACGTTTCCGTTGACAAAAGCAGTAATATTGTCCGCAGCAATTCTAATCAATCTGCTTCTGGCATCTTTAGATGCCCATGCAATGTGCGGCGTAATCACACAATTTTTTGCCGTCAATAACGGATTATCTTCTTTTGGCGGCTCCTGAGACAATACATCCAAAGCAGCTGCATACAGCTTATCTTGATTTAACGCATCTGCCAATGCCTGCTCATCTATCACCTGACCGCGCGAGGTATTAATTAAAATTGCCGTTGGTTTCATCAATGCCAAAGCTTCTTGATTTATCATACGTTCTGTATCCGGAGTCAAAGGACAATGAATGGTTACAACATCACTTTCACGAAGCAGTTCTCCTCTGCTTACCTGACGGCAGCCCTCCGGCATATCTTTTGCAGAGCGGCTGTTCACCAGTACGTTCATCTCCAATGCACGGGCAATTTTAGCAACCGCACGCCCAATATTACCAAAACCGATAATCCCCAATGTACTGCCTGCAACATCAATTAAGTCTGAATTCCAATAACAAAAATGACGACTGTTAACCCAATCTCCTTTGTGAACACTTTGATTATGTAACTCCACTTTATTTGTAATGTTAAATAACATAGCAAATGTAAACTGCGCAACTGCAGTTGTACAGTAAGTTGGCACATTACACACAGGTATTCCTCTTTGTTTTGCCGCCTCACAATCAATCACATTAAAACCTGTAGACAGTGTACCAATATACTGTAACTTGGGCAAAGCATTTATGGTTTCAGCCGATAATACCGTTTTGTTTGTAATTAAAATTTCAGCATCTTTTGCTCTTTCCGCAATGTCTTCCGGTTTTGTAAACTCATAAATTGTAACGTTACCCAGTGCCTCCAGAGGAGCCCAGCTAACATCTCCCGGATTCGTGGTATAGCCGTCTAAAATACATATATTCAAAGGAATACCTCCCTATTTGTAAATTAAATTAGATTTTCTACTAATTGTATTTTATTGTACCATAAGGATAGTGGTTTTGCAATTTCTAATGTGTGACAAAACAACTGCTAACTTTTGCCCATATCCGCCAAATAATTGCATATACATCATATCATAGAAAAAAGACAGTGCCCAAATTCCAGGTTTTTCAAGTGATATTTTCAGCAGAAAAATATAGTTTACAAATAATAAACGATTGACCATTGTCCTATTTCAAAATATAATATATAAATAATATTCAGCAGAACGCTTTATACCCAAAAACAAAAAATAATTGTCCGGAAAGGAAATGATATGAATGAAACAAACCATTCAAACCAAGCATCTTTTGAATTTAAATGAAACTAGTGCAGCTCCTTTGCTTGAACAATTTGAATATCCATGGCAGGCACTTCCTCATATTTCCGATTTTATTATATCTCTTGGAAAAACACTTTCTCCGGACGAATATGAACAAAAGGAAGAACATGTTTGGATTGCACGGTCCGCCACTGTATTCCCTTCAGCCTATATTACAGGTCCAACCATCATAGGTCCAAATACAGAAGTGCGCCATTGTGCATTTATCAGAGGAAATGCTTTGGTTGGCGCCAATTGTGTTGTGGGCAATTCTACCGAATTGAAAAACGTGATTCTGTTCAACCATGTACAAGTGCCTCACTATAACTATGTTGGAGATTCTATTCTAGGTTATAAAGCGCATATGGGCGCCGGCTCCATTACATCCAACGTAAAATCCAACAAATCTTTGGTAGAAGTAAACTGTGGAGGAGAAAAAATACCCACAGGATTAAAAAAATTCGGTGCTATTTTAGGGGACCACACTGAAATTGGATGTAATTCTGTATTAAATCCCGGTTCTGTTATTGGAAAAGGCTCTCAAATTTATCCTGTTTCCATGGTGCGGGGAGTTGTACCGGAATATCATATTTATAAGAGGCCAAATGAAATTGTGGCCATAAAAGACTGATATGCAAAATCAGAGGTTTTTCCCTTCCATTTTCTTTTGATTTTTTGTATAATAAAAGTAATCTATCAGTTGTATACGAAACAGGAAAGCAGGGAATTTCATGCCAAAACAAAAAAAGGTTGCCATTATCGGCAACATATCCAGCTTTGATAAATGTTCTATTACAACCGCTTTGCCTATTTTTGCGGCCAGCGGAGGAATTGAAACCTATCCGCTTTTAACTGCCATTGTAGCCTCCCGCGATAATGATATTGATAGTCCTGATTATTGTGACTTAACCAATAATATGCCTACAGTTGCAGAATATTGGCGTTCACAGCAACTGAAACTGGACGGTCTTATCAGCGGATTTTTAGGCTCTCCCGAACAGGCAAATGTGGTTTCGGATATTTTAACTCATTGTAAAGCTCAGGATTCACTGGCATTGGTCGATCCGATTATGGGAGACCATGGACAAATGTATGGGTCAAGCTCCCCCCAAATGGTAGATGCAATGCGTAATTTATGCAAACATGCAGACATTATCGTTCCAAACATAACAGAAGCATGTTTGATGTTGGACGAACCGTATCAACCCGGACCATATACCAGAGAATATATTCAAGATTTATTGGTACGGTTGAGCCAGCTGGGTCCAAGCATGGTGGTCATTTCAGGCGTTTGGTTCAGCAAATTTCTATCGGGTGCTGCCGGTTATGATACTGTAGACGGAAGCTTCACATATGCATTTTCAAAGCATATCAAAGGTGAATACAAAGGTGTGGGAGATGTATTTGACAGTGTACTGTTAAGCGCTTTGCTGCATAATATGAAGTTTAGAAACGCTTTACAGTTTGCTGTAGATTTTACTCACAAAAGCATTTTAACCCAAACAAACGCAGAAAAGAAAAATCTTGATATGTTTCAATACGGCATTGACTTTGAAATGAATTTGCCGTGGATTATTAAAACATTTAAATCAGACAGAACATAAAAAGGAGCGGAGTATTCTGCTCCTTTTTCTAACAAAATTCGTCACAAAAAATGGAGAGAAAGTGAACAATTATTTACATACATCACAAATTACGATATAATGTTACAAAGTCTTCTGTAAAGTGATAAAATGTTCATATATTTATGGTACGTTAACATATGGAACCGAAGCAATATGAAAAATCAACAGAAAGGGGGCTTTTCCATCTATGTTCAGCAGCCAGGTGTTTGAAAGCGCATTGAGTATTACTATGTTTGTGCTGAGAATCTTGGTACCTTTATTATCTACAGTAGTGCTGGTACGGTGTTTCGTTTCTCTAAAACGGGGCCGACGAAAAGAAGAGCCCGTTGTTTTATTAGAGGATTTGGCCAGCGGCCTTTCCATTCCCGTTTTATATTGGGAAAATTCGATTGGACGAAGCAAAAGCTGCGACATCGTTTTACCTGACAGCACCTGCAGCCGCGATCACGCTGTTCTATACAGACGAGCCAGCGGTTGGATGATTACAGACACCAACTCCAAAGCAGGTACGTATGTAAATGATAAAAAAATTAAAGAAGCCACACAGATTATTCCCGGCGATGTCATTACCATGGGAACATCACGGTTTGCTTTACGCCGTGTAAGCGAAGGCACAGTGATTCAGCAGAAGAAAAAAATAAAACAGCCCAAAATTTCCAATAAAAAAGCGCCATCCCCTGCCGGGTTATTGGGTTTAACGAATGTTATCCATTTACTGCTTACGGTACAGTGCTGTTTTGTAGGCGGAGAATTTAACGCTATGCCATTCATACCATTTGCTTTATTATTGGCAATGTCATGGGGCTTATACCTGATTTCCCGAAAACTGCTGGGTCGCGTCAGTTTTGAGATTGAAACATTCGGTTTCTTGTTAAGCGGCGTTGGTATTATGCTGCTTTGCGCAGAAGACTTTTCTCTCATTTATGTTCAAATGGGAAGTATGCTTCTCGGCCTGTGCCTATTTGGATTTTTAATTTGGTTTATGGGCGATTTAAAACGTGTTATGAAGGCACGATTATGGATAGCCATTGCCGCAATTGTATTGTTTGCTGTAAACTTAGTCATCGGTACAGAAGCAAACGGTTCTAAAAACTGGATTAACCTCGGCCCTATCAGTATTCAGCCTTCGGAATTTATTAAAATTGCCTTTATCTTTGTAGGCGCCTCTACATTGGATAAATTGCAAACAGCAAAAAACTTATGGGGATTCTTAGGCTTTACTGCTGTTTGTCTCGGTGCTTTGATGTTAATGAAAGACTTCGGCACCGCTTGTATTTTCTTCATTACATTTATTATCATTGCATTCATGCGCTCAGGCAGTATCCGTACCATATTATTAACTGTATCAGGTTCCGCGCTCGGTGTATTCTTAATTCTGCGGTTTAAACCGTATATTGCGGAGCGTTTTAAAGCATGGCGGCATGTTTGGGAATATGCCGATACTACCGGTTATCAACAAACGAAGGTATTAATGTATGCCGCCAGCGGAGGATTATTCGGTGTTGGACTTGGCAATGGATATTTAAAAGATATTTTTGCAGGTGACAGCGACCTTGTATTCGGTATGCTTTGTGAAGAGATGGGTCTTGTCATGGGAGTCATTGTGGTGATTGCAATTGCAATGCTGATTTTGTTTGCGCGTAATGATGCAACAAGAAGTCGTTCTACATTTTATTCTATTTCAGCATGTGCAGCCGCAGGATTACTGCTGTTCCAAACCTGTTTAAATGTATTTGGCGCAACCGATGTATTACCTCTTACAGGCGTTACATTACCTTTTATCAGCCTTGGCGGTTCCAGTATGATGGCTGTTTGGGGATTGTTGGCCTTTATTAAAGCTTCCGACGAACGCACTTATGCAGTAAGGAGGAAAGGCAAATGAAAACAACAGGCTGGCGCTCTTTAATCTTGTATATCATAGGCGCAGGTTTTTTGGTAGGAATTATATTCTTTATCTGCAGTTATTTTATACAAGGCGGTTCTTGGGCAATTCGTCCCTCCAATGCGCATATTACCAACAATGGTCAGTTAACCTATTCCGGTGAAATTACAGACCGTGACAGCAATTTGCTTTCTTACAGCAAAGACGATGTACAGCAATATAATGACAATGCATTAATTCGCAAAGCAACCTTGCATGTAGTAGGTGACCCCAACGGATATATTTCAACAGGAGCACAATATGCATTCCGTACCCAATTATCCGGCTTTAACCCAATTACAGGTGTAGTGTCACCATTCGGCAATTCGGTTACAGGCAGTAATATTAAACTTACCATCAGTTCGGATGTTTCTGCCGCAGCATTACAAGCGTTAAATGGTAAAAAGGGAGCAGTTGCTGTATATAACTATAAAACCGGAGAGGTACTGTGTATGGTCAGCAGCCCTACATTTGACCCTCTGAATATCCCCAGCGATATTGAAACCAACAGTGCATATGAAGGCGTTTACTTAAACAATGCATTATCTTCTACCTACACTCCCGGTTCTATCTTTAAAGTAATTACTGCAGCAGCTGCTATTGAAAATATCCCAGATTTAAACAGCCGTACATTTCATTGTTCCGGCTCTACCATAATCAATGGTGAGAAAATCACTTGTGATTCTGTTCATGGAGATATCAGCTTCCAAAACGGTCTGGCACAGTCTTGTAACGTAGTGTTCGCCGAATTAGCTGTAGAACTAGGCAAAGATACTATGACAAAATATGCTGACCAGCTGGGCTGCAACACCAATTTCTATTTAGATGGCAATCCAAATAAAATGAGCTCTTATAACGTTGAGCAGGCAGATGACAACTCCTTGGCTTGGTCAGGCATCGGTCAATATACAGATACTGTGAATCCATATCACATGATGATATTAATGGGTGCCATTGCAAACGGAGGTACCCCTGTGAATCCATATATCATCCAAAGTGTTACCAACAGCATTGGTTTACAAACCAAAACAGGAAAAACCACATACGGAGATAACATGCTGAAACAATCTACAGCAGAGGAACTTCAACGTCTTATGAGATACACCGTAAGCAATTATTACGGAGATTCCATGTTTCCGAATCTACAGGTAGCTGCAAAAACAGGTACAGCAGAAGTTGGTGACAATAAGATTCCAACCGGCTGGATTGTAGGATACTCTGAACGCGATGATTTGCCTTTGGCTTTCGCCGTGGTTGTGGAAGAAGGTAACTATGGAAGAAATTCCGCAGGTGTCGTTGCCAATACAGTGCTGCAAAAAGCTGCAGTGCTTTATACATAAAAATATTAAGAAATGAAAAACTAAACTTACTATGAATTAAAGGAGAATGAAAAATGGCAGTTATTGAACTAACAACACAAAATTTTAATGAAGAAGTATTACAGTCTGATGTACCTGTTATGGTTGATTTTTGGGCATCATGGTGCGGTCCGTGCCGTATGGTTTCTCCAATTGTGGATGAAATTGCAGAAGAAGTGCAAGGTAAGGCAAAAGTAGGCAAAGTAAACGTAGATGAGCAAGGCGACTTGGCTTCTCAATTTGGCGTTATGAGCATTCCAACCATTATGGTATTTAAAAATGGAGAAGCTGTTGCAACTTCTGTTGGTGCAAAATCAAAAGCAGAATTGCTTGCATTATTAGACTAAAGAACATAGAAAAGCCTGCGAGAAACAATTTCGCAGGCTTTTTGTTTACTATGAAAATTTTCGGGGTGATAGGATGTCTACGTCCAAAGAGTTTGTAGAGTATGTATGTGAGCAAATACATGAGGTCGGATTTCTCCGTTACAAAAAAATGTTTGGAGAATATATGATATATGTAAATGATAAACCCATTTTATTGGTGTGTGACAATACTGTCTATATAAAAAAATTAGACTGCTTGGCAGAGCTTATGAAAGATGCACCGATTGCAATTCCGTATCCGGGCGCCAAAGAGCGTTACATTCTTGATATTGAAAATCATCAACTTACCAAAGAAATTATTTCCATTTTAGAGCCAATCACACCTTTACCTAAACCGAAAAAGAAAAAATAAAAAATTTTGTCTGAAATAAGTTTCCTATCAGGAGTTATTTATATTATTCTATATTAGAACTATAATAGGTATAATATACCCTATAATGGGAACAATTCGTAAAGGAGAGATGAAGATGAAATCAAAATTTATAATATTGTTAGCCTCCGTTTTGGCCGTAAGTACAATCGGGTTGGCCGGATGCGCGAGTGATGGAAATGCAACATCATCTACTGATACAAATTCTGCTGAAGTATCAGAAACCGCATCTGAAGCAACCGATCTTATTCCGACAGAAGACACCGCTTCTGACAATGAACATCGTGGTGAAATTATAAATGGTGTCTTTACCTCTACTGACGGAATTTACAAAATAACTGTGCCGGAAGGAGTTACTTTGCTTACCGCAACAGACACTACTACCGTATTTACTGCAAACGAAGGAAACACTACTATCACAATTTCCTCCGAAGTAAATAACGGACCCTATCAAGATTTAAAACAGGAAACATTTGAAACCATTTACAGTCAATTATATACAGAATATGCTACTACTGGCTTTGAATCGAAAATAATAGATGAAAAACGAACTGACTATCGCCTTTCTTTTACCGGAAAGAACAAAGAAACCCCGCTGCAAGTGAACGTATTTAAAGCTATGACCAATCAAAGAGCAATTACAATTCAAATTTCTTCACCGCAGGACAATCAACCGGACAGCACTATGATGGATACCTTGATTCGCTCTTTAAAATTTTAACACAGAACGGCCGACAACATATCATCGGCCGTTTTTTATAAAAATTTTTATTCACTATATTAAAGTGTATATCCTTTAGTCCTCATCAATATCATATTCAAGAATTGCGCCGCTTACTGCGTCAATTACATACTCATACTCTGTTTCCTCTATATGAAATTCGATTTCATACTCAACACGGTCATTGTCTTTCTCAAATTTGGCTTTAGAAAAACGAACTTGATTTATTGTTAATCCAGTATGACTCACCGCAATATTTTTTGCTTCATCCACACTTATAAACCGAACCTTATCAGATACATTCTCGTTTACATCTGTTGCAGAGGAACTTTCTGTTTGTGGTTCTTCTTTTATCTGTACATCAACCGTAGGATTCTCGGTTGGTTGATGATTGTTCGTGAGAGGCTCCGAACTTTTTTTGATAATTTCACCAGTAACCCCATTCATTTGATAATCGTATTGATGCGTTAACGTTGAGAATGCAATGTGATATATGGAAGTCTCATGTTCTGTTATAAGTTCTTCCTTATGAAAAACGGCTTCTGCTATATTGACCTGTGCATCAGTTAAAGCAACTTTTTTAGCCATATCCAGTGTAATCACAGAGGGGTTCTCTTCTATTGGTCCCGTACTCTGAGATTGATTTTCATCAGGAACTGTAATTATGGTATTTGACGATTCGGATTGTTCTGCTACTGTATCTGGGGCTGTATGATACACAAAAGCGTTCACAAGCAAGATAGAAGATACAAGTATACTACACAATATGAATAATATAAAAATAAAAACCCAATTTTTATTTTTTAAAATATTTCTCATTTTTCTCACAACCATAAAATACATCTTTCGTATATGTCTCTTTCATCTACAAAAGCGCATTCATTGCAGTGAATGCGCTTTTGTTATTAATCAGAACATTTTAATACTTGTCCCGGATAAATGATTGTACTTTGAAGTTGATTCCTACGAATCAACTCTGCATATTTTGTGTGACAACCCAACTGTGTTCTTGCAATGCTTAATAGGTTATCTCCTTCTTTTACAATATACATAAATTTACCTCCTTTTTGATTGTATCTATATGATATCTTCATTTATTAAAAATTTATTAGAATCCTTATTTTTTAAATCTTAGCACTTGGCCGGGATAAATAATTGTGCTTTCCAATTTATTTACTTCAATCAGCTCCGTATATTTTGTATGGCAGCCCAGCTCTTTTCTTGCAATACTTAATAGATTATCTCCTGTTTTTACAATATACATATTTATATTATCTCCTTTTTCTTTTCTATCTTATCTTCAGTCTATCTTTATGATAACTATCGTTTATTAAAGTTTTATTAGAACCCTTATTTTTTAAATCTCAACACTTGGCCTGGGTAAATGATTGTGCTTTCCAATTTGTTTACTTCAACCAGCTCTACATATTTTGTATGGCAGCCCAGTTCTTTTCTTGCAATGCTTAATAGATTATCTCCTGTTTTTACAATATACATATTTATATCATCTCCTTTTCTTTTTTTATCTTATCTTCAATCTATCTTTAATGATACCTATCGTTTATTAAAACTTTATTAGAATCCTTATTTTTTAAATCTCAACACTTGGCCTGGGTAAATAATTGCGCTTTCCAATTTGTTTACTTCAACCAGCTCTGCATATTTTATATGGAAGTCCATCTTTTTTCTTGCAATGCTCAATAGATTATCTCCTGCTTTTACAATATACATTTATTTCACCTCCTTTTGTTTGATTATATTTTTATTATATTCACCATTAATTAAAGCCTGATTAGAACTTATAAAAAAAGAAAAAGCATATCTACAATAAATGTAGAATATGCTTTTTCTTTTTATTATTTAATGAGGAGATTTTGAAATGATAAATGAGAATGTGCTACCTTCCTCCAAAATACTATTGACAGATATAGTACCTTTATGGAGTTCGGCAATTTCATTCACCATGGCCAAACCAATACCTGTTCCCTTGCTTGCTCTGGACTTATCCGCCCGATAAAAACGTTGAAATATATTTTTTTGGTCTTCACTCGAAATGCCAATGCCATTATCTTTCACTGAAAGAACTACTTTTTCCGGAGATTCTGATAATTCTACGAAAATATATCCATTGTTTTTTCCATAACGATATGCATTTCCAATCAAGTTGCTAAGCAATCTGGTTAACAAATGTTCATTACCTGCTATAAAAACATCATCATCAGTTTTCCAAGTAAGTGTAATGTTTTTATCTTGTATTTGTGCCATATCTTCACATACAGCAGAAACCAACTTTGTAAGGTTAACTTTATGCATTTCAAAACTATCTATTTGAAATTCCAAACGTGCAAAAGCCAACATATCGGTAATTAAGTTCGTCATCTTTTTACTTTGACGTTGAATTAGTTTAATAGCGTCTTCATATTCTTTTGTACTTCTCTGTTTTTCCAATAAATATTCACATTGCGCCATAATAACAGCCATTGGGGTTCTTAATTCATGTGAAACATCGGAAGTAAATTGGCGTTCTGCCTCAAATGAAGAATCTAAACGCTCAAACATAGCATTGAATGTATCTGCAAGTTGATGAATTTCATCTGTTCCTTCTCCCAACTCAATACGTTTTTTTAGGTCCCGTCCCTGACCAATTTGGGACGCGGTAGTAGCAATTTTACGTATAGGAGCCAAAGAACGTCGGGCAATAAAATATCCGCCCAAAATAGCCAATAATAGAAAAATAGGGATAAATATCAATGAAAAATTTATGATAGACGCAAAATGTGTATCTCCTTGCTGAGCAGAAACAACGCCCCTGAGCCACAAACCGTCTAATCCGTTACCTACTAATTTTCGATCATAGATATACCATGTGACTCCGTTTACATTTTTAGTTTGGATTTGTAAATCCGAAAATTTCATATCCGAAAGTTCTTGAGAGAGGGGATTTTCTCCATATAATAAGGAACCGTTTTCTTGATATACCGCAACGAAAATTTCATTTACTCTTCCTAAGAAGTCATCGTCTATTTCTAAGTAACCATTTCTAAAAGACAGATACACATCCAAATCATAATCATTTTCTTTATCTTGAATAGAAGGGAAATATTCTATTTCATCTACGTCATTTTCTACAATTTCGATTAAATTGTCTTGAATGACTTTTTGAATCATAAAATCATTGATATACAATATTACTCCGCAAGTTAATGCAACCAGTATGATCAAAACTGTACTGAACCATAATGTTATTTTTAGTCTAAGTGGGAAACGATTCATATTTCCTCACGTATTACGTATCCTCTCCCTCGCACTGTATGAATTAACTTATTACCGTAGTCATCATCCAGCTTTTTACGGAGGTAACGAATATAAACATCCACAACATTGGTTCCTCCTTCGTAATCGAAATCCCATATATGGTCTTCAATTTTTTCCCTTGATAGTACAATTCCTTTGTTTTGAAGTAAATATTCCAGTAATGCATACTCTTTTGCGGAAAGAAAAATTTCTTGTCCTGCTCGTGTTACTGTATGAGCAGCACAATCCATGGTTAAATCAGCCACAGTGATTGTATTGTCGGTCATACCAAATGAATTGCGAATGATAGCGCGGAGTCTTGCCATGAGTTCATCAAACGAAAAGGGTTTTACTAAATAATCATTTGCTCCACTATCAAGACCTTTTACCCGATCAGGAACTGCGTCTTTTGCTGTAAGAAATAAAACGGGGGTTGTTTTACCTGTCTGACGAAATGAACGCAATACTTCCAGTCCATCCATTTTCGGCATCATAATATCTAAAATGATTGCATCGTAGTCTACTACAGCCAATGCGTCCAATGCTTCCTCTCCGTCATAACAGCTGTCTACGCTGTATCCTTCTGATCTTAACTTTTGTGTAATGATAAAGTTTAAATCTTCTTCGTCTTCTGCCAGTAAAACTCTCATGACAAACACCTCCTTATACAGGGTAAATCTTTTATATTAAAATACCATTAGAATCAATTACTATGTATTACATGCACGCAATTTGTTTTAGTCTGTCTATAATCGGAAGCTTTTGTGTACAAAGTGTCTCACATTTTCCACATGCCACACAACGTGCTGCTGTGCTGTTATCCATACTCCACTGCACTTTGAGGCGCTCCTTAACAGCGCCTCTGTCTCCCCCTGTCAAAATAAATTCATTATATGCATCCATTAATTTAGGAATTGCAATGTCTACAGGACATTCATCACAATAACTGCAGCCTGTACATAAGGCATCCAATTCCTGTGTTAAATGTTTTCCCATGTTCTCCAGTAAATCCGGGGTTGCAGGAATAATATGTTCTCCCGCAATCACACTTTCTTCTACATCTTTCACGGAATTCATGCCCACCAAGGCAATCGTAATTTCAGGTTGAGCCAAAATAAATTTTAAGGCGGAAACAGCAATGGGTTCCTCCTTATTTTGACGAATAAAGGAAAAACGGTCCGGGTGCTGCGGGATAATTCCTCCTCCCAGCGGATTCATCGTTGTAATACCCATTCCTGCCTTTGCACAGGCTTCTACCCCTTTGCGGCGGTATGCAAAATTCACGGCATTATATCCTAATGTTACACCTTCAAATACGCCTTCCTGTGCAACTTTTGCAATATCGTCCCCATTTAAATGAGTAGAAAAACAGATATGGTCAACCAGGCCTTCTTGTTTTGCTTTGAGTATTCCTTCATAAATACCGCCTTTTTTCATATATGCGGCGTAATCTTCCATTGTTTTAATTGCCCAAATGTGAAAGAAATCTATTTTTTGCAATCCCATTTTGGTAAGGGATTTTTCCAAAACTTTTCTTGCCTGATCGCCATCAGCGGCATTCCACAGTCCACATTTGGTGGAAACATAAAATGTACTGCGGTCCATCGTTTGGAATGCTTGTCCAAAAATATCCTCGCTGTGTTCATCACAATAATCAGGAGCTGTATCAAAATAATTCACACCCAACTCATGGGCACGATGAATTATTTTGACACTGTTTTCATAGTTTCCTGACTGATAATCTTCTTTTGGAAAACGCAAACCACCAAAACCAATTGCGGAAACCTTTTTTCCGGTTCTGCCGTATTCTCTATAATCCATGTTCATTCATCCTTCATTTCATTTTTCTGTCAGCTAAAAAATGTTCGATTGCATAAGCTACGCCATCCGCTTCATTGGAAAGGGTAATAAAATCAGCTGCTTGTTTTACTTCATCTACACCGTTTTCCATTGCCACGGAACATCCTGCTTGTTGAAGCAGCGTAACATCATTTAAACTGTCTCCTATCGCCATAACCCCGTTCATGGTAATACCTAACGTTTCGCATAGATATGCAATTGCCTGGGCTTTTCCTGTATTGACAGCACTTACCTCAATATTCATAGAGGAAGAAGAGGTAATGGAAACAGTCTGCATCAATGCCAACTGATTCCATAATCTTTCTCGCAAAGCACTATCCGCTGTTTTTAAATTGATATTTTCTATATTTTGAGGTGACTGCTCTATGAGTGAGCGAATGTCATTCACCGGATTTCGGGTACTGAGCACATATGGAATATAATGTTCTGAGGTTCCGTAATGGAGCAAATTCTCTAAAAACCTTTGTTCCGTATATGCCTTTCCCTGTATGAATACTTCCACCATTATATCCTGACAAGACAATGTATCCAGAATAGACAAAGACGTCTCCCTATCCAGTAAATTACAATAAATTCTCTGTCCCAGGGATAGATTCTCAATCGCCGCCCCATTAGAAGTTACTGCATAAGTGATTCCATGGATTGCTGTCACTTCAGGAGATAAGGAACCTAACGCTCTGCCTGTACAAGGCACCACAAAGATATCTTGTTGTATTGCATACTCCAGTGCCTTTTTTACATTTGACGATAAAGAGGCATCATTACGCAACGTGGTTCCATCCAAGTCAATTGCCAGTAATTGAATTTCTGTAATATCCTTCATGCCATATACCGCCCTTTTTCGGTGTTTTGTTACACTCTCGCAACCCCTGTTTTTCTTGCAGCATCTTTCACCGCTTTTGCAACTGCAGGTGCGACCTCTTTATTTAATGGATTTGGAATAATAAATTCGGGACATAGTTCATCTTCTTTCACCAAACCGGCAATGGCATATGCAGCCGCAATTTTCATTTCGTCATTGATCTCTGTTGCCCGTACATCCAACGCTCCACGGAAAATTCCCGGGAATACCAATACATTGTTAATTTGATTTGGAAAATCGGAACGTCCGGTTCCTACAACTTTGGCACCTGCTTCAATTGCTTCGTCAGGGAAAATTTCCGGCACAGGATTTGCCATAGCAAAAATAATAGGATCTTTTGCCATAGAACGAACCATATCTTTTGTCACACAACCCGGCGCCGAAACTCCTAGCAGCATATCCGCACCCTGAATAATTTCAGCCAAAGAACCTTTTTTGTGCTCGCGGTTTGTAACCGCCGCCATCGCTTTTTGGCCTTCGTTCAAACCTTCTTTGCCTTCATAGATAGCCCCGTCACGGTCACATAAAATAACATGCTTCAATCCCATTGCCATGAATAATTTGGTACAAGCAATACCTGCGGAGCCTGCACCATTTACCACAACATGGATCTCTTCTATTTTTTTATCCACAATTTTCAATGCGTTTACCATAGCTGCTGCAGCTACAATGGCAGTACCGTGCTGGTCATCATGAAATACAGGAATATCCAATTCTTCTTTTAAGCGTTTTTCAATTTCAAAACAGCGAGGAGCTGCAATATCTTCCAAATTAATACCGCCAAAGGTAGGGGCAATCATTTTTACTGCTTGTACGATTTCTTCTACATCCTTGGAAGCCAAACAAATTGGGAACGCATCCACATCGCCAAAGGCTTTAAACAGAACTGATTTTCCCTCCATAACAGGCATACCTGCCTCAGGACCAATATCGCCCAATCCCAACACAGCGGTTCCGTCTGTTACAACCGCAACTAAATTCCATTTGCGGCAGTATTCATATGCGTCGTTTACATCTTTATTAATTTGTATACATGGTGCAGCTACGCCCGGTGTATAAGCAATAGAAAGGTCATCTTTTGTCTCTACGGGACAAGTTGGTACAATTTCTATTTTTCCTTTCCATTGTAAATGTTTTTCTAAAGCAACTTTTGCATAATCCATAATAAAATACCTCTTTCTATATCTATAAACATATACGAAATAAGAATCATTCTTTAAAATGACCATTTTCAGTATAACAATAATCATTTAAAACCGCAATAGAAAACACCTGTGTGATTTCAATTCACAAAAAGTCTTTACAATAGCATGATATATCCGTATAATAAATAAGAAGGTGAAAATGAAAAATGATAAAAGCATGTATTTTTGATTTAGACGGTACTCTATGCAATACTTTGGATTCTATTGCTTATTTTTGCAATCAAACATTAAGTCAATTAGGATATCCAAATATACCGACAAACGAATATAGAGGTCTTGTCGGCAATGGTTCCGAGCAATTAATACATAACATGTTTCATATCGTTCATCCTACTTATACGCCGGAAGATGTGCACACAGCGAAACAAATGTTTATGGACTTATATCAGGAAGATCCTTTGAAATGTGTAACATTATATGATGGCATTTTACCATTGCTTCATACACTCAAAAGCAATGGAATTCTTTTGGCAATTCTCTCCAATAAACCGCATCTTTTGGCCAGATTATCCGTTCCCAAATTATTTGGTGAGCATCTATTTGATGTATGGTACGGTCAAAGAGATGAAGTTCCCCGCAAACCTGCACCCGATGGAGCCCTTATGATTGCAAGAGAATTATTGGTACAACCGAGCCAATGTTTATTCATCGGGGACAGTGACGTAGATATGCATACCGGGAATAATGCGGGCATGAAAACTGCAGGTGTTCTGTGGGGATATCGCAGCAAAGAAGAATTACTTCATGCAGGTGCACAAATGATTGCTTCTACCCCGTCGGATATTCAAAATTTTATTTTTCAATAGTTTTCCCAATTCTCAGCAAACTTATGAATAATCATCACATAGTTATCACAATCAAGAGACATAATATAGGCATAGTTAATCCATTTATGATATCTTGAAGGAGAGATAACCATTATGAATCGTGATCATTCATATTATCCATATAATAACAACGAGCAACCGTTAGAAGTAGAATGGCAAGCACCTGAACAAAATGATATTGCCGGAAATACCCAATGGAATGGCAGTACTTATCACGGCTCTTATCAAAGCCATAATCGTTATTCCGGTGGTTCCGGAGAGCCGCCAAAACAAAAGCCACCTAAGAAACCAATCAAACTTTGGGTGAAAATTGTCTGTGGTGCAGCAGCATGTTTGGTAATATCAGCAGGCTCCATTGGTGGATTCATAGGTTTGGTAAATATGGGAGCAATCCCATTTTCCGCTTCCGGTACAAACAGTTCCAATTCTATTGTGAATACTACCAAAGTAGAAAATAACAATACCAGCGAAACATCTACTATTACCGGAAAACTATCAACAGAAGAAGCTGCACAGAAAGTAATCCCTTCTGTTGTGTGTATACAGGCTTACAGCAATACCAATGGATATTTAGGCACTTCTTCTGAAACGGGAGAAGGTTCCGGTATTATTGCATCATCTGACGGGTATATTATTACAAATGCTCATGTTATTGAGGGAGCATCTGCTTTAAAAGTAATTTTATCTGACGGTACCAGTTATGAAGCAAAGGTTATAGGTTCCGATACTGCAACTGACTTAGCATTAATTAAAATTGAAGCTACCGATTTACAAGCTGCTGAATTCGGTTCATCTGAAGATTTACAGGTTGGAGAACAAGTCATTGCAATCGGCAATCCCGGAGGTATTCAATTTAATTCTTCCGTTACAGTCGGTTATGTATCCGCATTAAATCGTTCCATTACTTATAATGGTTACGATATGGAATGTATCCAAACCGATGCTGCAATTAACCCAGGCAATTCCGGTGGTGCGCTTGTAAATATGTATGGCCAAGTAATCGGTATTAACTCTGCAAAAATTACTGCAACCGGATATGAAGGATTGGGTTTTGCAATTCCGATTGATACCGTTCAACCTATTATCAACAATTTAAAACAATATGGCTATGTGAAAGACCGTGCTATGCTGGGCATAACCGGTCAGTATATAGATGCAACTACTGCACGTTTTTATGGTTTAACGCAAGGATACAGCATTGTAAAATTAAACAGCAATGTATCTGATGCCGGACTGCAAAAAAGTGACATCATTACTAAAATTGATGGAAACAATGTAAGTGCCGAAACCACAGTGCAGAATGTAATTGCAAAGAAAAAACCGGGAGATACTGTAGAACTGGAAGTATACCGCCCAACTACGGGAGAAAGCTTCACAGCTACAGTTGCTCTGACAGAGTACTCCCCTATCAGTTAGCTTACGACAAACTTTTTCATATATCTTCTTTCCCGAACAGAGCAGTATTACCTGCTCTGTTCCCTTTTTTACAAACAAAACAAAAAGAGGCATGCCTCTTAATAGGCATGCCTCTTTTTCTATAGTTATCATTTTTCTGCTAACCAATCAATCTTACCCTGCGCCAGTGCTTCCTCAAAAGTAGCCGGATGCTGTGGTTTTGTTCCGCCCTTAGCGCTATACCAACCATCAGGATATAAAACAGTTTGGTTCCAAGTAGCCTTGCTTGTGTCCACTGCTGTATCTTCGCCCTCACGTACCTTACGTGCTGCAATGACCGTTCTAAAACCATCCATCTCATAAGAACAAGTAGACAGAAGCACAATCTGGTCATCTGCTGAAATATCAACTCCTGTATCAAACAGGGAACGAATTTCCATTTGATAGATAAAGTTTAGAAAATCACTGTCACTGGAAAACGATGTTCTCAAATAATTAAACGGTTCTCCCTGACTTGATAGTGTATTGGTTTTAAATACAGAGAAGATTTTCCAATCTCCGTTGTATTTTACTGTATCCATTTCAAAAGTAGGATGTTCTTTATAATAATCCAAAGAACCGTAGTTTAATAAACTTCCGAACATTCTGCCGTCATTCATGCTGTGTCCGTATACAATCAAGCTTTTTGAACTTGGGTCTTCCAGATTAATAGAATTTCTTGCGTCAAAGAATAAGCTTCCGTATTTACTGTGATTCTTTTCGTAATCCAAATACAAATAATATTCCGGATTATCTTCACCAGATTGCAAGATAGGATAATCTACCACTGTATCTGCAATCCGAATCCATCCTTTAATATCGGGATTAATTTTTTGTAATTCTACAAATTTCTTTAGATTTCCGTTTTCGTCATACTCAGAATCTTCATTGGTAGCTGTATTATTCTGGTTATCATCCGCATGATAAATTTGTTGCACATAATTTGCTTTATTATCTACCATAGCGGGCTGAATGACCATTTCCCACAATAAAATACCACCTGTTACCAAGAAGGTGATAAGCGCTACCAGAAAAACAATTTTGCGAATCGCCTCGCCTGCTCTATCCCCTTTCCAGGGTAAAACAGCGGCTATCCAAGGACGCTTTTGTTTTTTTGCGTATTTTCCCGCCAATTGAGTACCTCCTAATTCACTGCATCAAAGGCAATTATTCTACCGGGTCCAATCCCTGCAGATAACGCCGCAGCATATTTAAAGCAGTAGATGCAGAAAGCGTACGATAATAATCTCTGCTTCGCTCTACCGTTTTTGTTCCTCCTAACTTTTTTACCCATGTTTTGGTGCCATCTGTCAAGCCGATATAAACCAGTCCAACCGGCTTTTCTGCAGTGCCGCCCCCGGGGCCCGCTATACCTGTGATACCAATTCCATAAGTACTCCCTGCTGTTTTGCAGACACCTTCTGCCATTGCCTTGGCCACTTGTTCACTCACTGCTCCATATTCAGCAAGCATATCGTTTGGAACATCAATTAACAAATGTTTAATGCGGTTTGAATACGTACAGGTGCCCATTTCAAATACTTCTGAAACGCCTGCAATATCTGTTAGCCTTTTTGAAACCAAACCGCCGGTGCAAGATTCCGCTGTAGCAACCGTTTCACCTCTGCTTAACAGACGATTCACAACCGTTTGCTCTAAGCTGTCTACATTTACACCATACACCACATCGCCCAAAATTGCAACAATTTCTTTTGTAACCGGTTCACATAATAAAGCTGCTTCTTCTTTTGTTCCGGCTTTTGCTGTTACACGCACAAACATTTCCCCATCTTTTGCATAGGTAGCAACCGTTGGATTTTGCCCGTCAATATATGCCGCAATTTCTTCTGCAACGGCACCTTCTCCTTTACCAAACACATGAATATTATCCGAGTAAATAGCAGATTGTTCTATATCCTGTAAAAACGGAACCGCATAATTGTGCAGCATTGGTTTTAATTCCGAAGGAGGACCGGGAAACATCATAATCATTTTCCCTTGGTTCGTTGTAACAACACAACCGGGAGCCGTTCCCACATCATTGGGCAACACAACACAGTCTTTTGGCAACAACGCTTGTTTTAATTGATTTTCTCCGCAATATCTGCCCTTAAAATATTGTTTGATTCGTTCCATACTGTCAGGGTCTTCCACAAGTGGTTTTCCGGCTACATCTGCAATGGTTTCTTTCGTAAGGTCATCTTTTGTTGGTCCCAAGCCACCTGTTGTAATGACCAAATCACTGCGCTGCAACGCTTGTTCCAGCGCCAGTTTTAAACGGCCTTCATTGTCTCCCACCGTACAAGCATACAATAAATTGATACCCAAGTCTGATAATGCTCTGGCCACTATGGTAGTATCGGTATTTACAGTATGACCTAACAATAATTCTGTGCCGACTGAGATAATTTCTGCATTCATAACAACGCTTCCTTTCTCAATAGATGCTTAAAACGAATATGGACAACTATTGTTTTACTCAAACAAAAATCATTAATTTTGACGGTAGCCTATTTTCCGATAGCGAGCATTCTTGACACACTCTTCTACCAAAGCATCGATATTAAGCGCAGACTCCCCTATTTCCACAAAGGATGGAATTGGTTTTGTTCTTGGATGTTTTGGTGTAAATATTGTGCAGCAATCTTCATATGGTTCAATGGATATATCGAATGTTCCTATGCGATGTGCAATGGATACAATCTCTGTTTTATCCATGCCGATTAACGGGCGGAACACAGGCATGGTTGCAACCATATCTGTACAGCCGATTGCCTGCATGGTTTGGCTTTCTACCTGCCCCCAACTCTCTCCTGTAATCAATGCGCCACATTCTTCTTTTCTCGCAATTTGTTCTGCAACACGCATCATAAAACGGCGCATGATAATTGTAAACAATTCCTCAGGGCAGTTAGCCTGTATCAATTCTTGTACTTTTGTGAAGGGGACGGTATACATTTTCATTCTGCCGCTGTATGCACTTACTTGTGTTAACAAACGGACAACTTTATCCTCAGCCCGTTCACTGGTATACGGAGGGCTTGCAAAGTGGATAGCTGTGAGTTCAACACCACGTTTTGCCATCATCCAAGAAGCAACCGGACTATCAATACCGCCGCTGATTAATACCGCCGCTTTTCCGCCTGTTCCTACAGGAATACCGCCTGCTCCTTGCAGTGCACGACCTCTGATATATGCCCCGTAATCTCGGACTTCTACATACACAATACTGTCAGGATTATGAACATCTACTGTCAAATGCGGATAGGTCTCTAGCAAATATTCCCCCACCCGGGTACAAATTTGAGGAGAATTCAGAGGAAATTTTTTATCAGACCGTTTTGCTTCCACTTTAAATGTTTTAGCCGCTTCCAGTTCTTCCGCCAAATATTCTGCTGATGCTTGTTTGATTGCATCCATATTTTTTTCTGTCACGCGTGCACGTGAAAAGGCTGCAATACCAAATATTTTGGAAACTCTTTCTGCCGCTTCTTCTAAGTCAACTGTTTCCTCTTGCGGAACAATAGTAATGGTTGACTGCGCCAATTTAATATCAAACTTGCCTAAATCGCATAATGTGTATTGAATACGCTTTAACAATATATTTTCAAATAATTTTCGATTCAACCCTTTGAGCACCAATTCGCCCAATTTTAGCAATAAAATTTCATTCATAAATTTATAACTCCTATCATTTACCTGTTGCAAGCGAAGATAGTCCGTCTTTAACAGCTTCAATAAAAACATCAATATCCTGCTGTGTATTCTCTCTTGAAAAACTAACTCTGATTGCGGTTTGAATTCTGGCACGGTCCAGTCCCATAGCAGTCAGCACATGACTGCGTTTTCCCTTGGCACACGCAGAACCGCCGGAAACAAAGATATGTTTGGATGCCAAAAAATGCAGCATCGTCTCCGAGCGAACAGAACAAGTAGAAAAATTCAGTACATAAGGCAGTCCCTGTTCCGGAGAATTGATTACAATACCGGGCAGCTGCAACAGTTGTTCTTTACAGCTGTCATATAATGTTTGAATACGTTTCATTTCCTCGGATATATTTGGAAGCTGTATGACAGCCTCTCCAAACCCACTGATAAGAGGGAGCGCCTCTGTGCCGGGCCGAATTCCGTTTTCTTGTCCACCGCCAAATATGCGAGGAGGAATACGGATGTCCTTTGAAATATAAAGTGCACCAATTCCTTTGGGCGCATGGATTTTATGTCCGCTTATGGTCAGCAGGTCAATTCCACTTTTGTTCGGATAAATTGCCATTTTTCCAAATCCCTGTACGGCATCTACATGAAACAATGCGGGAGATTTTTTTTGCTTGATTGCTTTGGCTGCAGCTTCAATCGGTAATATACTTCCGACTTCGTTATTCACCAACATCATGCTGACCAAGACGGTATGTTCATCAATTGCTTCCATTACCTGTTCCGGTGAAATGGTACCGGTCATATCCGGTTTGAGATAAACGACTTCAAACCCTTTTTTTTCAAGCTGCTCCATACATCCCAATACGGATGGATGCTCAATTGCAGTAGTCACAATTTTATTGCCAAAGCGTTTTTTGGCTTCCACTGCCCCAAAAACCGCTAGATTATTTGCTTCGGTTCCCCCTGAGGTAAAAATAATCTCGTTTTCTTTTGCTCCAATTTGTTTTGCAATGGCAGCGCGCGCTTTTGTCATTTCTTTTTCGGCAGCAAATCCCATTGAATGTAGAGAAGATGGATTTCCGTATACAACCGTCATGCATTCCATCACTTTTTCGGTAGCGGGAAGGCATACCTTTGTTGTAGAACTGTTATCCAAATAAATTTCCATAATCCATCCTCCTATTGTCATTGTTTTTATTATACAATACTTGCAGCTATTAGTGAATAGCTTGTATATGGAAAAATAAAAGTTTACTGTTATGTTACATATTTTCTGTCACATATAAAAAGACTGTTCTTTCGAACAGTCTTCTTTTCATTTTTTATTTTATCATGTCCTTCATCAAGGAAACTATTTTTGCACATCCATCTGACTTATCAAAGTTTTTACATGCTTGTTCCATAGATGCCAACTGCATTTTATCTTCTAAAAGTTCTTTTAAAGCATCTGTGCAGCTTTCATTTTTGTGAAGTCTTCTTGCCATTCCATGCAATTCCAAAAAATCTGCGTTATCCTCTTCTTGTCCCGGGATCGAATCAAACACCAACAAAGGCAAGTTGCTGGCCAAGGCCTCTGTAACCGTTAAGCCGCCCGGTTTGGTAATAATCAAATCACTGGCCTGCATATATTGTTCTACCTTTTGTGTGAACAAAATCAACTTTGTCTTTTTGGGGCTGAGCATAACCGTAGTTTTTAATGTTTGATATAATCTTTGATTTTTTCCTGTAATCACAATCATTTGGAAATCCATTGGTACACGAATGATATCGCGATAGATTTGCACAATGGTTTTGACACCAAAACTTCCTGCCATTAACAGAACCGTTGGTTTATCCGGGGCAAGCCCCATCTCTCTCCGTAGAAAGTCTTTTGGCTGCGGATGAAAAAATGTCTCTAAAATAGGAATTCCAAACGGATGGATTTTTTCCGGTTCTACTCCAAAGTCTTGTACCATAGGAATTACCATATCATCATTTGCAACAATGTATCCGTCTACATGTTCCGCTATCCATGTTTTATGAGGAGCATAGTCTGTCATGACCACCAATAATTTCGCGTCAATGAAACCTTTTCCTTTTAAATGTGACACCATCTCGGCAACAAACGGGTGTGTAGCCACAATGATATCCGGCTCAAATTCATGAATTAATGACAGCAAACGCTTACTGAGCGCATGATTCATTTTTGGTACAAATTTTGAAAGCGGACTGTTATCATTGGTATTATGATACATATGCCCAAATATTGCAGGCGTTTTTGTAGCAACAAAATGATATCCTTTGCATATTAATTTATCATAAATATAATTTACCTCTTTTAATGCGTCAACAACCTTTACTTTTGCATCTACTACATGGTGATTGATATATTGTTCCAAAGCTTGAGCCGTTCTGATATGTCCACCGCCGGCAGCCGCAGAAAAAATGAATACTCTCACTATGGTCACCTCTCATTCTGTCACATTTTATCAAACATATTTATATTCAATATATCACAAAAAGGACAGCTGCGCAATTTAAAGCCTACATCTTTACTCGTAATAAAGCTGTAACTTTACTTTTCTATATAAACATTATATCATTATAAAAGAGGAATGAAGAATTAGAATCCTTGACTAGGAGGAATACAATGTCTGATCAAAACATGGATCCTAAAAAAAGAAATATTATTATCGGCTGCTCTGTTGCCGGAGCGGTTGTCATCATAGCAGCTATTATTGCAGTTATTTTTACTACCGGTGCATTAAACAAAATCGGCATCGGCAGCAGTTCTGCCAACACTGTTTCTTATTCTGATACGGAACGTTTTTCTCAGGGTATCTCCATTGAGGGAATCGATATATCCGGTATGACAAAAGAAGAAGCAATGGAGGCATTGCTCCAGGCAGAAGTCTATCCAAAGGGATATGACATTCAACTTACTTTGGAAGATCAAACTGTTGCGTTAACAGGAAAAGAGCTTCCATTTGACTTGCACTTGCAAGATACCATTGACGAAGCTTACGAATATAATTGGCACTGCGATGAAGAAGAACACGCATCCAGAGTAGCAGAGTTAAGTGTAACACCAAAAGATTTTGAATTAAAACCAACACTCATCAGCGAAGAGCTGGAACCAAAGCTGGCTGAATTGTCCGCACCGTTTAATAGAGATGCGCAAGAGCCAACCATTACCGGTTATTATAACGGAGGCTTTAATGTATCTGAACCCATAGATGGACGTAAAGTAAAAACAGATGAATTGGCAGCCAAAGTGGAAGAACTGCTCAAAACGGAAAAAACAGGTACCATTGAAGTGCCTGTGGAAGTGATAAAATGCACCAAAACAGCAGAAGATATCAAAGCAAATATGAAAAGGCTGGGTTCTTACAGCACTGTTTCTACCAATACCGCAAACGGCAATCATAATATGAAACTTGCCGCAAATGCTACAAATGGTACAATCCTCCAGCCCGGAGAACAGTTTTCATTCAATGGTACAACAGGAAACACAACCAACGGCTCTAATGGTTATTTACCGGCTACCGCTATTTCCGGCGGTGAATTTATTCAGGAATATGGCGGAGGTATTTGTCAAGTATCCTCTACCATTTATGGGGCTGCTTTGCGCTCTAATATGACCATTGTCACCCGTTATAACCATACGTATCCATCTTCTTACGTACCAATTGGGCTGGATGCCACTGTATCTTACGGTTCTTTGGATTTTGTCTTCCGTAATGATACCGATTATCCTGTATACATTGCTGCCGGAATGGATGGTACTACCGTTTGGGTTACTTTCTACGGCTATCAGTCGCCTGAATATGATACCATAGAACCTAGTGCCTGGATTACAGCAAACATTAGCAAACCTGCAGCTGAATACAATACAGATAACAGCCTTGCCCCAAATCCAAATCCGCTTAGCGCCGCAAGACTAAAAAGAAGCGGAAATCCCGGGTATAAGACAGCTGCAAGCCGCACCTATTATAAAAATGGCGTGGCTGTAAAAACAGAAACATTGCCATCCAGTTATTATCCTGCTTTTGCAGATGTTTATGTCATCCCGCCAAAAGGCGGCAGTGTTCCTAACCCCGAACCAACACCGGAGCCGGAACCAGAACCAACTCCGCCTCCGTCCTCTTCAGAGCAGCCCCCATCTTCCTCTGAAGCACCTCCGGTATCATCTGATACCCAAACCTCTTCTCCAGAAGAGGATAGTTCACTCTCATCAAATTAATCTATTAGAAAAAGGGGCACAGTTTTTATGCTGTACCCCTTATTTTTAGACAAAGATATTGATTTTTCGACATAATATTGTATAATTTAATGAAGTATGTTTTTCTTGAATAATTTATTTTAAAGAAAGGATGAATCCGTTGGCAGAGAACGCAAATCAATATCAACCACCTAAAATAACGGTGCTTATGCCGGTTTATAACGTTAGCAAATTTTTGCCAAAATGTTTACAAACCTTAATGGATCAAACCTTTCGCGATTTCCGTCTGATTGCAGTAAATGACGGCTCCACTGATAATTGTTTGGAAATTTTAAGAGATTTTGAAGCAAGATATCATAATATTACTGTAATTGATCAACCTAATAGAGGTATGTCTATGGCGCGTAATGCCGCACTTGCATTGGCAGATAGTAAATATATCTGTTTTGTTGATAGCGATGATTACCTTGCTCCTACGTTTCTTCAGGAATTATATCAGGCAATCACCATTCACGATGCTGATATTGCTTGCTGTTATTATTACTATCATTTTGTTGAGTCAGATTCTTTATATAAATATCCTTTTCGTACCAGCGGCGTATTTAATAAAGAAGAAGCTTTGAAAAAACTATTAAAAGATGTACAAATTCAAAGTCTTGCCTGGAATAAAATTTATAAACGTTCTTTGTTTGTAGACCACGGTATTACGTTCCCTTCTATGGCATTTGAAGATATGGCGACTACTCATAGATTATTCTCTCATGCCGAAAAAGTAGTCGTAATTAACCGTGCATTGTACTACTATAATCAACAAAGCGCCAGTACTTTAGCAACGATTAATGCCCAAAAAATTAATGACTTTATTTTGGCCACAGCTATGGTGCGTGCTTCTTTAGACCAAAACGGTGTTTATGACAAATATAAAAAAGCGTATCGTTCCCTTACCAAAAAGACAGGTTGGTATTGTTTATATTGCGCATTGAAAATTCATAGAAAAAACAAATCTATGGGAGGCCTTTGGTCTAATATGAAAAAAATCCGCAGTGCTTTGTCTTTTTGTGCCAGCAAAG
This sequence comes from uncultured Oscillospiraceae bacterium, assembly GCA_900541905.1. Lineage (GTDB taxonomy): Bacteria > Bacillota > Clostridia > Oscillospirales > Acutalibacteraceae > UMGS1071. Next base: position 140,431 of record UQLQ01000003.1, read on the forward strand.
AATTTGATCACGCTACCTATTCCTATGATTTACCCGGCGTATTGAGCCCTCAAGAATTTGATAAAAAACCAAGAATTACAAAACCAAAAAGAGAAAGTTAATGCATCGCCAGCCATAAAGTCAATGCTGCTTTATATGTTGATATAAAGCATCGTTGACTTTTATTATCAAAGGAGGTATTTTCATGCATGACGGTTTTTTAAAAGTTGCATCTGCCACTCCAACAATTCAGGTTGCAAATTGTCCTTACAATGCACAACAAATCATTACTGTTGCAAAGCAGGCAGCAGAAAAACAAGTAAGTGCAATTGTTTTTCCCGAACTATGCTTAACAGGATATACGTGCGGTGATTTATTTTTTCAACAAACACTGCTGACCTCTGCTTTAAACGGCTTGGAAACAATTTTAAAGGAGTTAAAACAAGAAGATATCATTTGCATTGTTGGTCTGCCTATCAGAGTAGAAACAAATTTATATAACTGTGCAGCAGTGTGCTATCACGGAAAACTATTAGGAATTGTACCAAAAACCAATTTGGTGGACCAGGGTGGATTAAACGAAACACGCTACTTTTGCACTGCTCCTGGCTATCGAGAAATAATGCTGTGTAATCAAACCGTACCGTTTGGCACAAGTATTATCTTTTCATGTGATACTTTAACAGAATTTCAATTCGGTGTTGAAATCGGCAAAGATATCTGGGTCACAGAACCAACATCCAACGTACTGGCCAAAGAAGGTGCGACTGTTATTTTCAATTTATCTGCCAGCACAGAAGTGGTAGGAAGAGCTGCATACCGCAAAACATTGGTAACCGGTCAATCAGCTAAACTGATATGCGCCTATGTGTATGCAGATGCAGGACAAGGAGAATCCACAACAGACTATGTATACTCCGGTCATGATTTAATTGCCGAAAACGGTACGATATTGGCAGAAAGTCCACTCTTTTATACAGGTTTTATTGATGCGGATATAGACCTGCAATTACTTTGGCAAGAACGCTGCCATACTTCCTGCTGGAATCATGTTTCGACCCCAAGCTATCAAAAAGTGAGGTTTTCTCTGCCTATCATTTCTTTGCAATTGGAGCGCACCATACAAGCAAATCCGTTTTTACCTCCTCGACTTCCGGATTTGCCCGCTCGCTGCGAATCTATACTCAATATACAGGCAAACGGTTTAAAAAACAGATTGGCTCATATCGGCTGTCGTCATGTAGTAATTGGTCTATCCGGCGGATTGGATTCTACTTTGGCATTGCTTGCCACCGTACGTGCCTTTGAGGCTATGCAATTAGACCCCAGCGGCATTACAGCAGTTTCTATGCCCTGTTTTGGTACTACCAATCGTACCAGACTGAACGCACGTTCTTTAGCAATAGAGCTGGGATGTACGTTTCGGGAAATTGATATTTCCGCATCTGTGACACAACATTTTCACGATATTGGACAAGACCCCAATCAACATGATGTCACATATGAAAATGCACAGGCAAGAGAACGCACACAGGTATTGATGGATATTGCCAATCAACTTGGAGGCATTGTAATAGGCACAGGAGATTTATCCGAATCTGCACTTGGTTGGGCAACGTATAACGGCGACCATATGTCTATGTACAGCATAAACTGTGATATTCCCAAAACAATGGTTCGCTATTTGGTAGCACACTGCATTAATATTAACGTAACACCCTTAAGTGATATTCTGATGGATATTCTGCAAACACCTGTCAGCCCGGAATTATTGCCTCCTGTAGGAGAAACCATTTCCCAGCAAACCGAAGAAATTGTCGGTCCTTACGAACTGCATGATTTTGTCTTGTTTTATACGCTTCGTTATGGCTTCATGCCCCATAAGATTTTTCGCTTAGCCTGTCTTGCATTGGGAGATAAGTATAAAAAAGAAACAATCAAACACTGGATGACTGTTTTTTATCGGAGATTTTTTTCACAACAATTTAAGCGTTCCTGTCTGCCGGACGGACCGGCTGTTGGCAGCGTCTCTTTATCGCCTAGGGGCGGCTGGATTATGCCCAGCGATGCAAAATCATCCATATGGCTGGAAGATGTAGAGACTATATCTGTAGAATCATAATAGAAACAGCTCTCTTGATTTAGTAAGAGAGCTGTTTTTATTTATTTTGAAATACGTAGCAATTATTGCTTTTCTGTGCTTGATATGCTGTAAAATGTCTTTATTCCAAGCATCTATCAGGATAATCTCCCAACTTTACAAAGCCTTTCTTGTTTTAATTTTTATCATCCCCATAACAAGGTACAGCCCTGCAATCCGAATTCATATCTAAATAAAAGGACCTGCCAAATTAGATTGGCAGATCCTTTTATTCATGGTCTTTCCTTTAAATCTTGATAAGGTCTATGTTCAGCGATATTCATATATGCAGGACGAATAATCTTACTATTATTCAACAACTCTTCTATTCTGTGAGCACTCCAGCCTGCAATACGTGCAATTGCAAACAATGGAGTGTACAGCTCTGCCGGTAAATCCAGCATACTATAAATAAAGCCACTGTAAAAATCAACATTGGCACTAACACCCTTATAAATTCTGCGCTCTTTCGAAATTACCTCCGGCGCTAATCTTTCTACCATACTATACAAAGCATATTCTTTTTGGCGGCCCTTTTCTTCAGACAATCCTTTTACAAACTGACCTAATAATTTTGCTCTCGGGTCAGACAAAGAATATACCGCATGCCCCATACCGTAAATAAGTCCTGTTTTATCAAAGCCTTGTTTACGCAGCAAAGACACCAAATAGTTTTTTACCTCTTCTTCATCGGCCCAGTCTTTTACTGTTTGTTTCATATCCTCAAACATCTGAGTTACTTTAATATTGGCACCGCCATGTTTTGGTCCCTTTAAAGAACCCAAAGCCGCTGCAATTGCTGAATATGTATCCGTTCCGGATGAAGATACCACATGTGTAGTAAAGGTAGAGTTATTACCTCCTCCATGCTCTGCATGAAGGACAAGAGCAAGGTCCAATACACGGGCTTCCATTTTTGTATATTTGCTGTCAGGTCTTAACAAATGCAAAATATTTTCCGCTGTAGAAAGATGTGGCTGCGGAGCATGAATAATTAAGCTCTGATCTCCATGATAATGGCGATAACAATTATAACCATACACTGCCAATACAGGAAACAACGCAATTAACTGCATACATTGTGCCAATACATTTGGAATAGATGTGTCATTCGGTAAATCATCATATGCATATAAAGTAAGCACACTTCTTGCCAAAGCATTCATCATATCAGAACTTGGTGCTTTCATAATGATATCGCGCACAAATGTTGTTGGCAATGTTCTGTACTTTGCTAATAAACCACGAAAATCATTTAGTTGTTTTTCATTTGGTAAGTTTCCAAATAATAATAAGTAAACTGTCTCCTCAAAGCCGAATCGCTCATCGCGCATAAAACCTGCAACAATATCTTCAACATTGATTCCCCTGTAATATAACCTGCCTTCACACGGTACAGATTCCCCATTAATAATATCATTTGCATGTACTTCAGATATTTCAGTAAGGCCGGCCAGAACGCCTTTACCGTTTATATCTCTAAGACCACGTTTTACTTCATACTTTGCATACAAGCTTGGGTCAATACCGCCTTTTTGTGTACATAACTTTGCCAGTTCAATTACTTCAGGGGTAATCTCTGAGTATTGATAATCCATAATTTCTACCTCTTCCTATGTGTAATCTTGTTTCTAATAAAAGTACCTCTCTTTTCAATTTTTTATGGAATGAATATATAAAAAATTTTACTATTTTATCCGCACTTATATGTTCTCAATTATACCATAAAACACAATTCTTAACAAGCTACAAAATTGTTAAATATTTATAAAAATACATCCATATATGTAAAACGCATATATATATTCCCCAATTTTGTATACATTATAACGCAAAAAAGCGTATTCCTTCATTATAAGGAATACGCATCTTTTTCCTATATTTTATACTAACACAGGGAGAACTTCACACAATAATTGGATAGATTTTTCTGCTGCCACAGCGGCAAACTGTTCAAAGGATATGTTGGCAGCTTCATCTGCATTATCGGAAATGGCGCGAATTACAACAAAATCAATATCATTCATATAACAAACTTGAGCAATACTGCCACCTTCCATTTCACACGCAATGGCCTGAAATTGATTAGAAACCTCTTTTAATTTATCAGATTGTCCAATAAATTGATCTCCTGTTGCAATAATACCAATATGTACTGCCCCCTGATACGTGTGTTTTGCTTTTTCCACTACCAGATTCACCAATTTTTCCGTCGCAGGAATCGTGATTAAATTAATTCCGGAAATAAAGCCCTTTGGATCTCCTACTGCACTGGTATCCATATCATGTTGTACCAACCCTCTGGAGACAACTACGTCTCCTACGGATACACCTTTGCCGATGCCCCCTGCGACTCCCGTATTAATAATTGCCTTTGGTCGATACATCAGAGCCATAATTTGCGCACATATTGCTGCATTTACTTTACCTACTCCGCTACGTGCTACTACACACGGAACACCCTGAATGGTTCCTTTATAAAAATCAATTGTTCCAATGGTTTCTACTTCTGCATTCTGCATACGCTCTTTCAAACCATTCACTTCCATATCCATAGCCCCGATAATTCCTATCATATGATGAATCCTCCGTAAATATCTGTTTTTTCGATTTTATCATATTTATGAGCAGAATACAACGATGAACCATTACATAAAAAAATCACTTAGATAGTGATTCTTTTTTATTAGAATATTTTCTTAATAATAACGCACCACGGAAACTACTTTTCCTAAAATGATAACCTCTTTTGCATAAATTGGTTCAAATGCATCATTTTCCGGTTGTAGTCGAACGCAATCTGTTTCTCTATACAAACGTTTTACTGTAGCTTCATCTTCAATTAAGGCAACAACAATATCTCCATCACGGGCAGTGGGAGTTCGTTCTACTACAACATAGTCACCATCTAGAATACCTGCATTTTTCATACTTTCACCTTGTACGGTTAATGCAAATAGCTCCCGTCCTCTTTGTTGACCAGCAGAAATTGGCAGATATCCTTGTACCTCCTCTACAGCCAAAATTGGAAGTCCTGCTGTAACCTTACCCAAAATAGGCACTTGTGCTGCTTGTTCACAACCTTCAATATGAATGGCTCTGTTTAACCCTGCATCACGTGAGATATAACCTAAATTTTCTAACGCTTTTAAGTGGGCATGCACAGTGGAAGTAGATTTTAATCCTGTAGCAGCACAAATTTCTCGTACGGATGGAGGGATTCCATATTGAGAACGATCCTTTAAAAAGTCATATATCTTCTGTTGGCTCTTGGTCAATGGTTTCATGTAAATAATCCTCCTTGATTCGGATAATGTAATCATACCATATATATACCAAAAAAACAAACAAATGTTTGATATTTTGAAATTTTATTTACAAAATCACTTTACTCTATTCACAGAGTTGTAACAACTCGCCCCATTTTCTCGTTATAATATAAGTGTACAGAGGAAAGGAAGCCGCAACCATTCTTTTCGTACATTCTACACTCCTCAATCAAATAACCTTTCAAGCTAACGAGAATGAACCGAATCTATACGATTCGGTTTTTCTCTTTCCGGGTTTCCATGGAATGTTTACAAATGAATGTAAAACTATTCATAACTTCGTCACAATATCATTTTATAATAATATTGTAGTTAAAGGTAGACCGCAACTATCTTTTCTACCTCCCATTCTTCTCAATCAAAATTTTAAGCTAACAGAAAACGTCCAAAGATTTTACTTTGGACGTTTTCTTGTTATTTTTTTATATCTTCACCTGGAGCAATTACAGTTGTAGGCTCTTCATTTAAATTATCCTCGGACTCTTCTTCTACATTGTTTTCTACAGATTCTGTAGTTTGTTCCTCTGGAGAAGATGATTCTATTGAAATAAAATCGTCTTTTTCCTCTCTATACTGATTGCGATAACGGTAATTATCACGATACACTGCATCAGACTGATCGTTCCTATCTCTTTTAGAAATTGCTTTTGTGGAAACTACAACACCGCATAACAAAATAAGCAGAATGATACTTCCTATAAAAATTGCCACAATCATCACCCAATCATTATTTCATAATAATATCATGTCCTTTTGAAGTATAAAATAAAACATTTTACTGGAGCAATTTTTAGCAACTTTGATTATTTTTTAACAATTTTCACATAAAAATAATAAAAACACTCTATTTTATGTATATTTTTGTTATAAAGTCCTATAGATTTGTGATTGATAAACGTGCTATACTGTTTCACAATAAATCAAAAAGGAGAAAACATCATGGGACGATTTACCAATAAAACAGTTATTATTACAGGCGGTGCCCGCGGGATTGGATATGGCATTGCAACTGCATTTGCAAAAGAAGGAGCTAATCTTGTTCTAACCAGTATTGTACAGGAAGAATTGAATCATGCAAAACAAACATTGGAAGAAGAATACGGTGTAAAAGTGTTAGCACTGTATGCAGATGGGGGAGATTATTCCCAAGTACAGACTGCAGTTAAAAATACCGTTGATGCATTTGGAGGAATAGATGTTTTGATTAATAACGCGCAGGCCTCTAAATCCGGTGTCTTATTTGCAGACCATTCCGTAGAAGATTTTAAATTAGCAATTCACTCTGGGCTATATGCTGCATTCTACTACATGAAAGAGTGTTTTCCGTACTTAAAACAAAGCAAACAACCCAGAGTAATCAATTTTGCATCAGCTGCAGGGATATATGGCAACATGGGACAAACTTCCTATGCAGCAGCAAAAGAAGGTATTCGAGGTATGTCACGCGTAGCAGCACGTGAATGGGGAGAACTTGGGATTACCGTAAATATAATATGTCCATTGGCTATGACAGAACAATTGGCAAAATGGGCTGAGGCAGAACCGGAAATGGCAAAAGCAAATTTAAAAAACATAGTATTAGGGCGCTACGGAGACCCTGAAAAGGATATTGGACGTACTTGTCTATTCCTCGCCTCGGAAGATGCATCTTATATTACCGGTCAAACCATACATGTTGATGGCGGTGGTGGAATCAGACCATAAACAAATAAATTGAATATTTTTATATGTGCGTAGCAAGCGGTCACCAACATAATATCTGACCTATTGCTGCGCACAATTATTATAAAAATCTTAGGAGATAAAAATTATAACCTCTCCTATCTACAACATACATATTAATATAAATATCTATTACCTCGCATCCCGAAAAATATAATAAAACTATTTATGACTAACATTATGATAAGTGTTGAATTGTACTACACTGTTATAGATTTATAAACATAAACCAAAATGCTCTTTGCATATCACTTTCAATTCAGCCTCTGTTAGATTTTCAAATACATCTATTTGCTGACCTTTTATGATTTTAAAGGTATTACCATCAATACTTTTTCTTCCATCTATTGTCTTAATTGCAAGCATTCTATGAATTCTAAAAGGAGAATCTGGGTGTAGTTCACACCATGTACAGGCAGGAATAAAGTCAGCAGCTATCTGCTGTTGTTCAGTAAAAGATAAAATTCTCAACCATTGTTCTTTATAGTATTCATACAAAACCCAATCATAAAATGCTTCTTTTTCAAGCTTATAAACTTCGCCACACTGTTTCTGCACTAATCCTTCTGCTAAACGTAATGGATATTTAGGAGAACGTTGTCCAATTCCAATATCCCATATATAAGTACCATCTACAGCCTCTACTTTTAATAAGCGATGTCTCTGCATGGGTATATCATTTCCTGCATCCCGAAAAAATCTGGAAGAAAGATCTTTTACCCCAAATCCCAATGATCGCAAAAAAATTTCACTCAATCCATTTAGTTCAAAACAGAGGCCTCCTCTATACTTTGTAATGATTTTATCATAAAGAATAGAACCGTCCAAAGAAATCATTTTATGATTCAATATATCCAAATTTTCAAATGGGATAGAAATATTATGTGCAAAACAAAGCTCTGACAACAACTGACCATCTAATTTATGACACTTATAATCATCATAATTCAATCCAATTCTTGTAAAATAATTTATAATTTGCTTTTGATTTAAAATCATAATGGCTCATCTCTTTTCCTAAATAAAGTTTTATATTTGGATTATAGCACAGTTTTATTATAAATAAAAATATTTAGTTAAGCGAATAAAAAAGGAGAGAGTAGAAAAC